>NZ_RAPV01000001.1:606998-910497 GCF_003610295.1 Paraburkholderia sp. BL23I1N1
CCGCCAGCGTGTTGAAGGCAGCCGGCCCGTCGATGATTCTCGGCTACGCGATCGGCGGCATCATCGCCTTCATGATCATGCGGCAGCTCGGCGAAATGGTCGCGCAGGAACCGGTGGCCGGTTCGTTCAGCCACTTCGCCTACAAGTATTGGGGCGACTTCCCCGGCTTTCTGTCCGGCTGGAACTACTGGGTGCTGTACGTGCTCGTGAGCATGGCCGAGCTGACCGCGGTGGGCACCTACGTGCATTACTGGTGGCCGGGAGTGCCTACGTGGGTCTCGGCGCTGGTGTGCTTCGGCATTATCAACGCGATCAATCTTGCCAACGTCAAAGCGTACGGCGAAACCGAATTCTGGTTTGCGATCATCAAGGTGGTGGCGGTGATCGGCATGATCCTGTTCGGCGGCTATCTGTTGATCAGCGGGCATGGCGGGCCGCAGGCCTCGATCACGAATCTCTGGGCCGACGGCGGCTTTTTCCCGCATGGTTTTCATGGCCTGTTCATGATGCTCGCGGTCATCATGTTCTCGTTCGGCGGCCTCGAGTTGATCGGCATTACGGCAGCAGAAGCGTCCGACCCGCAGAAGAGCATTCCGAAGGCCGTAAATCAGGTGATCTACCGGATTCTGATTTTCTACATCTGCTCGCTGGCGGTGCTGCTCTCGTTGTACCCGTGGAGTCAGGTCGCGGCAGGCGGCAGCCCGTTCGTGATGATCTTCTCGCAGATCGGCTCGACGCTGACCGCGAATGTGCTCAACGTGGTGGTGCTGACCGCGGCGCTGTCCGTGTACAACAGCGGCGTGTATGCGAATAGCCGCATGCTCTACGGTCTCGCGGAACAGGGCAACGCGCCGCGTGCGCTGATGAAGGTCGACCGGCGCGGTGTGCCGTATATGGCGATCGGTTTGTCGGCGCTCGCCACGTTCACGTGCGTGATCATCAACTATCTGATTCCGGCTGAAGCGCTCGGTTTGCTGATGGCTCTCGTGGTAGCCGCACTCGTGCTGAACTGGGCGCTGATCAGCCTGACGCACCTGAAGTCGCGCAAGGCGATGGTGGCGGCGGGCGAGACGCTCGTGTTCAAGTCGTTCTGGTTCCCGGTCAGCAACTGGATCTGCCTCGCGTTCATGGCGCTGATCCTCGTGATTCTGGCCATGACGCCGGGCCTCTCGGTCTCGGTGTGGCTTGTGCCCGCATGGCTGGTCGTGATGTGGGCCAGCTATGTCTTCAAGCGCAGGCGCGCGACGATGCATGGCGGCGCGCGGGTGGCGGGGCAGTAGGCGGCGGATATGAGCACCGGCGCCGTTGGCGTCGGCTCGCTCAATGTCGAGAAGAGCTTCAATATGCGACGGAACGTCACATATTGCATGGGCAATTACTGCCTAAGCTGATAAGTGCAATGCCAACTATCAGGAGCCGACCATGACCACCACCATCGAACGCGACGCACATTTGGATTTGCTGCTGTCGATCGCGCATGAAACGCTCGGCATCGCGACGTTCGAACTGAGCGGCAAGGCGAGCGCCGATTTGCGTATCGTGCGCGTCGATAGCCTCGCGAGAGCGCTGGAAGCGGCCTACGATGCCGGCCTCATGGTCGGTCGTCGAGTAAGCGCCAACCGAGGTCTTGCGGGCCAGCAACAGTGATGCGGATTAGCACCGTATCTCAATGCCTTATTTCAATGTTTCAGGCAGGGCAACAAAAAGCCCCGCGCAGCATGACTGGGCGGGGCTTTCTGATTTTATGCGGTACTGCTCGAATCTTTTTTGGTGCCCAGGGCCGGAATCGAACCGGCACGCCTTGCGGCGGGGGATTTTGAGTCCCCTGCGTCTACCAATTTCACCACCTGGGCAGGTCCCGCAGCGCACGCGTCAGCGAATGGCGCGCGGCGAAGACGGAGATTATGGCGGAAAATTCGATGGCGGGCAAGCCGCATGCCTTCTTCGCGTGCTCAGTCATTAAACTGTGCGTGAAAACCGTTCGAGCGTCTGCTGGGCGAGATAGCGGTCGAACACCATCGCGATGTTGCGCACGAGCATGCGCCCGGCCATCTGCACTTCGAGCTTGCTGCCGCTTACCGACACCAGCCCATCCTGCTCGAAGCTACGTAAGCGCTCAAGTTCCGGCTCGAACGTATCGGCGAAGCGAATGCCGTACGCGGCCTCGAATTCGTCGAAGCGCAGTTCCAAATTGCACATCAACTGCGTGATGACATCGCGACGCAGACGGTCGTCGGCAGTGAGGCGCACGCCGCGCGTGATCGCGAGCTTGCCGGCATCGATTGCCGCGGCATAGCCCGGCAGGTCCTTGACGTTCTGCGCGTACACGTCGCCGACCTTGCCTATCGATGACGCGCCGAAGCCGATCAGATCGCATTCAGCGCGCGTGCTGTACCCCTGGAAATTTCGATGCAACGTGCGCTGCGCCTGTGCGCGCGCGAGTTCATCGGTGGGCAGCGCGAAGTGATCCATGCCGATGTAGACATAGCCCGCGCCCGTCAGCCGTTCGACCACCCGTTGCAGAATCGCGAGGCGCACGGCCGGCGAGGGCAGCGTGGCCGCATCCATCTGCCGTTGCATCTTGAAGAGCTGCGGCATGTGCGCATACGCGAACACCGAAAGGCGATCGGGCGCGAGTTCGATCATCGTGTCGAGCGTGCGGCTGAAGCTATCGACCGTTTGATGCGGCAGCCCGTAAATCAGATCGACGCCGATCGAGTGGAACCCCGTGCCACGCGCGGCTTGCATGACCGAGGCAGTCATCTCGAGCGGTTGAATGCGATTGATCGCCTGCTGCACCACCGGATCGAAATCCTGTACGCCGAGACTGAGCCGGTTAAAGCCTAGCGTGCGCAAATGCGCAATGGTCTCTGGCGATGCCTCGCGCGGATCGACTTCGATCGAATACTCGCCTTCAGTATCGGGCAGTAGCGTGAAGTGCTCGCGCGCCGTTGCCATCAGTTCCGTCATTTCGTCATGCGACAGGAACGTGGGCGTGCCGCCGCCCCAATGCAATTGCGAGACCGGGCGCCGCGTGTCGAAACACGCTGCCTGCAAGGCCATTTCGCGCTTCAGTTGCGTGACGTAAGGACGCGCGTGCGCGCGGTTTTTCGTCGCGACCTTGTTGCAGCCGCAGTAGAAACATACGGTGTCGCAAAAGGGGATGTGGAAGTACAGCGAGAGATCGGTGGCGCAAGCGCCGGGGTCTGCCGCGGCGCGTAAATAGTCGGCGGGATCGAACGTGTCGCGGAACTGCAAGGCGGTCGGATAGGACGTATACCGTGGACCGTTCGCGTTGTATTTGGCGAGCAGGTCGGGGCGGAATAGTGTGTTGGCGGTGGTCATGGAGCGCTCGGGTTTGACGGCCACCCTTGAAGAGGCACGAACCGGCGGGTTCTCGAGACCGGATCGAACAGCGCAAACGCCTCTTGAGCGTGGCCTTTCGTAGCCATCAAGTTTACGTGAGCGACCTTCTGCCGGATTGTGTAAAAAGGTCGCACGGGATGCGATGGCACAATGCGGGTCTGGCGCTGCGTTGTCAGTTGTGTTGCTGGTTTTCGAGTTCAGGAAAAATGTTGTGAGTGATATACCGAACAGCGTGCTGAAGCGCGAGTCCCCGTTCCATGTGGACGGTCATGCGTGCCGCCCCGATTGCGGCGCGTGCTGTATCGCGCCGTCGATTTCGAGCCCGATTCCAGGCATGCCGAATGGCAAACCGGCGGGCGTGCGCTGCGTGCAACTCGGCGATGATCTGCGCTGCGCGATCTTCGGTCAGCCAGAGCGGCCGGCATGTTGTTCCGGTTTGCAACCGCAGGCGGACATGTGCGGCGCAAGCCGCAGCGAAGCACTCGCGTGGCTTACCCAGCTGGAAACGCTGACGCAACCGCAACAGGCGGCACGCCGATAGCGCTTGAACGATTCCGCCTTGCCATCCTCGCAGACAGGCACAACCCAACGTAACCGCATGCTCGAGAAGGCTTCCCCAGGAGATTTCGCATGACTCGACCCGCTGCGCCGACCCGGCGCCGCTTCCTGCTTGCAGCGCTGACAGGCACCACCGCGCTTGGCCTCACCGTGTCGCTGGCGGCCTGCGCGACGCCGATCTTTCCGTTCATCCCCTCGCATTACACGTTCTCGCAGCAGCAGGTGCAGGACGCGGTGCAGCGCAAATTCCCGTATCAACGCACGGTTTCGCAGGTGTTCGAGGTTGCGCTGACCAATCCGGTGGTCGGTTTCCTGCCGGACGCGAACCGCGTTTCGGTGATGCTCGATGCACGCTTTGCGAGCCCGTTCATGCCGCAACCGGTCGATGGTGTCTTCACGCTGTCGAGCGAGCTGGCTTACGACGCCGCCAGCAAATCGGTCGTGCTGAAGTCGCCGAACGTCGACAACGTCAGCGTAAGCGGGCAGGCGCAGGCTTACACGCAGCAGATCAATTCCGCGGCGGCCGTGCTCGCCACGCAGTTGCTGACCAACTATCCGATCTACACCTTCAAGCCCGAACAGCTTCAATTTGCCGGGGTGAATTACGAACCCGGTACAATCACCATCCTTACAAACGGCATACGCGTGCAAATCGTCGAGAAATGACGCTGCGCGCGGCTGGCAGGGCCGCGCGCGCACCGTGCTGACCCTGTTCGTTTCGACTATCTACAGCGATGAGGGTCACGGATGGACTGGCTAATGGCTTGCAAGGCGCTGATTCTGGGCGTCGTCGAAGGGTTGACGGAATTTTTGCCGGTGTCGAGTACCGGCCATTTGATCGTCGCGGGCAGTCTGCTCAATTTCACGGACGCACACGCGAAAACCTTCGATGTCGTGATCCAGCTCGGCGCGATACTGGCCGTGTGCTGGGAGTTTCGTCGGCGCATTGGCAGCGTGGTGGTTGGCTTGCCCAGCCGGCCCGACGCGAGGCGCTTCACGCTGAACGTGATCATCGCAACGATTCCGGCTGTCGTGCTCGGCTTGCTGTTCGAGAAGGCCATCAAGGCGGCACTGTTTTCGCCGGTGCCGGTCGCCTTCGCGCTGGTGGCGGGCGGGGTGGTGATTCTCTGGGCCGAAGCGCGCCAGCGCACGCGGGGCGACGCGGCGGCGCGCGTTCAGCACGTCGACGATTTGGGCCCGCTGGATGCGTTGAAAGTCGGTCTCGCTCAGTGTTTCGCGCTGATCCCTGGCATGTCGCGCTCGGGTTCGACGATTGTCGGCGGGATGCTGTTTGGCCTCGAGCGGCGTGTCGCCACGGAGTTCTCTTTTTTCCTCGCGATTCCGATCATCTTCGGCGCGACGGCTTACGAGCTTTATAAAGACTGGCATTTGCTGTCCGTGGACGCGTTTGGCAGTTTCGCGCTCGGTTTCGTGGCGGCCTTTATCAGTGCCTTTGCTTGCGTGCGCTGGCTCCTGCGGTATATCTCCGCGCACGACTTCACCGTGTTCGCGTGGTACCGGATCGGCTTCGGCCTGTTGATTCTGCTGGTCGGCTACAGCGGCGCGTTGAGCTGGGCGGACTGAGTCTTCAGTCCTCTTTCGAATCATGAAAAAAGGTCCGCGTTTGCGGACCTTTTTCTTTGGGCGAGCGAGTTATAGCGTGCGGTTTACGCCGCGCCGCGCTTCCTGAACACGAGATCCCACACGCCGTGCCCAAGTCGCAGCCCGCGACGCTCGAACTTCGTCACCGGACGATATTCGGGACGCGGCGCGTAGCCGTCGGCGGTATTTTCCAGAGCGGAATCGGCGCCCAGGACTTCGAGCATCTGCTCAGCGTAGTTCTGCCAGTCGGTCGCGCAATGAAGGTACGCGCCCGGCTTCAGACGCGAAACCAGCAACGCGACAAACTTCGGCTGGATCAGCCGGCGCTTATGGTGGCGCGCCTTGTGCCATGGGTCGGGAAAGAAGATATGGACGCCGTCGAGGCTGTCCGGCGCGATCATCTGCTCGAGCACTTCGACCGCGTCGTGCTGAATGATGCGGATGTTCGACAGCGCCTGCTCGCCCATCAGCTTCAGCAGCGCGCCGACGCCTGGCTCATGCACTTCGACGCCGAGGAAGTCGTCGTCCGGACGGTGCGAGGCAATCTCCGCGGTGGTTGCGCCCATGCCGAAGCCGATTTCCAACACACGCGGCGCCGCGCGGCCGAACACGCCAGTCCAGTCGGGCTGCTGAGGTGTGAAGGGCACGACGAAGCGCGGGCCGAGTTCGTCCATCGCGCGGCGCTGGCCGGTCGACACGCGACCCGCACGTGTGACGAAGCTGCGGATGCGGCGTCGATGCAGGGCTTCTTCTGGCGGGGTGTCGGTGCCGGCATCGGCGTCGGCCGGTTGGTCTTCAGCTTCGATGGAAGGCGGCGGGAGTTCGTCCGGCAAGCCGGCGTCGTTTGGATCGTGGATCATTATCGATGCTGCTACAAGGGTGAGGGCTCGGCGGCTTGCATGGCGTATTGCGAGGCGCCTTTTTGCGCTTGAGCGGCGCGGGCCGCAGTTCGCAGGCGCGGTTTGCTCGAATCGCCAGGCTAGCCGCCGCCACTACAAAAAAGCCGCCTTCATGGGAGGCGGCTCGTGCTGGATTCTGCTGATGGTTCAGCAGGAAGGTGGAGCGGGCGTTGCAAGTGCGCGTACGGTAGCACACCCGAAAAGGGTGCGTCCAGACGGTCGGCGGTTTGAGGGGGGATGCCCCTATGTGTTTCGTCAAGCATTAGGGGCGGATTTCGGCTGGTAGAGGGTGCCGTCGCGCAGCATTGCGAACAGCACGTCGCAGCGCCGTCTGGCAAGGGCGATGAGAGCCTGATTGTGGCGCTTGCCCTGCTGGACCTTGCGGGCGTAATAGTCCCTTGAGATCGGGTCTCGCAGGGCGGCAAAGGCAGAGAGGAAGAGCGCACGCTTGAGCACCTTGTTGCCCCGCCTGGATGGGTGTTCGCCACGGATAGAAGAGCCTGAGCGTCGAGTGACCGGGGCGAGGCCGGCGTAGGCGGCGAGATGTGCGGCTGACGCGAAGGCTTTGTGAGCAACTTCAGTGAGGAGTCGGGCGGCGGTCCTGACGCCGACTCCCGGCATGCTGGTCAGGACTGGCCAAAGAGGGTGCGCATGTACCAGGCGTTCAACTTCGCTGGCAACCTCGTCGCGTTGTTTGCGCAAAGATGCGAGCTGCAGGGCCAGACGCGGCATGACGATGGTTGATGCCTGAGTACCGGGTACGACCACAGCCTGTTCGCTGAGCGCCTGAACGATTTCGGCAGCGAGGTTTTTGCCCATACGAGGTGCAAGTTTGGTGAGGCGGTTGGCGAGTGTTTTTTCGCTGGTTGCGGCAAGCTCGGCGGGCGACGGGTATCGCTCAAGCAGATCGAGCACGGCCGGATGGTCGAGGCGCGGCCCCAGAACCCGTTCCAGTGCAGGATGGATCTGGGTAAGCAGGCCGCGAATGCGGTTGCTGGTCTGTGTGATCTGTGCGGCGAGATCGTCATCGAAACCGCACAACATGGTGAGTTCGGCGAGCGGCGCGTCGGCCAGTCGAAGCGAGCGCAGCGTGTGCGGCATCGAGCGGGCAGCTTCGGCAATGATGGCGGCATCGCGGGCGTCGGTTTTGGCTTCGCCCGCATGCAGATCGGCGATGCGGCGCATGGCCAGACCTGGCAGATAGGCGACCAGAACGCCTTCGGCGCGGGCGACTGCCAGCGGCAACGCACCGATGGTGGCGGGCTGGTCGACGACGAATAGAAGTTGACCGTGCGCCTTGAGTTCAGTGATGAGGGCGCGCAGTTTAGTCTCATCGTTTGGAAGCGCTTTGTTGTACAGGCGCTTTCCGGTCCGATCGAGAGCGACGGCGTGATGATGGCCTTTACCTACGTCAACGCCAACGAAGACGTCGACGGAGTTATGTTGTTGGTTTTCTTGCATCGAAGTGTTTATGCAGATTGAGCTGGTTGGCCTGCAACATCGGTGGCAAGTCTCGGCATCCACGTTACGGACGGCCTCAAGATGTTCCCGGCCGAGCCCCTATTAGCGATCACCAGCCACCCACCAGGCCCGGTGACAACCCCCCCCCCCGGATCATGGCTGCGACTGGGGGCGAGAATCATGCCGGGCCTAGCTGGCCAAATCCTCAATTATCGAGGAGTGAAGATAGTAACGGGGAATCGGCACCAAGATTACGTTTTCATAACCATGATTGAGATTCGTATGATTTAATCGCGTTGTAAGCCTTCCTCTTGCAACGATTATCAAAGCGAAAATCCATCATGGGCAAATACGCGCACAATCATCGGCAGGCAAAAGCCGCCAAAACGGATTGGGTCGCTATCGATCCAACCGCGGTTCTGACTACTTCCCAGAATGCGCTTCGTAAAGCGATGGCCATTGAAGGCGTGCCGCTCACGCAATTCAACGATTTACTGTGGCTGATGGCGCAGGAGTCGTGCGGCGTGGCGGACGTGCGCAATGGCAAATCGTCCGCGCGCGGGCTTTATCAGTTGCTGCCGCCTCAATATGAATTGAATCCGAATGGCGAAAAATCGTTCGGCAATGCAATTGAAGAATGTCAGGGCGGGATTCGCTATATTCTCGGGCGATATCACACCGCTGCGTCAGCGCGGCTCGCATGGGAAGCAAACCACTGGTGTTGAGCATTGAACAAGTTTCTATTGATGGGCTTCGTTTCGGCCGCGTGCTGGATGGGCGTAGCGCAAGCCGTTGATGCCGGCACGCCGCGCTTTGAAGAGTTCGCGGTGAGCGACACCTTTGCGGGCAAAGCGGCGAAAGTGCGGCTCGTATCCGCGAGCGACAAGGAATATGCAACGCGTATCCGCGAAGCCAGTCGGCAGAAGCCCAACTTCGCCGGGCACTGCGTGCTGGCAAGCTGGGGCTGCGGGGCGTCCTGCGTGTCGAGCGTGGCGATCAATGCGAAGACCGGCCGCGTCACGTGGCTGCCTTTTACGGTGTGCTGCTGGGATGTGGATGTGAAGGAGCCGCTCGAATTCCGGCGCGACAGTCGCCTCCTCGTGGTTCACGGCAGCCGGAATGAAGAGGGAAGCGGGACGTACTACTACGCGTTGGATAAAGAAGGGAATTTCAAACTGGTCAAGGCGGTCGAGAAGACCGCGAAGAACTAGTGACGATTTGAGAAATTCTGGAGCGGGCGATGGGAATCGAACCCACGGCTCTAGCTTGGGAAGCTAGGGTATTACCATTATACGACGCCCGCAGAGCGCACAATTCTACTCGGGAAGGGGCAGTTAGCGCAAATCGCGCCGCCGCCCCTTATCTGCAAGCCGCACGGAGCGTCGTTCAGATCACGAAGTAGGTCAACTGAACAGCCGCACGCGTCACCACCATCAGCAGCACCTGCACGATCACGAACAGCAGGATCGGCGAGAGGTCGATGCCGCCGAGTTGCGGCACCACGCGGCGCAGCGGATTCAGAAACGGCGCGGTCAGCTGGTACAGGATCGGCATGGCCGGCGAGCGCGGATTGAGCCACGACAGCAGCGCCATCAGGATCGTCATCCAGATGATCAGATTCAGCGCCCACTTGATGACGGTCAGCACGGCCACGATCAACAACGTCGGCACAAGCGTGAGCGGATCGGCGCCCGTGAGCACCACCATCAGCACCACGTAAACAATTGCCGCGATCAGAGCCGCGACCAGACTCGCCCAGTCGATGTTGCGGGTGCTGTGCAGAATGTGCCGCAAAGGCAGCACGATCCAGTTGGTGGCTTGCAGCACGGCGTTCGTGACGGGGTTGTACGGCGGCATGCGCACGACCTGCAGCCATGCGCGCAGCAGCAACGCTGCGCCGAACAGCGTAAAGACGGTATTGAGCAGAAAACGGGCGATATCGCCAAACATCTCGTGTCCTTATCCTTCGGATGACGGCCGTCGATCGGCCGCGGGGTGCCGGCGCTGACCGATCGGTGCGCCGGCGGTTTTGTTGGGCTTGCTTGCGCCGTTCCCAGGGGAGGGCGCATTACGCATCAGTTACGCATCAAAGTGGGGACGCGGTGGATCAATTTCCAGGTGCTCGAGTCAGACTAACCGGCAATCTGCATGCTGCCAAACCGCAACCGGCCACGGGACATCACACAGAAACCTTGATTTCGCTGATTAGAATCGTGCCGTTGCCACCGTCGGTGTAATTCGGAATGTCGGCAACCAACTGCTCCGAGGCGGACTTGAAGACTTTATAGAAGTCGTCCGTGCTATCGAACAGGAAGTGGCCTGCGGCGACATACGGCGGCGGCGTTCCCGGCGGCCCGGCATTGATGCCGACGTCGACCGACCAGCCTTTCAGCGACGGCCCAAACAGCGTGGCCGCGAGCGGCATGTGCGTGACGCAGTAATAGTCCACGTCGAAGTGGCCGTTTTCCCGATACGGATAGAGGATGCTGACCTTGATCATTGTGCGTTCTCGTCTGTTGGTCCTGAAGCGCGGCGCTGGCGGATTGCGCGCGGCGCCGGACGTCACATTATCACGCCTTACTTGACGCTGGCACCTGCTGCGGCCTGATTCAGCGACCGGTTGAGCGATTCTTCCACCGCCTCGGCAATCGCCTCGATCGCGGCCGGCGGTTTGGCGCGGCGTTCGGCCAATCCGACCGCGCGCCGCGACAGCAAACCGTACAGCGCGGCATGGTCGCCGCCAAGGCCTTCCAGTAGCGCCAACTGCTTTTCCACGACACCCGTATCGCCGCGCGACACGGGGCCGGCGAGTGCGTTAGGCAGGCCCTTGTCGCGGGCGGTTTCGATTGTGCTGGAGAGCATCGGCAGCAGCGCGCGCAACGCGTCGTCTTCGGCAAAGCCCAGCGTGCGCCATAGCGCGACGCATTCAGCGAGGCTGCACAGCGCGAAGCTCGCGGCGTAATGCGCGGCGGCGTGGTACAGCATGCGTCCGCCCGCTGGAATCGACAACGGATGGCAATGCAGGGCCACGGCCAGTGCCGTCAGCGCATCCTTGAGCGCGCCGTCGGCCTCGATCGTCACCGAGCAGCCGGCGATCCGGTCGATGTCTGCGAGATCGCCGCCAAAGAGGTACAGTGGGTGAAAGCCGCCGATCGCAGCGCCCTGGTCGCGCGCCGGAGCCAGCAGTTCCACCGGCGAGGCGCCACTGCAATGCACGAGCGCCCGGCCGTGCGGGCCGCCTGCCGCGTCCGTCACGAACCGCAGTGTGTGCGCTGTCGTACCGATGCTGTCGTCGGGAACGGCTAAAAAGACGATGTCTGCGGCGTCGACGACCTGTTGTGGATCGTCGAACGCCGCGCAAGATTCGATTTGACTGGCGAGCCGGTTGGCCGAGGCTGCCGTGCGGCTCGCCACCGCCGTGACGGGATAGCCGGCGCGTGAAAAACTCAGCGCGAGACAGCGCGCGAGCCGACCCGCACCGATGAAGCCGAGGCGCGGCAGAGAGGGCTGGGACATGAGGGCCTGCTCCAGACGGAATGCTTGAACGGGAAAGCAGAAGTATCGCGCATCCGTCCGGCAGTGACGTATCCCGGTTCCAGTATTCCTCTGATGAGTGCGCGTGCGATATGGAGCCTCCGGTCAGTCATCCGGCCTCGCGCGCCCCGCAGGTCCGAAAACTGCTCACAATTTCTTTTCCTGAGCCGGTTTGGCAGTTGCTGTTCTGGGTTTTTCGTCTCGCAGTCAGATTCGGGAGGTAACGATGAATATTTTTTCTTACCGAAAGCACTTGCGGTTTTTGACGCACTCGCAGCGCCGTCGCTGGTGGGATCAGAAGAAGCGCTTGACGCCACGCGTACGCATCAGCGGCGCGTACGTCCCGCCCAACGTCTCCAGAGAATTCACCTACGTGAAGGTAGGCTGAAAATACCGTTTGCTCATGGGTAAGAAATGCCTGGTGCGATTGCGCCAGGCATTTTTCATTTGGGCCGTCAGGATTGAAGCTAATTTGTAATTAAAGATTACTGGGAAGTGAGTGGCAGAAGCGGCAAGAGTTGCAAAGCGGAGGATTTGCGTCGTCACGAGCGCTGGCAAACCCTTAGTTCTCGGTCCGTTACAGGGCGTGCCCGGGCGGCACCGCGCCGACGCAAATTCCAACCGATTGCCGCCAATTGCAATTTGCAACAAATGCGAACATCTATGCGTGGTCTTTTTCGATACATTGATTTCATGGCATGCAAGGCATGCGATGTCGGCGACCTTAGTGGGCCGCGCCAGGAGAACAAAAGTGAAAAAGATCGTTCCGTTTGTCGTTGCCGCCGCACTCGGCGTGGGGTTCGCTACTGCTGCAGAGGCGCACGTTTCCGTCGGTATCGGTATTGGCATTCCGATCGCGCCGGCGTATCCGGTTTATGCCGCGCCGCCGCCAGTCTATTACGCGCCGCCGCCTCCGCCGGTGGTGTACGCGCCGGGCTATTACGCACCGCCGGCAGTTGTGGTGGGTGGATATTACGGTGGTTATGGCCGTCCTTATTATCACCATGGCTACTACGGTCGCGGTTATTACGGCCACGGCTACTATCGCCGCTGATCGCAAGAAGCGCGCGGGATGTATTGACGGCGTAACGCCGGCTTGATCGCCGGGTTACGCCGTTTGTGTTTTCACAGCGGCATACCAAAGCACTGTCGAAGCTGGGAGAATGGCTGTTTCGCCACCGCTCCTGGAGAGTTTCGCCGATGCAAGCGCTTCCCGCTCCCACTTTCGACGACGTACTCGACGCCGCTGCGCGTCTTGAAGGCGTCGCCTACCGTACTCCCGTTCTCACTTCCAGCACGTTCAATGAGCGCACGGGTGCGTCAGTGTTCTTCAAGTGCGAAAATTTCCAGCGCATGGGCGCCTTCAAGTTTCGCGGCGCGTACAACGCGATTTCGCATTTCGACGCGGAGCAACGCAAAGCGGGCGTGCTGACGTATTCGTCGGGTAATCATGCGCAAGCAATCGCGCTGTCGGCACGCCTCGCCGGGATTCACGCGACGATCATCATGCCGCACGACGCGCCTGCCGCGAAAGTCGCGGCGACCAAGGGCTATGGCGGCGAAGTGATCAGTTACGACCGCTACACCGAGAATCGCGAAGAGATCGGCCGGCGGCTCGCCGAAGAACGTGGCATGACGCTGATTCCGCCGTACGACCATCCGCACGTGATCGCGGGGCAGGGCACGGCAGTGAAGGAATTGATCGAAGAAATCGGCCCGCTCGACATGCTGTTCGTTTGCCTCGGCGGCGGTGGGCTGATCGGCGGCAGCGCGTTGTCGGCGGCGGCATTGAGTCCGGGGTGTACCGTGATCGGCGTTGAGCCCGAAGCGGGCAGCGACGGCCAGCAATCGCTTGCTCGCGGGGAGATCGTGCATATCGACGCACCGCGCACGATCGCCGATGGCGCTGCCTCCACGCATCTCGGCGACTACACGTTCGCGATCATTCAGAAGTTAGTCGCGCAGATCGAAACGGTCAGCGACGCGCAGTTGATCGACACCCTGCGTTTCTTCGCGCAGCGCATGAAGATCGTGGTGGAACCGACGGGTTGCCTCGCCGCGGCGGCCGTGCTCAATGGCATCGTGCCGGTGAAGGGCAAGCGGGTGGGCGTAGTGGTGAGCGGCGGCAACGTCGATCTGGAGAAGCTGGCGCAGTATCTCGCCTGACAGGCTGCGCGATTGAATTTGCGCCGCGCTGCGCGTATTGAAATCGATGGAAGACGGCTCGCCAAGGCGAGCCGTTTTTTTTAGCTCGCCACCTGAGCGGTCTGCACGATCAGATCGCGATACCCGTTCACGATCACGCTATACGAGAAGTACGCGAACAGCAGCGCCGACAACACATGGCACGCGCGCAGCAAACCGGTGCCGGCGCGTTTGCGTCCGTGGCTGCCGAGTCCGCAGATAAAGATCGTCCAGCACATGCCACCGAGGAAGAAGCCGCCGAGGAATACCGGTGCAGTCGTCACGCTGGTGGCGCCGGCTTTCGCAATCAACGCGCCGCCGACTGCGGCGAACCACAGAATCGCCGAAGGCGACGACATCGCCAGCAACACGCCGCGCAAGAAACCGCGCCACGCGGAAAGATGCGGCGCGTTGGCATCCGCTTCTCCGGCAACGGCAGGTGCCGACGCCGGGAACATGGCTTCACGCGCCATCTTCCACGTGAGAAACAGCAGAATCGCCGCGCCGCCGATCCACACTACCCAGCGCACCGATTCGAACTGCAGCAGCGCAGCCATTCCCGCAAGCGCGAGCGTCGCGTAAACCAGATCGCCGAAACAGGATCCGAGGCCCAACCAGAAGCCTGGTTTGAAGCCGTGCGACAGCGTCAGCGAAATCATCGCGACGTTGACGAGACCGATATCCAGACACAAGGACAACGACAGAAAAAAACCGTCCGACATCATTGAAAAGGCATGCATCCGCGCAACTGCTCCATCAGTTTTGTTATTCAGACTTGTTCTAGCGCGACCGACCCGGATGGCGACCGGATCGCTTCGATGCCGACAGAATCCTAAAAATTCAATGGTGTGATTCGAGGCCTGTTTTTACAGTCCCAATTCATTCCACAAGGTGTCGATACGCTGTTTGACCGCGCTGTCCATCTCAATCGGGCGGCCCCACTCGCGATCGGTTTCGCCGGGCCATTTGTTGGTCGCGTCGAGTCCCATCTTCGACCCGAGACCCGCTACCGGCGAGGCGAAATCCAGATAGTCGATCGGCGTGCGATCGACCAGCACGGTGTCGCGCGCCGGATCGATACGCGTGGTGATGGCCCAGATCACTTCTTTCCAGTCGCGGATATTCACGTCCTCGTCGACCACGACGATGAACTTCGTATACATGAATTGCCGCAGGAAGCTCCACACGCCGAACATCACGCGTTTGGCGTGGCCGGGGTAGCTCTTCTTCATCTGCACGATCGCCATCCGGTAGCTGCATCCTTCGGGCGGCAGATAGAAATCGGTGATTTCGGTGAACTGCTTCTGCAACAGCGGCACGAACACTTCGTTGAGCGCGACGCCGAGCACGGCGGGCTCATCGGGCGGTTTGCCGGTGTAGGTGGAGTGATAGATCGCGTCGCGCCGCATTGTGATGCGCTCGACCGTGAAGACGGGAAACCACTCCTGCTCGTTGTAGTAGCCGGTGTGGTCGCCATAGGGGCCTTCCAGCGCGTGTTCGTAAGCGGCCGATGCGCCTTTCGCCGGACGCGACGGCGCGCCTGCGGGGGCGGGCGAGGGCGTGCCTTCCTGCGGATAGATGAAACCTTCAAGAACGATCTCGGCCCGTGCCGGCACCTGCAAACCGTCGACGCCCGGCGTGATGCACTTCGCGAGTTCGGTGCGGCCGCCACGCAGCAGCCCGGCGAACTGGTATTCCGAGAGTGTGTCGGGCACCGGCGTGACCGCCCCGAGGATGGTCGCCGGATCGGCGCCCAGCACAACCGCCACGGGATACGGCTTGCCTGGATTCTGCAGCGCGAATTCGCGGAAATCCAGTGCGCCGCCGCGATGCGCGAGCCAGCGCATGATCAGTTTGTTACGCCCGATCAGCTGCTGGCGATAGATGCCTAAATTTTGTCGGCTCTTGTTCGGGCCTTTTGTGACGGTCAGGCCCCACGTGATCAGCGGCCCTGCATCGCCCGGCCAGCAGGTCTGAATCGGCAGCTTTGCGAGGTCGACGTCGTTGCCTTCCCAGACGATTTCCTGACAGGGTGGCGCGCTCACCGTTTTGGGCGCCATGTCCCAAACCGCCTTCGCGAGCGAGAACAGTTTTCCGGCGTCCTTGAGCCCCTTTGGCGGCTCCGGCTCCTTCAGTGCGGAGAGCAGGCGGCCGACGTCGCGCAGCGACTCCAGCGCAGCGCTGTCGCCCGCGCCTGCTTCTGCGTCGATACCCATGCCGAGTGCAACGCGGCGCGGCGTGCCGAACAGGTTGCCGAGGACCGGAAACGCGTGCTGCTGCTGGCTCTCGAACAATATCGCCGGACCGCCGGCGCGCAGGACGCGGTCGCACAGTTCGGTCATTTCCAGGACGGGCGAGACGTTTTGCGAGATGCGGCGCAGTTCACCGATCGTTTCGAGACGGCCGACGAAGTCGCGCAGGTCTTTGTATTTCATCTGGTGCGGTAGGGAGCCGCGCAAGCGGCAAAAATGGAAGGCACCGTCAGACTGCGCGGCGCCAAAACGATTGTTGATTTTACCTGTGTCGGCAGGCGCACGTAGATTGGCCAAACGGCCACCTTCGGGAGGCGTAATTGAGATAGCTCAAGACGCGCGCGGCACGCGGTTTTGCAAAGACTGAACACTGTTCATTATTACAATTAGTTATACATTTGCCTATCTATAGTGTTGACGATCTATAAAACCCTGCATAGAATCCGTCCACATTGGTTGCAGGGCGTGAACCTTTTACCACTGCCCCCGGTCCCTTTTGACGCAACGCGTCACCGTTTACCGACCCCCTGCACGGTATCTGACGGCCTTACTGAAGTCCTCGCCAGCGCCATCTGACGCTGGTTTTTCGCGTGGGAGCTACCGCCTGCGTGCTTATTTGGCATGCCGCGGGCCATCTTTTCAAGATGGCTCCCCACAAACGGTATTTACCGTTTTCCCGACGTCGCTGCTGCCCTAACCAGACAGAGCGCGCGATGTCTTGACTCTGCGAACGTGTGTTACCGCCTGTTCAACTGGCGGAGTTCGCGGATCATGCAACATGGGAGATCTGAATGAACGCCTGGTTATCGTGGCGTCCCGATGAACGTATCGCGCAAGTTGTGCGTGGTGCGTTGCGTCGCGGGACGCGAATGAGTCATCACCTGTTTAGCATCGTCGGCGGTGTTGCTGTCGTGCTGGCACTCGCACTGTGGCTGATGCCAGCCTGGCGCGGCAGCCTTGCCGCCAAGCTGATGCCGGTTATTTCCGCCGCTGTGCAGGCCGGTCCCGCCCGTCTGCTGCAGGGCCACCCGCTGCCGGCTTTCGGGCCGCCTGGCGCGTCGTCTGACGACTCGCTGGCCGCAAATTCGACCGGTAGCGACGCCGCTAGCGGCGCGAACAATGGCGTCACCGCCAGCAACACCAGCTACGACGGCGCCTTCGACGGCACCGGTACGTCCGGCATGGGCGTCGCGGCTTTGAACGGCCTTGACCCGCGCACCATGCAGAGCGTTTCCGCGCTGGCACGGCTGATTCCGGCGCAGCGCGTCTCGGCCGACGCGCGCGACGATCGTGTGCTGGTCTCGACCCGCGAGCAGGATCTGGTCGCGTCGTACCTGGCGCGGCGTTATCGCGTGGCTCAGGAGCCCGTAAGCGAGCTCGTGAAGGCAGCGTTCGACACCGGCCGCGAAGTCGGTCTCGACCCGCTTCTGCTGCTCTCCGTGATGGCTATCGAATCGGGCTTCAACCCGTACGCCGAGAGCGGCGTGGGCGCGCAGGGCCTGATGCAGGTAATGTCCAAGGTTCACTCGGACAAATTCCAGTATTTCGGCGGCCAGAGCGCCGCGCTCGAACCGGTCGCGAACATCAAGGTGGGCGCGCTGGTGCTGAAGGATTGCATCGCACGCGGCGGTTCGCTGCCAGGCGGCCTGCGTCTCTACGTCGGCTCGACCTCGCAGGACGACGGCGGCTACGGCGCCAAGGTGATGGCCGAGCGTGGCCGTCTGCGCGATGTGGCGCGTGGCCGCAAGGTGCCGATCAATGCACCGCAGGCTCCGGTTCTGACGGCGTCGAACACGGCTACGGCTGCTGCCTCATCGGCTAACGGCAAGCGCGTGCAGATGACGCTCGATGCCAGCCATCCGTTGAGCGCGGCAGCGCCGGTGAAGACGCCGGTGTCCGAACAGGACGACGCTAGCTCCAATGCGCCTAAGCACGTGGCATCGGCCGCGGAGTTGGGCGCCTGAGATTCAAGTAACGCGGTTCTCGCCTGACACGAGAGCGGCTGGTATAAAAAAGGACACCCTTATCGGTGTCCTTTTTCTTTTGTGGCTTGCACTTGCGGCGGCGTGCGCGGTCGTGAAGCATGAGTCGGGCATCGCAATCTGTCTTGGCGAGTCCTTTGGGAGCCTGCAAACCGCAGCAACGCTTATCCTGTCCGGTCAGTGCCGCCTGAAGAGGTTCGCCAGTCGCTCGACCGCTTCTTCCAGCTTCGGCAGGGCAGTTGCGTACGACAGCCGGATGTAGTCCTTCGGCGCGTGCGTGCCGAAGTCCATGCCAGGCACCAACACCACGCCCGCGTCGTGCAGCATCGCTTTGGTGAGCGCCGCGCTGTCTCCCGCCGCCTGATGCGCGACCGTGCGGCAATCGGCGTACACGTAGAACGCTCCGTCAGGCATTACCGGTACCGAGAAACCCAGCGATTCGAGCGCCGGCGCAATGAAGTCGCGACGGCGCTTGAATTCGAGGCGGCGCGCTTCGTAGATGGCGATCGTTTCCGGTTCGAAGCAGGCAAGCGCCGCATGCTGCGCGAGCGCCGACGCGCAGATGAACAGGTTCTGCGCGAGCTTTTCGAATGCGCCGACCATGCCGGGCGGCACCACCAGCCAGCCCAAACGCCAGCCGGTCATGTTGAAGTACTTCGAGAAACTGTTGACGGTGATGACGTCGTCGCCGAACGAGAGCGCCGAGACGGGCTTGGCGTCGTAGCTCAGGCCCTGGTAGATTTCGTCGACGATCGTGAAGCCGCCGCGCGCCCGCACAGTCTTGACGATGCGTTCGAGTTCAGCCGGTTCGATCGACGTGCCGGTCGGATTCGATGGCGACGCCAGCAGCACGCCACGGGTGTGCTCGTTCCACAGGCGCTCGACGTCGGCGGCGGTCAGCTGGAAGCGTTCGGCCGGCCCGCTTGGCACCATCACCGGCTTGCCTTCGGCCGCTATTACGAAGTGGCGGTTGCACGGGTAGCACGGGTCCGGCATCAGCACTTCATCGTCGCGATCGACCAGCGCCGCGCAAGCCAGCAGTAGCGCGGCAGAGGCGCCAGCGGTGACGACGATTCGCGCCGGATCGACGCTGACGCCGTAGGCCTCGGCGTAATGCGCCGAGATCGCCTCGCGCAGCGCGTGCAGGCCGAGCGCATTGGTGTATTGGGTAACGCCGCGGCGCAGTGCGTTCGCGGCCGCTTCGATGACCGGCTCTGGCGCGGTGAAATCGGGTTCGCCGATTCCCATGTGGATGATGTCGCGCCCATCGCGCTCGAGTAGCCCGGCTTCCTTGGCCAGTTCCATCACATAGAAAGGCTGGATGGCGTCGACGCGGGCAGCAAGCCGCACCAAGGGTTCGGTCACGGAGTTCATACGATCAATCCAGTTCAGAAGCAAAAGCGGGACAGTGCCGTGCGCATGGGTTCATGCGCACGGCGCCGTCCTTGCAAGCACCCGCCAGCATGGGGCTGCATTGTTCCGCATTGGATTCGACCGGCCAGCGGACGATCCGTCGACCGGCGAATCCGCATTAGCGTAAAGCGCACGACCAGGTCACGCGCCTTACCTTCAATGCTTGCGAGCTGCCTGCGTTTCAGCAGCGCGCAGTTGCGCGGACAGCTTGTCCAGCACGCCGTTCACGTACTTGTAGCCGTCGGCGCCACCAAATGTCTTGGCGAGTTCGACGGCTTCGTTGATGACCACACGATAAGGAATATCGACGTGATTCTTCAACTCGAACGCGGCGACCAGCAGCACCGCGCGTTCGACTGGTGAAAGCTGGTCGATCGGACGGTCGAGGCACGGTGCGATATCCGCGGAGAGTGCTTCCGAATCGCGGATCACGCCGTGCAGGATGGCGTCCAGGTGTTCGTGGTCGGCCTTGTCGAAGCCTTGCGCGCCGCGCAGCTGTGCGTCGATTTCACCGCCGGGCGAGCCCGACAGCAGCCACTGGTAAAGCCCCTGCGTGGCCAGTTCGCGGGAGCGTCGGCGTGCGCTCTTCATGCCTCTTCCTCTTCTTCGTCTTCTTCTTCGTCGTCACCGCCGAGTTGTTCGAGCGCGACGGCGAGATTGGCCATTTCAACGGCCACGCGCGCCGCGTCACGACCCTTCTCGGTCATGCGTGCGACGGCTTGTTCGTCGGTTTCCGTGGTCAGCACGGCGTTCGCGACCGGAATGCCGAAGTCGAGGCCGATGCGCGTGATGCCCGCGCCGCTTTCATTCGACACCAGTTCGAAGTGGTACGTCTCGCCGCGAATGACCGCGCCCAGCGCGATCAGTGCGTCGAATTGCGCGCTTTCGGCGAGCTTTTGCAGCGCCAGGGGGATTTCCAGTGCGCCCGGCACGGTGACCAGCAGCACGTCTTCGCCAGTCACGCCGAGGCGTTCGAGTTCTTCGATGCACGAATCCGCGAGGCCGTTGCAAACGGGTTCGTTAAAACGCGCCTGCACGATGCCGATACGCAGTCCGTCGCCGTCGAGATTCGGTTGGTATTGTCCGATTTCCATGTGAATTCCGTAGTGTTTTGGGTTGGCGCTTAAGCGCGTGAATGGTCGGATCAGCCTTGTTGCGGAGCTTGTGCGGTGCTGCCCGGCATCGGTACGAAGCCGGTGACTTCGAGGCCGTAGCCCGACATGCTGCCCAGCTTGCGCGGGTTCGACAGCACCTGCATCTTGCCCACACCGAGCTCGCGAAGAATCTGCGCGCCGATGCCGTACGTCTTGAAGTCGACCGGGCGGCGTTTGAGCGCCTCGGCCTTTTCTTTCGAGTCGAACGCTTTGAACACGTCGACCAGATGATCTTTCGAATCGCCGCAGTTCAGCAGCACGATCACGCCGAGGTCGCGCTGGGCGATCTCTTTCATGGCCGCGTCCAGCGTCCATGAGTGAGTCGACTTGCCGACTTCGAGCAGATCCAGCATGGACAGCGGCTCATGCACGCGCACCGGCGTGTCGTGCTCAGGGTTCGGCGTACCGCGCACCAGCGCGATATGCGGCTGGCCGCTCGGCTGGTCGAGGTACATCACCGCGCGAAACGCGCCGTGCGCGGTTTGCATGGTGCGCTCACAAATGCGCTCGACGATCGATTCGGTGCGGCTGCGGTAGTGAATCAGATCCGCGATCGTGCCGATCTTCAGATCGTGCTCTTTGGCGAATTCCATCAGATCCGGCAGGCGCGCCATCGTGCCGTCGTCCTTGATGACTTCGCAGATCACCGCGGCCGGCGTGAGGCCTGCCAGCGCGGTGAAGTCGCACCCGGCCTCGGTATGGCCGGCGCGTACCAGCACGCCGCCAGGCTGCGCCATGATCGGGAACACGTGTCCAGGCTGCACGATGTGCTCGGCCTTGGTGTCCGGCGCGACCGCAACGGCGATCGTGCGGGCGCGGTCGGCCGCCGAGATGCCCGTGGTCACGCCTTCGGCCGCCTCGATGCTGACCGTGAACGCCGTGCCGTACTGCGTGCCGTTGCGATAGGTCATGAGCGGCAGGTTCAGCTGCTTGCAGCGTTCCTGCGTAAGAGTCAGACAGATCAGGCCGCGGCCGTAGCGGGCCATGAAGTTGATCGCTTCCGGTGTAACGAATTCGGCGGCGATTACAAGGTCGCCCTCGTTTTCGCGGTCTTCTTCGTCGACGAGGATCACCATCCGACCTGCTTTCAGTTCGGCAATGATCTCTTGGGTGGAGGCGAGCGTCATGGTGGCGGAGAGTTTTTCGGGAAAGCGCGTATTTTACGCCACGCGCGCCGCCAAGTCGCCAGGCCCGGATGGTATAGGCCATTCGGCCGACTGGTGTTGCGCCGCCCGGCACCGGTATGCTCGAAAAACGATGGACGCATGAACCGGTTGAAAGCGGCAGGGCGCCGCCGCCAGCCCATGCGCGGCGGGCTTTGTCGCGGGTTATTTCGGCGCGTTCAGCATGCGCTCGACGTAGCGCGCAATCAGATCGATCTCCAGATTCACCTGCGTGCCCTCGCGCAGGCGCTTGAGCGCGGTCACTTCGACCGTGTGCGGAATCAGGTTGATCGAAAACTCGCAGCCGTCGTCGCGATCTTTAACCGAGTTGACGGTCAGACTCACGCCGTTGACAGTGATAGAACCTTTGTAGGCCAGGTAGCGGCCGATCTCGCGCGGCGCCAGCACGCGCAGTTCGTGCGATTCGCCCACGGGCGCAAAATGCGTGACCGTGCCGAGGCCGTCCACGTGGCCGGAGACGATATGCCCGCCGAGCCGGTCATGCGCGCGCAGCGCCTTCTCGAGATTGACCTCGCCAGCCTCGCCCAGGCCCGCCGTGCAGTTCAGGCTTTCGCGCGAGACGTCGACCTCGAACGAATGCGCGGTTTTTGCCACGACCGTCATGCAGGCGCCCTGGATCGTGATGCTGTCGCCGAGCTGGACGTCTTCGAGATCGAGGCCGCCGGCTTCGACGTTCAGGCGCACGCCCGCATCGCCATCCGTGCCGAGGGGGTTGACTGATTCGATGCGGCCCACTGCCGCGACGATTCCTGTAAACATCGTGTTAATCCTTGATTAATTCGAAGTTGGTCGGGGCGCGGGCTCGGTCCCGGCTTCGGGCGCTGGCTGAGGTGCCACGCGAGGCACAAAGCGCGCGAGAATCCGCAGATCGTCGCCGATCCGATCCACCGCGTGAAAATTCAGTTGCTGGCGAGCCTCGAGCGTTTCCGGCGCGCTCAGATTGAACATGCTCATCGAGTCCATGCCGAGCACGCTAGGCGCGAGATAAACCAGCAGTTCGTCGACGCAGCCTTCGCGCAGCAGCGAACCATTCAACTTGTAGCCCGCCTCGACGTGCAGTTCATTCACGTTACGCTCGCCAAGCACTTTCAGCATGGCAGGCAGATCGACTTTGCCCGCTGCGTTTGCCAGTTGCACGATCTCCGCGCCGCGATCACGCAGCGCGGCGGCACGCTCGGTATGACGCTCATCGAGATTGCCGCAGAAAATCAGCGTGGGTGCGCCGGCCAGAATCTGGGCTTCGGGCGGCACGTCGAGCTGGCTGTCGATCAGCACGCGTTGTGGCTGGCGCGGCGTGTCGACGGCGCGCACCGTCATGCGCGGATTGTCTTCCCGGACGGTGCCGATGCCCGTCAGGATGGCCGACGCGCGGGCGCGCCACGCGTGACCATCGGCGCGCGCCGCTTCGCCGGTAATCCATTGACTGACGCCCGACGGCAAGCCGGTGCGGCCGTCCAGCGAGGCTGCCACTTTCATGCGGACCCACGGTCGGCCCCGCGTCATGCGCGACACGAAACCGATGTTCAGTTCGTGCGCTTCGTTGGCGAGCAGCCCGCAACGCACTTCAATACCCGCGTCGCGCAGCATCTTGAGACCACGCCCCGAGACTTGCGGATTGGGGTCTTCCATCGCCGCGACCACGCGCTCAACCTGCGCTTCGATCAGCGCATTCGCGCACGGCGGCGTGCGGCCGAAATGGCTGCATGGTTCAAGCGTCACGTAAGCCGTGGCGCCGCGCAGATCATGGCCGCGCGAACGCGCGTCCTTCAACGCGCGCACTTCGGCGTGATCCTGGCCGGCCGGTTGTGTGAAGCCTTCGCCGATCACCTCGCCGTTCTTGACGAGTACGCAACCGACGCGCGGATTCGGGTCGGTCGTGTACATGCCGCGTTTGGCCAGCGCGAGCGCGCGCTCCATGTGGACGAAGTCGGTTTGCGAAAACATCGGTATCCGGTCGGGTGCAGTTGCCAGGCAGTAGTGAATCAGGTTTTCGGCGGGTGCTGCGTTTCGCCCGCCTCAGGCCGCGAGCGAGGCGAATGCGCCGCGCGCCGCGTCGATCGTGGCGTCGATGATCGCGTCGTCGTGTGCGATCGAAACGAAGCCCGCTTCATACGCGGACGGCGCAAAGTACACACCCGCGTCGAGCATCTTGTGGAAGAACGCATTGAAGCGCGGCACGTCGCTCTTCGTGACTTCGGCGAAACTGGTCGGAACCGACTCGGTGAAGTAGAGGCCGAACATGCCGCCGAGCGAATCGGCCGCGAACGGCACCTTCGCTTCGCGCGCGACGTTCGCGAGACCTTGCGCGAGACGCGTGGTGCGGGCGGCAAGCGTGTCGTAGAAGCCCGGCGCCTGGATCAGTTGCAACGTCTTCAGGCCTGCCGCGACTGCGATCGGATTGCCCGACAACGTGCCCGCCTGGTAGACGCCGCCGAGCGGCGCGAGGTGAGCCATGATGTCGCGCCGGCCGCCGAAGGCCGCCGCCGGCATGCCGCCACCGATCACCTTGCCCAGACACGTCAGATCCGGCGTGATGCCGTAGACCTCTTGCGCCCCACCCAGGGCGACGCGGAAGCCGCACATCACTTCGTCGAAAATCAGCACCGAGCCGTACTCCGTGCACAGGCGACGCAAGGCTTGCAGGAATTCAGGCGTGGCGCGCACGAGGTTCATGTTGCCCGCCACTGGCTCGACGATCACCGAGGCGATCTCGTTGCCGAACGCCTTGAACGCTTCTTCGAGTTCCACGACGTTGTTGTACTCAAGCACCGTGGTGTGCTTGGCAATATCGACCGGCACGCCCGCCGAAGTCGGATTGCCGAACGTGAGCAGGCCCGAGCCGGCTTTGACCAGCAGGCTGTCCGCGTGGCCGTGATAGCAGCCTTCGAACTTGACAATGCGGCTGCGGTTCGTGAAACCGCGCGCGAGACGCAGCGCGCTCATGGTCGCTTCAGTGCCGCTGGAAACCATGCGGACCTGTTCGATCGACGGTACCAGTTTGCAGATTTCTTCGGCGATTTCGATTTCGGATTCCGTCGGCGCGCCAAAGGAGAAGCCGTTGGCCAGCACGCGCTGGACCGCTTCCAGCACTTCCGGGTGGACGTGGCCGAGAATCATCGGGCCCCACGAGCCGATGTAGTCGGTATAGCGTTGTCCGTCCGCGTCCCAGAAGTAGGGGCCTTGCGCGCGCTCGATGAAGCGCGGCGTGCCGCCGACCGACCGGAAGGCGCGGACCGGCGAGTTCACGCCGCCGGGGATGGTGCGCTGCGCGCGCTCGAAGAGGGTCTGATTGTTGGACATGGCGATGGCTGGAAATTGGGTTGCGCAACGGCGCGGGTAGCCTGGAGGAGGCTGGCGCGGCGCTGGGATGAGTACAGAAATTGTACCGGAGTCAGCGTGAACAGGTCTTGTGCATATACCTGCCGGGCGGAGGTCGCTCTCAGCTTCCTTGCGCGCGTCTCGTTGGCGCTTTTTTCGGCGTTACCTTTGGCTTTGTCCTCACGTTACCTTCCGCGGCGTTTTTTTCCGCTGCTGCTGCGTGGGCCGTTACCTTGCTGGACTGTATGGGGCCATTCGGGACATCGAGTTCCGGTGGTTTGCGCTTGCCGGTGAGTTCAGCCCAGCGCTTTTCGAGCGCGCCTTCCGCAATTGGCTTGATCACGGTGCCCGAACTCTGCGCGTCCCATGTCTGCACCGAAAACGGATGCGTCCGCAACATTTCGCGTGGAATCACGACACCCTCGTGTGCGTCGACCACCCAGTCGTACACGAAGTCGATGCACAACCGGTAGCCTCGTTTCGTCGCCGGGTCGGGGACTTCGTATGGCGCGCGCGTGACGTAGCCCGAGCCGAAAATGCCCTTGGGTTCCTGCGCGACACGGTGCAGAAACACGCGGTCGCCCGGCAGGATGCCGCGGGCAAATCCGCAACCCCACACATCAGCCACCGCTACGCCCGCGGCGACCCGCTTGGCCACGTAGGGCAGCTCGGGCCACGGCCATTTCTTGGGGCTCCAGATCAACAGAAAAGCAGTCATGTCAGGGTCGGGACAGGGCAGTGTGGAAGGGCGCAGCGAACAGCTTTGTGTCACTTGTGTCGCGCGCCGAAGCGTTCTGGCGGCAGCTTAACCGATCGGCGGCGCGCCTGTCGCGGAGCATGGGCGGCCCGCCCAGCCAGGCCTTGGCTCGGCGGATGGTTTAACCGTCGCGTACAATTGGGGCCGTCAAGCTGCTGCTTTCCCCGTTTCACCGCGTTTCGCTGCCGATGACGGCGCGGCGCTTCAACTGGATTCCCATGTCTCACGTCACCAGACGCCGGCCCGATGGCCGGCTGATTCTGTTGCTCGGTGCGCTTGCCGCATGCGGGCCGATTTCTATCGATATGTATCTGCCGAGCCTGCCGACGATCTCGCAGGCATTCGCCATCAGCAACGGCGCCGCGCAAACCACGCTCACCAGCTTCATGTTCGGCTTTTCGATCGGTATGCTGCTCTATGGTCCGCTGTCGGATACCTATGGCCGCCGGCCCGTGCTGCTCGGTGGCATCATCATGTATGCGCTGGCGAGCGTGGCCTGCGCGCTGTCGTTTTCGATCGGATCGCTGGTGATGTTCCGCTTCGTGCAGGCGCTCGGCGCGGGAGCGGCCTCGGTGCTAGCGCGCGCGATCGCTCGCGACGCGCACGGGCCAACCGATGCCGCGCGCGTGCTGTCGATGCTAGCCATCGTCACGTCGATCGGGCCGTTGCTCGCGCCGCTGATCGGCGGCCAGTTGTTGTTGCTCGGCGGCTGGCGTGTCGTTTTCATCGTCCTGACGCTATTCGGTACGGTGTGCGCGGTGACCGCGTACCTCAAGGTGCCGGAGACATGGCCGCCCGAAAAGCGTGCGCATTCGGCGCTGCTGAAATCGTTCGGTGCCTACGGCAAATTGCTGCGCGATCCGGTCGCGTGGGGGCACATGCTGTGCGGCGGCATGGCGTTCGCGTCGATGTTCGCGTACATCACCGCGACGCCGTTTGTGTACATCGAATATTTCCACATCTCGGCGCAGCATTACGGCTTCCTGTTCGCGCTGAATATCGTCGGCATCATGTTCGGCAACTTCATGAATACGCACCTCGTCGGCCGGCTCGGTTCGCTGCCGATCATTTCTTTTGCCGCGACCGTGAGCTGCATTGCGTCCTTGTTCGTCTGTCTCGTTTCGCTGACGGGGTGGGGCGGGTTGTGGTCGATCGTCTTCGGTTTGTTCTTCGTGGTCGGCGTGGTGGGGTTGTTGTCTGCTAACTGCACGACCGATCTGATGCATCGGTATCCGGTGAATGCCGGCGCCGCGGCCGCCGTGTTCGGCGCAGTGCAGTTGGCGCTCGGCGCGTTGGCGAGCCTCGCCGTCGGACTCTGGCAGGATGGCTCGCCCAAGGGCATGGGCATCGTCGTGGGCGTGGCGGGCGTGTTGTGTTACGTCGGCCGGATGCTGGTTGTCAAATGGCACGGAATGAAGGCGCCCGTCGCTGCCATTTGAGGTGGCGTGTCGCTGTGTGAAGCGCGAGTCCCAGGCTATTGGCGGATCATTGTTCCTTAGCCGAAACGCGCGGCAAGCTTGCTTCTGCGCCCCGCGCCAGGCAGCGCGACTACGGAAAACACCAGGTGTTGCGCGCGCGCTACCGTGCGTTTCGAATTGCATTGCTATGATGGAGTCACTGTTCCTCGGAGCGGCAATCATGGCGATCAGAGATTTGATGAACGGCGAGCGGCAACATGCTGCCTTTGCCGAAGCGCAGAAGCTGGCAGACAGCGGCGCCTATCACGATTACACAGACATCGAATACGTCTTGCGCTTTGATTACGGTTTGTCTGATGTATCGGCGCTGCTCGACAGCCAGTTGATGCATCGCGACCTGAATCGCCGTTGCGCCGATGCGCGTGAGAAGCTGGATGCGCTTAGCGTATGACGCGCTGACACGCGCGGTGAGTAGCATGCAGCGTCCGGCGCGTTGCCATGCGCCGCGATGGCGCCATCCCCTTTGGAGTTGTATTCATGGCTGTCAGCCAGCACGACCCGCATGTGCCGCACACGGACAATCCCGCCGCGTTGGCAAAGCCGGGCGGTCATTACAGTCACGTCGCGATCGCGAATGGCTTTGTTTTCGTCTCGGGACAGTTGCCGATCAACGCACAGGGCGGGAAGCTCGCTGAAGCCTCGTTCGAAGTTCAGGCCGAACAGGTGTTGGCCAATGTGCAGGCTGCGCTCGAAGGTGCCGGCAGCAGCATTGCGCAACTGGTGCAGGTGCGCGTCTATATCGCCGACGTCGAACACTGGGCGAGCTTCAATCAGATCTACGCGCGTTGGGCGGGCGAGGCTCGACCTGCACGGGCAGTCGTGCCGGTTCCCCATCTGCATTACGGCTTGAAGGTTGAGGTCGAGGCGACGGCTCTGGTTTAAGTTGTGGCTGCAGATTCGAGGCGTCTCGGCCTCAGTGAATGATGAGCCCGTTGAGCTGGGCATTGCCTACACCGGACGCGATATTCACGCCGACGTTGCCGCTCAGTGCCGCCAGTGAGCCGGCACTGAGTTTAGCGGTTGTGCTGCCCGTCAACTGTGCGACCGTATGCAGATCCTGTTGTGATGTGATCGCGGCTTTCGGCGTGGAGATGAGGGCGATCTGGTTGGCCTGCGCATTCAGCGCACCGGCTGCGAGGTTTACGCCGATATTGCCGCTTGCGCCTCGCAGCGCATTCGCGCCCACGGTCGCTGCGGACCCGCCAGCTTTCGCGCTGCCGCCTACGTCTTGCAGATTCGACAGCGTGGCCGAGCCGAACACCGTTGCGCTATCGTTGTCGGATGGTGCCGTTGACGCGCCTGCAAACGGGGATGATACGGCCGTGCCCGCGACAACCCAAATCAACGCAACGGCTAAAGTACGGACGTTCATGAGCGACTCCCTGGCGTGTGCTGACGGCACAGATAGTCTTGATATCGACCATGGGAGCGAGGTGTTGAGGGAGGGGTTCCCCTTAATGCGGGCGGTGCCGAGAGATTGACCGATACGAACTTGGCCAGGAACGAGCGCGGCCAGAAATTACCACCTTCCGCGGCCGCCGTAATAACCGCCGACGCCAACACCCACGCTGACACTCGGGACGGCGTAGTAGCCGGGGGCATATCCGTACGCGGGTGCGTAGCCGTAGGGCGGTGCGACGACGCATCCGGAAAGGCCCAATGCGAAACCTATCGTTAACAGTAATTTGAGCATGATTCCTCCCTCTTTATGACTTGGAGGAGCCGGGAGCGGCATTCGTTCGGCCTGCCTTGTGACGGCAAATTACGCCGTCTCGGTGTTATCAGGCTTTATTTACAGTCGCTTACCCGTTTGACGCGCTGTGCATTCGCCGATTGGCGGCTTCTTCGGTGGCCAGAAATGAAAAACGGGCCAGCAGGCCCGTATTCATTGTTTGTCTGGCGGAGGCGGTGAGATTCGAACTCACGGAAGGATCACTCCTTCGCCGGTTTTCAAGACCGGTGCCTTAAACCGCTCGGCCACACCTCCAAGCTTTAAATTGTAACCTGAAAAATCCTCGTTGCGGCGCCCGGTCGAGCTGCAATCACTGCGGATCTTTCAGAAACAGCCCTTGCAGATCATTCAGAAACGCTTGGCCAAGTGGCGTCGGCGCAATCTTTTCGTGGTCGCGTGTGATCAGCTTGCGCCGTTCCGCCTCCTGCAAAGCCGGTTCGATCGAGGTCATCGAGAGCCCCGTGCGCTCGATAAACCGATGCACCGGAAACCCCTCCACCAGCCGCAGCGCGTTCAACATGAACTCGAACGGCAGATCGCGCGCCCCCACCTCATGCTCTTCCTGCACGGCCGTGCCGGCCTTGGCTTGCTCGATGAAGGTGGTCGGATGCTTGTAGCGCACCTGACGCAGCACGCGGTTCGGAAACGACAGCTTGGTATGCGCTCCTGCGCCGATGCCCAGATAATCGCCGAAGCGCCAATAGTTCAGGTTGTGCTTGCTCTGCCGATGCGGCCGCGCATACGCGGACACCTCGTAGCGTTCGTAACCGGCGGCCGTCGTGCGTTCGTGAATCCAGTCCTGCATGTCGGCGGACGCATCGTCGTCGGGGAGCGCAGGCGGGAATTTCGCAAACAGCGTGTTCGGTTCGAGCGTGAGGTGGTACAGCGACAAATGCGGCGGCGCGAACGACAATGCCGTCTCTACGTCAGCCTGGCATTCCGCGAGCGTCTGCTGCGGCAGCGCGAACATCAGATCGAGATTGAAGTTGTCGAAGGTGGTCGCGGCCACTTCAACCGCATGGCGTGCTTGCGTCGAGTCGTGAATCCGGCCGAGCGCCTTCAGATGCGCTTCATTGAAACTCTGGATGCCCACCGACAGGCGATTCACGCCGCTCGCGCGAAACTGCGCGAACTTGGCGGCTTCGAACGTGCCGGGGTTGGCTTCGAGCGTGATTTCCGCGTCGGCGTCGAGCGGCAGTAGGGCGCGCACGTCGGACAGCATCCGGTCGAGACCGGCCGCCGACAGCAAGCTGGGCGTGCCCCCGCCGATGAACACCGTATGCATCTGACGCCCCCACACGAGCGGCAGCGCCATCTCGAGATCGGCGCGCAGCGCGTCGAGATACTCGGTCTCCGGGAACGTGTCGCCTTTCCACTCATGCGAGTTGAAATCGCAGTACGGGCACTTGCGCACGCACCACGGAAAGTGCACATATAGCGCCAGCGGCGGCAACGAGGTCAGGCGAATGCTGCCCGGCGACGTGAAAGCCTTGATGATGCCGTTGCCGATGTCGGCAGGCGTCGGTTTGATCGGAATCACGCTTCCTCCGTCAAACGCGCGAGCAGTTGGCGCAATGCAATCGCGCGATGGCTGCTGGCGTTTTTCACCGCCGGTTCGAGTTCCGCGGCGCTTGCATTCAGCGACGGCAGGAAGAAGTACGGGTCATAGCCGAAACCATGCTTGCCGCGCGGCGCATCCAGCATTTCGCCGTGCCAGCGGCCTTCGGCGATCAGCGGTTCGGGATCGTCCGCATGACGCACGAGCGCCAGCACGCAGTAGTAATACGCGCGGCGGTCGGTTTCACCTTGCAAGGCTGAGACGAGCTGTGCGTTGTTCGCCGCATCGCTCTTTTCGCCGCCGGCAAGCTGCGCGTAACGTGCTGAATAAACGCCGGGTGCGCCACGCAGCGCGCGCACGCACAAGCCGGAATCGTCGGCGAGCGCGGGCAGGCCGGTGAGCTTTGCCGCGTGACGCGCCTTGGTCAGCGCGTTTTCGACGAAAGTCGGATGCGGCTCTTCGGCTTCCGGCACGTTCAACTCGCCTTGCGGAATCAGGTCGATGCCGGCCGCGCCGAGCAGTGCCGCGAACTCGCGCAGCTTGCCCGCGTTGTTCGACGCCAGCACGACTTTCTTCAGCGGCGAGTCAGACGCAACCGCGCCGCTGTTTTGACGAACCTCACTCACTCTTTTGCTCCAACGCTGCTTTCTGCTTCGCGATCAACGTGTTGATGCCGTCGCTCGCCAGATCGAGCAGCGAATTCATTTCATCGCGCGAGAAAGGCACGCCTTCGGCCGTGCCCTGAATTTCGACGAAACCGCCCGCACCCGTCATCACCACATTCATGTCGGTGTCGCATTGCGAATCCTCATCGTAATCGAGATCCAGCACCGGCAAACCGTCGTACACGCCAACCGAAATCGCCGCGACGTAATCGACGATCGGCGAGGTTTCGATGCGGCCCGTAGCCAGCAGTTTGGCCACCGCGTCATGGGCGGCCACAAACGCGCCGGTGATGCTGGCTGTGCGCGTACCGCCGTCGGCCTGGATCACGTCGCAATCGATATGCAGCGTGCGCGCGCCGAGCTTCTCGAGATCGAACACCGAGCGCAGTGCGCGGCCGATCAGACGCTGGATTTCCTGGGTGCGGCCGGTTTGCTTGCCGCGCGCGGCTTCGCGGTCGCTGCGGGTATGCGTGGCGCGCGGCAGCATGCCGTATTCGGCGGTCAGCCAGCCCTGGCCGCGGTCGCGCAGGAACGACGGCACGCTCTCGGCGATGCTCGCCGTGCAGATGACCTTGGTGTCGCCGAATTCGACCAGCACCGAGCCCTCCGCATGCTTCGTGTAGTGGCGCGTGATGCGCACGTCGCGCAGCTGATTGGCCTGGCGGCCGCTGGGGCGTTGGGTGTCGTTGGTCATGTTGGGATCGGTCTGGAAGAAAAGCAGGAGGGAAAGCGCAATTTTACCGCCGATCGCGCCGGGCGCGGGATGGCCTGTCCGGCGGACGCCCGCCCGCATGTGCCGGGGCTCTGCGCGAAGCAGCGCCTCCGGCGTGGCGGCGCTTGTGCTGGCCTCGTGCTGCGCCGGCTCGAAGCGGCCTCGTCGGTAAAAATGGGATAATGCGGATTCCCCGCCCCGCGTCTCGTACACGCCGGGCGATTCGACTCTCCGGCCATCGTCGAACGCATGGCCACGATCGCGAGAAATACGATGATCTACAGCATGACTGGCTATGCGAGCGCCACGCGCGAACTCGTCGCGGCCTCGGGCACAGGCGGCGTGAGCGTATCGGTCGAACTGCGCACCGTGAACTCGCGCTTTCTCGATCTGAACTTCCGGATGCCGGAAGACGTGCGCGTCTGCGAACCGACGCTGCGCGAAATGCTGATGAACAAGCTCTCGCGCGGCAAGGTCGATATCCGGATCAACCTGCAACGCAGTGAACAGTCGGCCAACGCGGGTTCGGTCAGCCGCGATGCGCTGACGCAACTCGCGCTGCTCGAGCGCACCGTGCTGTCGACGTTCCCGGAAGCAGGGCGCCTGCGCACCGGCGAAATTCTGCGCTGGCCGGGTGTGCTGGCCGAAACCGGCGTGGCGCCGGAAGTGCTGCGCGACGCGGTGCTTGCATGCGGCAAGCAGGCGATTGCCGATCTGATCGATGTGCGTGGCCGCGAAGGCGCGCAACTGGCGACGGTGCTGCTCACCAACGTCACCGAAATGGAAACAATCGTCACGAAGATCACGCCGCTCGTGCCGGAACTGATCGCGAAGCATCAGCAGAAGATCGTCGAACGTCTGCAGGAGGCGCTCGGCATTGCCGCGCCCGATACGGCCGCGACGATCGTCTCGCGCGAAGAAATCAACGAACGGATTCGCCAGGAAGTCACGATGTACGGCATCCGTATCGACATCGCCGAAGAACTGTCGCGCCTGACGGCTCACCTGAACGAAACGCGTCATGTGATCGAAAAGGGCGGCAAGGTCGGCAAGCGGCTCGACTTCATGATGCAGGAACTGAATCGCGAAGCGAACACGCTCGGCTCGAAGGCGGCCGCGAAGGAACTGGCCGATTCGTCGATGACCTTGAAGCTGCTCATCGAACAGATGCGCGAGCAAGTACAGAATCTGGAGTAAGGCAGGAGCCCCGAGAACATGACCGACCACACACGCGAAACCAGCGCACGGCGCAACCCTTACGCCGGTGCTTATCCCGGCAACCTGTTCATGGTGGTCGCGCCTTCGGGCGCGGGCAAATCGACGCTCGTGAACGCGCTGCTCGCCGGCGACGACGCGATCCGTCTGTCGATTTCGTATACCACGCGCCCGCCGCGTCCGAAGGAGCAGGACGGCGAGCACTATCACTTCACGACAGTCGACGATTTCCTGACGCGTCATGCGGCGGGCGAGTTTCTGGAAAGCGCGGAAGTGCACGGCAACTACTACGCAACCTCGCGCGTGTGGATTGAAGAGCAGATGAAAAGCGGGCACGACGTGCTGCTCGAAATCGACTGGCAAGGCGCGCAGCAGGTGAAGAAACAGTTTCACAACGCAGTCGAAATTTTCATCTTGCCGCCTTCTCTCGACGCACTCGAAGAGCGTTTGAAAAAGCGCGGCCAGGATGAGCCGAACGTGATCACGCGCCGTCTGCTCGCAGCCGGCAGCGAGATGGCGCACGCGGCCGAAGCGGAGTATGTCGTGATCAACGACAACTTCGATCGCGCGCTCGGTGAACTGCGGTGCCTCGTGGCCGCGACGCGTTCGCGCTTCGCCTCGCAATACGCACGCCACACGCAGCTTTTTGTGCAGCTCGGCATTCACCTGCCGCACGCGTGAGCGCGGCGGTGGTTCGAGCACATAAGGTAGAATAAGCAACATACTGAGAAGGAATCCAACATGGCCCGCATTACCGTCGAAGACTGTCTCAAACAGATCCCGAACCGTTTCGAACTCGCGCTTGCCGCGACCTATCGCGCGCGCCAGCTCGCGCAAGGTCACACGCCGAAGATCGAAAGCCGCGACAAGCCCACGGTTGTCGCATTGCGTGAAATCGCAGCTGGCCAGGTTGGCGTCGAAATGCTGAAGAAGGTGCCGGTCTAAGGCGCACTATTCCGTTTTCGATTGCCGAATTTGCTACACCCATTTGCTACACGTAGTTGCATCAACGTGCAGACCGGCGTCCAACCCTAACCGCTACGGAGGCGAAAATGAGTGCTACCCCGCCCACCGCCACGGAAGTGGAGCACGACGCCGACTCGCCCTCGTCTGCACGGAAGTACATCGACGCGGTCCTCGAACAGTCGTTTCGCCATCTGTTCGGGCCGACCGCCACGCCGGAGCAACCGCGCCGGCATGACGTCGTTTCGATCGCCAAGCTGACCGCCGTTCTGTCCGGCTATTTGCAGCCGGAAGAAATCAAGGACATCAAGGCGGCGTTCCATTTCAGCGACGAAGCCCACCTCGGCCAGTATCGCCAGAGCGGCGAGCCCTACATCACCCATCCTGTCGCCGTCGCGGAGATCTGCGCCGGCTGGAATCTCGACGCCCAGTCGATCATGGCGGCGCTGCTGCATGACGTGATGGAAGATCAGGGCGTGACCAAGGCCGAACTCGCCGAGCGATTCGGCGCGAAGGTCGCGGAACTGGTCGACGGGTTGTCGAAGCTTGACAAGATGGAGTTTCGCAATCGCGAAGAGGCGCAGGCGGAAAACTTCCGCAAGATGCTGCTCGCCATGGCGCGCGACGTCCGCGTGATTCTGGTCAAACTCGCCGACCGGCTGCACAACATGCGTACGCTGGGTGCGGTGCCGCATGAAAAGCGCCGCCGCGTGGCGCGCGAAACGCTGGATATCTACGCGCCGATCGCACACCGGCTTGGCCTGAACAATACCTATCGCGAGCTGCAGGACCTGAGCTTCGCGAACTTCAACCCGCATCGCTACGCCACGCTCGAAAAAGCCGTCAAGGCCGCGCGTGGCAATCGGCGTGAAGTCGTCGGCAAGATTCTGGAGTCGGTGCAGCGCGCGATTGCCGACGCGAAGCTCGACGCCGAAGTCACTGGCCGCGAGAAAACCATCTTCAGTATCTATAAGAAGATGCGCGACAAGCAGTTGTCGTTCTCGCAGGTGCTCGACGTGTACGGCTTCCGTGTGGTGGTCGAAAGCGCGCTCGAGTGCTACACCTGCGTCGGCGCGCTGCATGCGCTCTACAAGCCGGTGCCGGGCAAGTTCAAGGATTACATCGCGATCCCGAAGGTGAACGGCTATCAGTCGCTGCACACCACACTGGTCGGCCCGTTCGGCGCGCCGATCGAGTTCCAGGTGCGCACGCGCAAGATGCACGAGATTGCCGAAGCGGGGGTCGCTGCGCACTGGCTGTACAAGAACGGCGGCGCGGATCTGAATGATGTGCAGAAACGCGCGCACCAGTGGCTCAAGTCGCTGCTCGACATTCAGAGCGAAGCGGGCGATTCGAGCGAATTCCTGGAACACGTCAAGATCGATCTGTTCCCGGACGCGGTCTACGTGTTCACGCCTAAGTCGAAGATCATGGCATTGCCGCGCGGCGCCACCGCGCTCGACTTCGCGTATTCGATCCACAGCGACCTGGGCAATCAGTGCGTCGCGGTCAAGATCAACAACGAACTGCTGCCGCTGCGCACCGAGTTGAAGAGTGGCGACATTGTCGAAGTAATCACGGCGCCGTATTCGAAGCCGAATCCGGCCTGGCTCGGCTTCGTGCGCACCGGCAAGGCGCGTTCGGCGATCCGCCATTATCTGAAGACGATGCGGTTGAACGAGTCCGTGCAGCTTGGCGAGCGTCTCGTCGATCAGGCGCTGAAGGGCTACGGACTGGCGCTGTCGGACGTGACGCCGGAAGCGTGGGAAAAACTCGTACAGTGGACGGGCAACAAGAACCGTCAGGAAATCTTCGCGGATATCGGTCTCGGCCGGCGTGTCGCCGCGGTTATGGCCAAGCGTATCGAAGTGCTAATGAGCGGCCGCGACGCCGACGACGACGGTTCGCGCGACGGCACGGCGTCGCATGCGCCGCCGGTCGTCATCACCGGCACCGAAGGCATGTCGGTGCAATTGTCCGCGTGCTGCCGTCCGATTCCGGGCGACGACATCATGGGCTACATCGGCATTGGTCTCGGCATGGCAATCCACACCACGGATTGCCGCGTCGCGCAGCGCATCCACCGGCGCGATCCGGGGCGCTGGATCGACGTGGCGTGGGCGCCGCAGCCAGGGCGTCTATTCGACGTCGCGGTGAAGGTGCTGGTGAAGAACACCAAGGGCGTATTTGCCCGCGTGGCTGCCGACATCACGTCGGCGGATGCGAACATCGTCCACATCGCGATGGACGAAGACCTGTCGCAGGAATCCACGGTGCTGCGCTTCGTGATCCAGGTGAGCGATCGCGTCCATCTCGCCAACGTCATGCGCCGCGTGCGTACGAATCCGGACGTGATGCGCATTGCGCGCGAGCGGCCGAGCGAGGAAGGGCATCACCGTCACGACGGCGGGATGCGGATCGACCGCGAGCGGGCGGATTACTGATCTGACGGCTGGCTGAGTCCGTTCCACGCGGACGCCTGGCCGGCCAGGATGATTTCAAGCGGCCTCCGTTCGAATCTGAACGCACCCGTCGCAGCGAATTTCATCCGGGTCTCACTCGTTTTCCGGGAGAACGCTTATCAACGTAGCCGACCTCACCGGCGTGGCGCTCGACTAATGGGTCGCCCGCAGCCTGCATGACTTCGTGCGCGAAATCTACTTTACCGACAGCGGCGAAACCGTCTATATCCGCGGCAATGACCACGGCCGCCCATGGGACGGCCGTTTTACGCCGTCCACGTCTTGGGAAGCGGCCGCCGCGCTGCTGGAGCGAGCGCAACGGCTGGAGGTGCGTGAGCGGAACTATTGCGGTGCCGCGCATTGCATCGCGGAGTTCGAAGGCGGTCATCGAGCGGTGGAAGGGCGGGGCGATTCGCTGCGGGTCGCGTTGCTGCGGGCATTTGTCGAAAGTCGCTTCGGCGATAGCGTGGACGATGTGTTGCGCGAGGCGCAGGCGGTTACTGGCGCGCGTGCGACGCCAATCGGTGAGGAATCGGTAGGAAGTTCATTCGAGGATATGCCGAGTCCAGATGGGCAGATCGGCGATATTAAGTCGGCGCCGCGATAGTTGCCGTGACGCTCGCCGGGGTGTGAAGGCCGGGCGTGGTGGTGGTGGGGCGTTGAAGCAAAACGGTCGCGCAAAAACAAAGGGCCTTCCGATCGGAAGGCCCTTCATAGGTGGTGCGGCTGGCAGGATTCGAACCCACGACCCCTTGGTTCGTAGCCAAGTACTCTATCCAACTGAGCTACAGCCGCACGCTAAACAGGTGACGCTAATTTCAATGAAACTGCGAAGAAACCGGGGTAAAACATAGGGCCTCCCCGGAGGGAGGCCCTCAAATAAGTGGTGCGGCTGGCAGGATTCGAACCCACGACCCCTTGGTTCGTAGCCAAGTACTCTATCCAACTGAGCTACAGCCGCACGCAGAAACGAGATTATAGCAAAGGTTTCAAAAAAGGGAAGCGTGTAACTGCGATTTGTCTCATTGCCGTGATCGTGTACCCTTGATAGGCAGTCGTTTGCTGCAGTTAATGGACCATCATGAACAAGGCCTTTGTCAAAGAGTCGAGTGAAGAGAATGACGACGATCTCGACGTCGCCCAGCCCGAAATCCCACCGGGTACGAAAAACTACATCACGCCCGCCGGTCACCGGCGGATGCGCGATGAACTGCTGCATCTGATCGATGTCGAGCGGCCGGAGGTGGTCAGACTGGTGTCGTGGGCGGCCTCGAACGGCGACCGCTCGGAAAACGGCGATTACATCTATGGCAAACGCCGTCTGCGGGAAATCGATCGGCGGATTCGCTTTCTGACCAAGCGCCTCGACATTGCCGAAGTGGTCGACAGCAGCAAACAGGAAAACGTCGATCAGGTTTTCTTCGGCGCAACCGTGGAATACGCAACGGAAGACGGCGAAGTGCATACCCTGACGATCGTCGGCGTCGACGAGGTCGATCTGGATGTCGGCCACGTGAGCTGGATTTCGCCGATCGCGCGAGCCCTGCTCAAGGCGAAAATCGGCGATGCCGTGACGTTGTACACGCCGGCGGGTCCGCAGCCGATCGACATACTTGACGTCAAGTATCCGCAGCCTGATGCCGGTGGCTAGGCGAATGCCTTGGCGTGGCGGGTGAGGGCGCCGGGTTCAGGCTGTTTCGACGTGATCGCCGGCGATACGCTCCCGTTTGGCGTCTGGCAGGCTGCCCACCTCGTTCTGGCTGGCAAAGCGTGTTTTCGGTAAGGCATAAAAAAGGCGCCGCGAACGGCGCCTTCGGTGATGCTGGTGTTGCTAACTGCTTTAGAAGCGGTGACGCAGACCAGCGGTCACAGCGACCTGGCTGTTCGTCGACGACGCAGCGCCCAGGCCGTTGATGTTCGCATCCAGGCCCGAACCTTCGTTCACGCGCTGATACACGCCCTGCAGGTACACGTCCGTGCGCTTCGACAGCGCGTAGTCCGTTTGCAGGTTGAACTGGTTGTAGTTCGGACGCACACCGTTCAGGCTGGCGCGCGTGTAGGTGTACGAACCCGCCACGCTTACTGCCGGCGTCAGCGCGTAGCGGCCGTTCACTTCGAAGTTCTGGAAGTGAGCGCTGTTGCTCGGCAGGGCGACGGCAGCCGCGGTGCCCCCTGCAGCTGCGCTGATGCTGGTCAGGCCAGTCAGGTTGGTTTGCGTGTACAGGAGGCCTGCCGTTGCCGGGCCGAACGTGTAGTTCGCGCCTACGCCCCAGGTTTGCTGACGCTTGGCTCCGAACGTGAAGTCGTCCGATACTGCGCCGCCGGTATTCGCCGTGCCGCTGCCGTTCAACTGCATGAACGCAGCTGCGACGTTCAGGCCGCCCCAGTTATACGTTCCACCAACGCTGTATGCGCGGTTGTTTGCAAATCCGCCAGCCTGGTTGGAGAAGCCGTACATCGCGCCACCCTTGAAGCCACCGTAGTTTGCGCTGGTGTACTTGACCGAGTTGTTGACGCGGAACGAGTTGTTCAGGTTGTCGTTATCGAACGGGTGGGCGAACTGCGTGCCGCCGTATTGCGTGCCCGTCAGCGACAACGGGCCGACGAAGTCCACCATGCTGTCGTATTGACGGCCGAGGGTCACGGCGCCGAACTGGTCGCTCGACAGGCCGACGAACGCTTGACGGCCGAATTCACGGCCACCTTGCTTCAGCGTGCCGTTGTTGATGCCGAAGCCATTTTCCAACGTGAAGATAGCCTTGAGACCGCCGCCCAGGTCTTCAGAGCCACGCAAGCCCCAACGGCTGCCGTTCACTGAACCGCTCGTTTCCTGCCAGTTGCTGTGGCCGTGCTGGTTATTCGTATAGGTGATGCCGGCGTCGATCAAGCCATACAGCGTGACGCTGCTCTGGGCATGTGCTGCCGTTGCAAAAACGCCCGTGAGGGCCGCGACCATGAGAGTCTTTTTCATCTTGTAACTCCGAGAGCGAGAGTGGGTTTTGAACCCAGGCTTAAGGAGACCTTCACGCGGGCGCTGCGAGAGGCGAAATCCGCGTGAGAAGCGCGCTTTAGGCGCGCCGGTTTCCGGTTAGGCAGAGTGTAGAGAGACACCTCGCCAAGCGGATGTTCCGATTTTCGCAATAAAGAATTACTAGATATGAAACGATAGGTGAATGCCGCTTAAGCCTTGCTGATAAAGGCTTGCAGCGTTATTGACGGGGAGTGGGAAGCAAGTCAACTGAGTCGCGTTGCTCATTTGCGACAGTAATCGATGCAAAAAAACAACGCGATAAATCTTAAAAAAGAGATTGTTTCTGTAATAGCAATGAATGATTGTTGATTATGTGAGTAATCGATATGGTCAAAGCCGTTATACTGAAATCTCTGCTTTCCGAAGCAGACTTTTTCGTTGACGAAGAAGATCTCCAAACCTTTGTCGGCGCGACTTCCCAGTCGCGCTTTTTTTTGCCTTCCGGTTGCCGATTCGCGAACGCCGATCAGTGCGCCGGTGCGGCGCCGTCTACTTCGCTCCAGTCGGTTGCCATCGGAATGCTCCAGTCTTCCATGACATAGCGGCGCGCGTCCATGGGGGACGACAGCAGGTTTTGCCAGTGGTCCCCATGCCACATGGGATCGAATTCGAAGGCCGAAGGTGACGCGGCAGTCGGATCGAATTGAGCGGGAACCGTTTTTGTGTGCGATTGGGTGAGCCAGGTGACGAGGCGGCGGAATTCATTGAACAGCATGGCAATCTCCTGACGCGCATTACTTCCCTCTACTTATTTCCATCATCCTGCGATGAGTGCAGCGCAACAACTCGGACAAACACTTACCAAAAACATGTTTTGTTACATGTTCTCGCCGATATGCAGAAATTTTTCCCGATTCTGATCTGAACCGCTATTGATTGAGTAATATTGACGTGAGGCGTTATTCTGTTTTTGCTGAATATGCTGGCATGATTTTCGATTCATCTGGCATTGAATTATTGAGCCGCGTGCTAAGAGCATATGAAAAATTCACTTGACGTTGATTCATCGTTCCCCGTATAACGGCAATGCTGAATTTCAATCACCCGATCTGAAAGCGCAGGGTCTTCCAAAATGCTTGATCGTAGATGAAACGGTTATGAAATGCGGCCTGAGGGCAATGTCCGATTTTGATAAATCATCGAGGGAAACTGGAACATGGAAACTGGTATCGTCAAATGGTTCAACGATGCTAAGGGCTTTGGCTTCATTACATCGGATTCGGGTGGAGAAGACCTGTTCGCGCACTTTTCGGAGATCCGCTCTGAAGGCTTCAAGTCGCTGAAGGAAAGCCAGCGCGTGTCCTTCGACGTCAAGACTGGCCCGAAGGGCAAGCAAGCGGCGAACATCCAGCCGCTGTAAGCCGTATGGCGCTGCTCCGCGCGTGGCGCCGGGCAGTGTGATCGCCAAAAAGCCTTCGTGAGACCGAAGGCCTTTTTATTGCCGTTCCTCATTGTTAGTGTGGTTGAGTTTATTAACTATCTGGTTCGGATTAAATATAAAGAGGCGATGGAAGATCAAATGATATTTTTGGAATTTAAAGGCGGCGTCATAAAAATATAATCATTCGCAGCTCGCCGGGTGGTTCGTGGCTCGCGCGGAAATGCGGTCCGCATGGCGCAAAGCGCCAACGGCAAAGCAAAGCTGAGTGGGTGCGGGACGGCTAACTGGTGCATACTTGCCGCAAAGCCACGCGTCCAAAGTATTCTTTTCCATGTCTGAACAGTTTTTGCCAGAAGCGGCCCTGGATGTGCCGATCGTCTTCGTGGACCTTGAAACCACCGGCGGCTCGACCAGCGAGCATCGCATCACCGAAGTCGGGGTCGTTGAAATAGGACCGGCCGGCGTGTCGCGCTGGAGCAGCCTGGTCGACCCTCAGCAACCGATTCCTTCATTCATTCAGCAGCTCACGGGTATCACGAATGCGATGGTGCGCGGCGCGCCGACGTTCGATGCCATTGCCCCGGCTTTATTCGAACGCCTGAACGGCAAACTGTTCGTGGCGCACAACGCCAGTTTCGATCGCGGCTTTCTGCGCGGCGAGTTTCGCCGGGCCGGGATCGTTTTCGATCCCGATGTGCTGTGCACTGTGCGTCTGTCGCGCGCCTTGTTTCCGGCGGAAAAGCGCCATGGGCTCGATGCGCTGGTGGAACGTCATGGTCTCGTTCCCTCCGATCGTCACCGCGCGCTAGCCGATGCCGATCTGATCTGGCAGTTCTGGCAGCGCCTGCATGGCGGTCTCGTGCCACTGAAGGTGTTGCAGGCGCAGATCGACCGCACCACCCGGCGCTACCGGCTTGCCGGCGATATCACTGAAGACCTGCTCGACACGGCGCCGGCAGGATGCGGTGTGTACGCCTTCTACGGAGAAGGCGACCTGCCGTTGTACGTCGGGCGAAGCGTCCGTGTGCGTCAACGGCTGCGTTCACATTTGACGGGTGAGCGGCGTTCGTCGAAGGATATGCGGCTCGCGCAGCAAGTGCGGCGTGTCGAGTGGCGCGCAACGGGCGGTGAGCTGGGCGCCATGCTCGCGGAAGCGCAACTGATCGCGACGCTGCGCCCCGGCCATAACCGGGTGCCGCGCGTCACGAAGAGCGATCCGGTGGATGCGCCCTGGCCATTCGAAGGTCCGGTCGTCTTTGAGGAGCGCGAAGAAGCGTCACATGCGCGCGCTTTTCATGTTGTCGATCGGTGGCGTTACCTCGGGCATGCAACTTCGCTCGCGGAGGCGGCGGTGCTGTATGCGTCGAGCGCGGCCGGGCCGTTCGAACTGTCGACTTATCGACTTCTGCAGAGCCATCTCGCGCGTGGCTTGCGTGTGATGCCGTTGAGCGTCTCAAGCGCCACGGCCGTGCCGAGTGCGGCTTAACTCGGTTTTTGCGCAACGAGCCGTGGCTCAAGCCGGGTTCAAATCGCACCAGAGCGTGGCGGATCAATGGGGGTTCCAAGCCCCCCGGTTCGACTGCGCGGACCGCACGGACCGTACGGACGAATTAGCCCGTCGCGCCGACTCCGCCCGTTTCGCACACGTGGCCGAGAGCGCGTGTCAACGCGCTTGAATGCGCCGAATCGTAGCGCGTCAACGATTTCCAGTTAGCAAGCGATTGCGCCACGCGCGACGGACAATCCTGCGCCGTGCGCAGTGGTTGCACGCGCGCGAGCCCGGCCACGAGTGACTGCGTCAGCCGGTCCAGCTGCGGCCTTGTGCTGGTCGCCAGGTCCGGCGCAGGACCTTCGGGCGGGCGCGTGCTACGCCAGTTGTCAAACAGGGCGTTTTGCACGTCCTTGCTGGCGTCGATCTGATCCTGAAAGAAGGCATGGGCAAACGCCGGATCGACGTTCGCGTCGACAGCGCGCTTTTCGACATCGGCGAGCAGCGCGTTCTCGCGCGGCGTATCCGTAATCGCCTGATGGTTCGCCCATTTCCAGCGCGCGACGGGTTCCGCCAGCGCGAGACGCTGCGAAGCCAGTGCTATCAGATTAGTCAGTGCGGTGTCGTCGCCGTCCGCAACGGCGGAGGCGGGCGCGAGCGCAAGCGCGGTAAACAGCGCGAGAGCGCATGACGCTCCAAAGCGATACGAGCGATTCATGGAAGTGGGAAGTGACCGGTCGGCCGCAGAAGAAAAGCCTGAAGAATAGACGATGCGCGGATCAAGCGGGTGCGCCGATCGATCGAAAACAAGCAACCAGGAAATTTGAAGGCATCCGTTAGAGACGCGCGCAGTCACGGCGCCTGGTCGCATCAACCAGGCGCAGCAATCAAGCAGGCACAACCCATGCCGCGAAAGCGGCGAAAGACAATCGTAGGGGCGCACGCAACTCTTCGCCGCGCGCCGGACGCGCGGACGCTGATGCTGCATCGCGCCACTTCACAATTACTTCGAGTCGCACGACTTGCGTTGTTCGTCGAAAAATGCGCGAACGTGCTCAGGCAGTTCTGCACCCAGAAACTCGACGCCAGCGGGTTCCGGATCCGGGCTAAAAACTTTATCCGGGGTCGGAATCTTCGGTGGTTTGGCATCCATGATCTTTCTCCTTTACAAACTGATTATCTGCCTCAGTCCCCGTTTTGCACCAGTCTCTGATGCGGTTCACATGTTGGGTGTTGCTTTAACGGTACAGGCCAACATAGGAGAGGAATGTTTGAATAGAATTTATCGGTTGACTGCGCGTAGCCGAATTCGCCGCTGCCAATCAAAAACAGTCCGATATCTCCGCCGCTCCCTTCCCAGCCTTGCCCCGCAAGCCTTTCGCACATTATCTTTGCTGCGTCACAACACCGCGTGTTCACATGTGTTGATATGAACAAATCGCAGCGATTTTTGTGCACTGCCGCATTTAAACGATTTTTTCTGCGTTAGACCGAACGTTCGTTAATTACTGATTGGTTCAGTGCGTTCATTCAGCCCCCTAATTGTTTGTAAACGAACGATTGCGCCACTTCGTTGACGAGTGGGAATACTTTTCCAGTTATTTTTCGCAGATAAAAAAGCGCCGCGTTCTGGACGAAACGCGGCGCTTGCGGCGGACGATTTTTACGCGTTCGGTGCTGGAATTTTCACGGGCGCGGAGTAGGCCGTGGGTTTGTCGGCGACTTCGACTTGTCCGTGAATCCGCGCCTGATGACCGTCTGCAAACATGTAGTACGGGAATGGACGGGCGGGTTCCGAGACGGCATCGAGCCGCGCGACCAATTCCGGGGCGAGCTTGAAATCGAGCGAGCCGAGCGACTCCTGCAACTGCTCCGGCCGGCTGGCGCCGACGATGATGCTCGAGACGCCACGCTTCTGATGCAGCCAGTTCAGCGCGACTTGCGCCATCGGCCGCCCCGCCAGATTCGCAACAGCCTCCAGTTCCGCCACGATGCGGAAGTTGCGCTCGGTCAGCTTGTCGAACCCCGGCGGCGGCGCGCTGGCGACGCTCGCCAGGCGCCCGTCGCCGGAAATAGAACCCGCCGCTCCACCTTGCGAAGGGCGGTATTTGCCCGACAGCACCCCCATGCCCAGCGGACTCCACGGCACGAGCCCCATGCCCAGATTGGCGGCGAGATCGGCGAACTCGTTTTCAGCGTTGCGTTCGATCATCGAGTATTCGATCTACATGGCCGCAACCGGTTCGAAGCCGCGCCAGTCGGCAAGCGTCTGCACGCGCCCGGCGAACCACGCGGGCGTATCCGACAGGCCGACGTAGCGGATCTTGCCCGCGCGCACCGCGTCGTCCATCGCGCGCATCACTTCGTCCACCGGCGTGACGCGATCCCATGTGTGCAGGTAGTACAGGTCGATGTAATCGGTGCCTAGACGCTTGAGCGAACCGTCGAGCGCACGCAGCAGATTCTTGCGATGGTTGCCGCCCGCGTTCGGATTGCCGGTCTCGGCGTTGTAGCCGTACTTCGTGGCGATCACAAGCCGGTCGCGCAGACCGCGTGCCGCGACGAATTTGCCGAGCCATTTTTCGCTGGTGCCTTCGGTGTACAGGTCGGCGGTATCGATGAAATTGCCGCCGGCATCCACGTACAAATCGAACAGACGTTGCGCCGATTGTTCCTCGGCACCCCAGGCCCATTCGGTGCCGAAGGTCATCGTGCCGAGTGCGATCGGGCTCACGCGTAGGCCCGAGCGGCCGAGCAGGTTGTAGCGGTTCATCGTCATGTCAGTCTCCTTGGGCGGTCAGACGGGAAGAATTAATTCGATGGCGCTATCGAGCACCGATTTTTTACTTGGGAAAATCCCGTCCGTCTGCAAGGATTTTGAAGTATGGCTTAACAATGGAGAGTGCGATGGACCCAGCCCAGTTGCCGGCGTTGGTGGCGTTCGCGTGCGTCGCACGCCACGGCAGCTTCACGCGCGCGGCCGCTGAATCCGGTGTGACGGCGTCGGCGCTGTCGCAGAGCATTCGCGCGCTCAAGACGCAACTGAATGTGCGCCTGTTCAACCGGGCCACCCGGCGTGTCGCCCTGACGGAGGCGGGTGCGCAGTTTCTCGCGCGCGTCGCGCCTGCGCTGGGGGAGCTGGAGGCAGCCTTCGAGGCACTCGATGAAACGCGCGACCAACCCGCCGGCACGCTGCGCATCAATTTGCCGAGAGTCGCGAGCGAGTTGCTCGTACTGCCGCACCTAGCCGAGTTCACGCGCCGCTATCCGCAGATCCGTCTCGACCTGACGCTCGACGACGGTTTCGCCGACGTAGTGGGCGAAGGCTTCGACGCGGGTATCCGCCTCGGCGAACGGGTCGCGCAGGACATGGTGGCGGTGCCGCTGGGTGGGGAGATTCGCATGGTCGTCGCCGGCTCGCCGGCTTACTTCGAGCGCTATCCAACGCCGGCGACGCCGGCCGATCTCGCCGCTGACGATTGCCTGCGCTACAGTTTCTCGAGCAGCGGCGGTATCTATCGATGGGAGTTTGCGTCGCCCGACGATTCGTCGCGCGTGTTCGAAGTCGAGACGCGCGGAAGTCTGGTCACCAACGATCTACGCACGATGGTGCGAGCGGCGGAGCAGGGCATAGGCCTCCTTCACGTGATCGATAACTACGTGAACGAACAACTCGAAGACGGCCGCCTGGTGCGCGTGCTGGACGCATGGTGTCCGAGCTTTCCGGGCTTTTATCTGTACACGGCGAGCCGCGCGCAGATGCCGTTCAAATTGCGCGCGTTGATCGATTTCCTTAGGGAGAAGCGCGGGGTCCGGTAAAGCTCGCGTGCTACTTCAGCTTCGAGGCTCCAGGCTGGGTGCCGTTGCTTCAGATAGGGTGCGGTGCGGCTCGACTTGGGGCACGCAACTTCAACCGTCGCACCAGTCGCCACGATCATGCCGCCGCCTATCCGCCGTCTATCATTGAAGCAACTATCCGCTGCGCAGAGTGCGGTGGGTAACGGACGCGCCAGGTACGGCGCGGAAGATGGCTGTCTTCGCCCTTCAGAGAGTTCATCATGGAAAACGCTGTCTACTGGAAAGGTCGCCAGGTCGGGATCGAGTCTGCCGGCCGGATCTTGTGGTTTCCGTCGGCGCCGCAGGAAGCGGTGCTGGCATATGGCACCAAGCCGGCTGAGAACGTGATCGTTGAAGACGCTGTGGTCGTTCGCAATCTCGGCGTGACCACGCGAGGCGATCGATTGGATTTCGGCGGGTGAACGAGAGCCGCCGTTGGTCATTGCCGCAGTCGGTGTTGAAGCGGCAATTGCGTTGACCGGGAGGCCCAGTTGAGTTTCTGCGGTTTTCAGAAAGCAGGGGCAGAGGCAAGCGGATGCCGGGGAGGGACGCAGAAAGAACCGCAAAAGCAGGCAGCGCAAAACAAAAAGCCCAGTCACGAGGACTGGGCTTTTTGCTTGAATCTTGTGGTGCCGGAAAGAGGAATCGAACCCCCGACCTTCGCATTACGAATGCGCTGCTCTACCGTCTGAGCTATTCCGGCATCAGGAGAACCAAGATTATAGGGACTTCTTTACGAGCTTGGCAAGCCCCTATGGTCACTTTTTTGCTTCGAGATGGTAGCGAGTGACCCGGTCGACTTCGTTCTTCGAGCCGAGGAACACCGCCACACGCTCGTGCAGGCTTTTCGGCTGGATGTCGAGAATCCGCTTCTCGCCGTTGGTCGCGGCGCCGCCCGCCTGCTCCACGAGGAACGCCATCGGATTCGCTTCGTACATCAGGCGCAGCTTGCCCGGCTTGTCCGGCGTGCGCTTGTCGGCCGGATACATGAAGATGCCGCCGCGGTTCAGGATACGGTGCACGTCGGCCACCATCGACGCGACCCAGCGCATGTTGAAGTCGCTCTGGCGCGGACCCTCCTTGCCAGCCTTCAATTCACCGATGTATTTCTCGACCGGCTCATACCAGTGGCGCTCGTTCGACGCGTTGATCGCAAATTCACGCGTTTCAACCGGAATGCGCATGTCGCTTTGCGTGAGCACCCACGAACCCAGTTCACGGTCGAGCGTGAAGCAGTTCACGCCGTTGCCGGTGGTCAGCACCAGCACGGTTTGCGGACCGTACACCGCATAACCTGCCGCGACCTGCTGCGTGCCAGGCTGCAGGAACGATTGTTCGGTGGGCTGCTGGCCGTCCGGGCAACGCAGCACCGAGAAAATCGTGCCGATCGACACGTTGACGTCGATGTTCGACGAGCCGTCGAGCGGATCGAACACCAGCAGGTATTCGCCCTTCGGGTAGTTGGCCGGGATCGGGAAGAACTGCTCCATTTCCTCGGATGCCATGCCCGCCAGGTTGCCGCCCCATTCATTCGCTTCGAGCAGGATTTCGTTCGACAGGATGTCGAGTTTTTTTCTGCACTTCGCCCTGGACATTCTCGCTGCCCGCCGTGCCGAGCGCATCGCCCAGCGCGCCCTTGCTGACGTGGTAGCTGATCGCCTTGCACGCGCGCGCGACGACTTCGATCAAAAGGCGCAGGTCGGCCGGCAGGTTGTTGGTCTCGCGCTGCTGCTCGATCAGGTACTTCGTGAGAGTGGTACGACGTTGCAAAGCCATTGCTGTACTCCAGGGAGGCTTGAGGAATCCCTCGATTTTAACCGCTCGCTGTGTCGGTTCCGTGCTTTTGAGATGGAGGCTGTTGTTCGTTACTGATTTGCGAACCCAGGACTTCAAAGAAATCAGTCTTTCCGGCGTGCCTTGATCTGGCCGCGCGCGTCGACTGCCCGTCCCCTGCGAGGCGCTGATTGTGGCTTGGCTTCTGCGGCGGTCCCAATTGTCGGCGGTCTTTGCAACGGTTCGATCTCGCGTTTGATCTGTTCTCCTGCGGCCTCGGTAGCGATGCGCAGGTCGTAAGCGTTCTGAAGATTGAGCCAGAACTGCGTACTCGTGCCGAAATAACGAGCCAGCCGCAAGGCGGTTTCAGCAGAAATGGCGCGTTTGCCGCGGACGACGTCGTTGATGCGCGGGGCTGGCACATGTAGGGCGAGCGCCAGCGCATTGACTGACATGCTCAGCGGATCCAGAAATTCGTAACGCAGGATTTCGCCCGGGTGAATGGCAGGGATCTTTTCGCCAGTCCCGATATCCATAAAATCGATGCTGTCCAAGTCAGCGCGTTTGATAACCACTTCTGGCTCCCGGTCTAGTGATGGTAGTCAACTATTTGGACATTCATCGCGTTGCCCCCGACAAAGTGAAAACAGATCCGCCACTGAGCGTTGATGTGGATGCTCCATTGGCCGCTGCGTCGCCCCTGCAATAATTCGAGGCGGTTCCCAGGTGGGCTATGCAGGTCTTCAATGGTCTCCGCCGCATCGATCAGACCCAGTTTGCGACGCGCCATGTCTTGAATCTGGGTCGGAAGTGAGCGGACAAATTCTTCTTCGAACAGCGCCGCGGTGGCCTTGTCGCCGAATGTCGTGATCATGGGATGATATAACGCGTTGCGTTAAACGCAAACCGTTAAATGAATGCGTTTACTTTCACCCTGTCGAGGCGATACGAACAGTCGTCCAGATGGCTAACGTTGAAGTCCTCCGTTGAGGTCCGCGGGTCGTCGCATGATGAAATTCAGGACGAAAAAAAGCCGGCAACACGTGCCGGCTTTTCGGTGCGGAAAGCGCTTCAGACGATCATCATGCCAACGCTTTCTCTACGATCTCGCGCACGTCGCGCGACTTCACCTGCGACGCCACTTTCTCCAGCGCCGCGCGCATGCCGTCGCGCAGCGCCGGCGTAAAGCGACGCCACAGTTCCAGCGAGCGGGCGAGGCGGGCGGCCACTTGCGGATTGATGGCGTCGAGCGCGATCACCTGGTCGGCCCAGAACGCGTAGCCTGAGCCGTCTTCGGCGTGGAACTGCGCGGGGTTCGCCGCACAGAAGCTGAAAATCAGCGAGCGCGCGCGGTTCGGGTTCTTCAGGTTGAACGCCGGGTGCGCCATCAGCTTGCGCACGATCTCGATCACCGGACGCTGTGCGCTGCCGCGTTGCGTGGCTTGCAAGGCGAACCACTTGTCGACGACGAGCGGCTCCTTTTCGAAGCGCCGGTAGAAGTCGTCCAGCGCCTGCTGCGCCTCAACGCTGCCGCCATTCGCCGCCGACGCATTGAGCAACACCGAGAGCGCCGCCGAGCGGTCGGTCATGTTGTTGGCGGCGTCGTATTGCGCGGACGCGAGACGCACGGTTTCAGCCGGATCGTCCAGTTCCGCGAGATACGACAGCGCGAGATTCTTCAACGCGCGATGACCGGATGCCTCCGGCGTGGCTTCATAGGCGCCCGGCGTGCGGTGCTTTTCGTACACGGCGAGCCAGTCCTTCCTGAGCGCATTCGCGAGGCGCTTGCGGACGAATTGCCGCGCGGCATGCACGGCAGCCGGATTCGATTCGGCCATCTGCTCGGCCAGATACGCTTCCGACGGCAGCATCAACGCCAGCTCGCGGAACGAGGGCGAGAGCGTCTCGTCGGTCAGCACGCGGGCGAACGCGGCGACCACCGAGTCGTCGAGTTGCAGCGGCATGCCGGAAGCGGCGCGCCCGGCGAGCGTCAGCAACTCGCGCGTGGCGAGCCGCTGCCCGGCTTCCCAGCGGTTGAACGGATCGCTGTCATGCGCGAGCAGGAACGCGAGCTGGTCGGCTGAATAGTCGTATTCGACGATCACGGGCGCCGAGAAATTGCGCAGCAGCGAGGGCAGTGGTTCCTGCTCGACGTTGACGAACGTGAAGGTCTGTTCGGTCTGCGTGAATTCCAGCACGCGCGTGGTGGAATCCGAAGGTCGGGTTTCGCCATCCAGTTGCAGCGGCAGGTCACGGCCGTCGTTGCCGATCAAGGCGATCGCAAAGGGAATCAGCAACGGGCCCTTTTGCGTTTCGCGCGCCGCCGGCGCGGTCTCGCCGTAGCCTTGTGTGAGCGTCACGCTGTAGCGCTGTTGCGCGGCGTCGTACTGCGTGCGGACCGAGACGCGCGGCGTGCCGGCCTGGCTATACCAGCGCTCGAATTGCGCGAGATCGCGGCCATTCGCATCGGCGAGCGCGTGACGGAAATCGTCGCAAGTCACGGCCTGGCCGTCATGACGCTTGAAGTACAGGTCCATGCCCTTGCGGAAGCCGTCGCGGCCGAACAGCGTCTGATACATCCGCACGACTTCGGAGCCTTTTTCGTAGACCGTCATCGTGTAGAAGTTGTTGATCTCGACGTAGCTTTCCGGGCGTACCGGATGCGCCATAGGACCCGCGTCTTCGGCAAATTGCATCTGGCGCAGCACGCGCACGTCTTCGATGCGTTTGGTGGCGCGGGCGGCTTCGTCAGTCGCTCCGCCCGCCATATCGGCCGAGAACTCCTGATCGCGGAACACCGTCAGGCCTTCTTTCAGGCTCAACTGGAACCAGTCGCGGCACGTCACGCGGTTGCCGGTCCAGTTGTGGAAATACTCGTGGCCGACCACCGCCTCGATGTTCGCAAAGTCGGTGTCCGCGGCCGTTTCGGGGTTCGCCAGCACGTACTTCGTGTTGAAGATGTTGAGCCCCTTGTTCTCCATCGCGCCCATGTTGAAGTCGCTCACCGCGACGATCATGAAGCGGTCCAGATCCAGTTCCAGCCCGAAACGCGCCTCGTCCCAGCGGATCGAGTTGACCAACGAATCCATGGCGTGACGGGTCTTGTCCAGATCGTGCGGTTCGACCCACACCTGCAGCAGCTTTTCCTTGCCCGAGCCGCTCGTCACCCGTTCCTCGAGTGCGACCAGCTTGCCCGCGACCAGCGCGAACAGATAGCTCGGCTTCCTGAACGGATCCTCCCAGCGGGCGAAATGACGGCCATCCGGCAACTCGCCTTCTTCGAGCAGATTGCCGTTCGACAGCAGCACCGGATAGTCGGCCTTGCTGGCGCGCAGCGTGACCGTATAGGTCGCCATCACGTCGGGGCGGTCGAGGAAATAAGTGATGCGGCGAAAGCCCTCGGCCTCGCACTGGGTGAAGAAGTTGCCGCCCGACACATACAGGCCCGACAGCGTGGTGTTGTCCGCCGGATTGCAGAGGCTGGTGAGCGTCAGTTCGAAGCTATCCGGCACGTTGCCGAGCGTGAGGCCGTGCTCGTGCGCATGGGCGTTGGCGAACGGGGCGCCGTCGATCGCGGCGCCGACGAACTCGAGTTGTTCGCCCATCAGTTCGAGATTCGCGGCGTGGGACGCGTCCGGGTTGCGGCGCACGCGCATCGTGTTCCTCACGACGGTGCGTTCGGGAACCAGATCGAACTCCAGCGCGACGGCGTCGATGAGGAAGGCGGGCGGCGCGTAATCGGCGCGGCGGATCACATTGGGCGTTGCGGTATCGGCCATGGCGTTCTGTAGTGATGGGACTCGAGCCGTCACGCGTGCTTATGGCGCGCGAGCCGGGCGTGTCGAGCCATTGTACAAAGGCTCGGCGGATCGTGCGGGTCGAACTTTTTACCGAATCGTCTGGTCAGCGTATTATCGGGCCCCGCGCACGATTGCGGCGCGCAAACGAACCCGGTCAAGACTGGCGATAACAGGCAACACGAGGTAGACCATGAAAATCAATCGATGGACCCGCCGCGCCACGCTGCTGCTGGCCACGCTGACGGTGTTGCTGTCCGGCTGCACGAGCTACGTGACCACTCAGGTCACGGCTTTCTCCGACTGGCGCGGCAATGACGCCACTCGTACGTATGCCTTCACACGGGCGGCGGATCAGCAGAACAATCTCGAACTCACCACTTACGAGCGCCTCGTCGGCAACGAACTCGCCACGCACGCGTTCCGCCAGGTCGACGCTGCCCAGGCGCGCTATCTGGTCGGACTGTCGTACGGGATTCGCTCGGACATGGTGACGGTCGCGCAGCCGGTGTATTACAACCCGTGGCCGGCGCCGTACTGGGGCTGGTCGTTCGATCCGTGGGGCCCGTGGGGTCCGTATCCGACCGCGTACGTGAATCAGAGCTACCCGATTTTCACGCACCTGCTCGGTGTGCGGATCACCGAGCGTGCCGGCGGCAAAGAGGTCTATAACGTGACGGCGCGCAACTCGGACGAGGAGTCGTCGCTGGTGAGAGCCATGCCCTATCTGGCGCGCAGCGCGCTGGCCGACTTTCCGCTCGGCAACGGCGTGGTCCATACCGTGAAGATTCCCGTCGACAAGAACGGTGGAATCTCGAACGAAGTCGCGACGACGGGCGCCGCACCCGCGGCTGCGCCGGCTGCGGCGTCGGGGGCGAAGGTCGTGCAGTAAGCGCAGGACTAAACAATGCAGGACTAAACGCCCACGCCGAACAGCGCCATTGTTCCCAGAATCACGAACATGACGGCTGCAATGGCATGCACCGTTTTGGTCGGCAACCGATGGGCGAAGCGGTCGCCGAGCAGGATCGCCGGAACATTGGCGATCATCATGCCGAGCGTCGTGCCGGCCACCACACCGAAGAAGTCGTGAAAGCGCGCGGCAAGGGCGACCGTCGCGATCTGCGTCTTGTCGCCCATTTCCGCGAGGAAGAACGTCACCACCGTTGCGCCGAACACGCCGAAATGCGTACGGCTGGTGTTGGCTTCTACGTCGTCCAGTTTGTCCGGCACAAGTATCCACAAGCCCATCGCAATGAACGACGCGGCGAGTGCCCAGCGCATGATGGTTGGCGTGAGCAGCGTGCCGAGCCAGGCGCCGAGCGCGCCGGCGCAGGCGTGATTGACGAGCGTAGCGATCAGCACGCCCAGAATGATCGGTATCGGCTTGCGATAGCGGGCGGCGAGAACGAGCGAGAGCAGTTGCGTCTTGTCGCCGATTTCGGCGAGCGCGACTGCTCCGGTCGAAATGAGGAAAGCGTGATCCACGGTGTGTTGATTCCTCGGGCCGAGATATGAACGAGCGACGACCCACAACACGCCGGGCCCTGTTCGGTGCGTGTGGATCATCGGTCTCGCCAGGCCAGAGGCTGCGGCTGCCATGGCCATAAAGGCCAAGTCTGTTGACAGGCGCCCCCGCGAACCGCACGTTCGACGCACCCGTATGAAAGCGGTGCGGACATGCCGCGGGGCGGCTACTCCCCAATGCGGGACGGAGTATAGCAGGCATGGCCGCGCGTCCGGCGAAATCCGCTGATGCAGGTGCCGCCGCGAACTGACAAAAAATGACGTTGCGTAAGCGCCCTGAGTCGCGCATGAAATCTAAGCGATGCGATGCGCGGCACAGTATCGGCAGAATAGGGCCGAAGCATTGAAATGTTCCGAAACGAAACACTTATTTTGAAAGTTAAATGAAAGTATTTGTGATTATGTGTGGATGCACTAGCGTCCGGTTGGCCTTGAAGCAGCGCCGGCAGTGGCTTCAAGGGTCGATCGCAAGATTTGCAAGAGCCGCCAGGCCTGCATTTTGGTGCTGTCCAGTCATCCGTCGCACCAGTGATACGGATACAGATAGATACGTCTTTGGTGGCTGATTTAATTCACAATATTCAGTATGATTCCGGCGACCACAGGGAGCCTGAGTCAATCCATCAGACAAATCGGCAAAGGCGCCTAAATAATCGGGGCCAAGTGCCGTTAAATCGCTGAGCCCTATATAAGAAGATTGGATTGACCCCCGGCTGGAGATTGTCGTTCCGCGCGGCGCGCATACGCTGTGACGGGTGCGTATTCCGTCAGGCGCCCTCAGCCTCTCCTCGCTTCTACGCGCGAACACCGATATGCCCGATCTGCACTGGACCATTCCGGTCGCTCGCTGGTCTAGCTGGCCTGCTGCCGCATCTGCCGCACCCGATATCGGCTTTATCGAGCCGATCGTGCGGCGTCGCCTGAGCACGCTGTCCAGAGTCGCCCTGAAGGTCGCGCACGATTGCGTGGCGCAAGACGAGGTGCGGGTGGTGTTTGCTTCACGCCATGGCGAATTGCGGCGCACCACGGACGTCCTGCGGACCATTAGCACGGGCGAACCTGTCTCGCCGACCGCCTTCAGCCTGTCGGTGTTGAACGCCATGACCGGCGTGTTCGGCATCGCGCGCGGCGATCGTTCCGCTGCCAGCGCGATCTCGGCCGGCGCGGAGACGCTTGGCTATGCGCTGCTGGAAGCGTACGCGCAACACGCAACACAGCCCGATTCGCCGGTGCTGCTGGTGTACGCTGACGAACCGGCCGATCCGGCCTACGGAACGATTGAAGACGAAGTGCAGGGCGGCGCGATCGCAATCCTGCTGAATAGCGAAGCGGCGACGGGGCAGTTGGTCTGCACCTTGTCCGGCGCAGGCGAGCTGGAGGCTGCAGAGGCGGGAGACGTCGCAGAGGCCGCGCAGCCGGCAAGCCACGCAGGCAAGGCAAACACGGCAAGCACGGACGAAAGTTTCCCGACCCAGAGCCAGGCGTTGCTGCACTGCCTGGAAACAGGCAGGCCTGCCGTCTGGCAAGGCGCAGGCGCTGCCTGGCATTGGAGGTGGCATGAGCGCGCGGCTTGATTACCTTTGGCGGTTCTGCGCGACGGGCATGGCCTTCGTGGTGTTCGGCATCTGCGGTGTGCTGTTTTCGATACTGGTGTTCCCGCTCGCGTGGCTGTGGCCACATCGTGCGTCGCGTCAGCGCGCGGTGACGACGGTAATCCACTGGTTCTTCCGCGCGCTGGTCGCGGTCTTGCGGCGCATCGGCGTGATGGAGCTCGAGGTGTCGGGCGCACAGGCATTGCGCAACGGTGGGCCGGCAATCGTGGTCGCCAATCACCCGACCTACCTGGACGTGATGGTGCTGTTGTCGCTCACACCGCGGGCCTGCTGTGTGGTGAAAAACGCGCACTGGGGCAATCCGTGTTTCTGGGGTATCGTGCGCTCGGCGGAATATGTGAGCAACGCCGATCCCTCGGAACTCGTCGAGGCCGGCGCGCGGCAGCTCGCAGCAGGCTACACGATGATTATTTTTCCCGAAGGCACGCGCAGCCCCGCGCCGAACCGGCTGCACGCGTTTTCACGCGGTTTCGCGCACATGGCGTTGAAGGTCGGCGCGCCGATCGTGCCGGTGCTGATGGATTGCGATCCGCCGGCATTCACCAAGCAGATGCGCTGGTACGACGTGCCGGCGCGTGCTTTCCGGATCCGCGTGAACGTGCTCGAGCCGCTTGGCGTCGAGCAACTTGCAGACCACGATGCCTCACCGTCTCTCGCGGCGCGCAGCGTGACCAGCGCCATCGAAGCACACATTACTCAGCACCTGTTCGATTATGGATTCTTTAAAACTGGAAATTAAACAGCTTCTGATCGAAGCCCTCGATCTGGAAGACCTGAGCCCGGCCGATATCGACGACGACGCACCGTTGTTCGATACCGACGGTATCGGTCTCGACTCGATCGACGCGCTCGAGATCGGCATCGTGCTGCGCAAACAATACCAACTGACCCTCGCAGCGAACGACGAACGCACCCGCGAACACTTCCGCTCGATCAGCACGCTGGCCGCGCTGGTCGCGAGTCAACGCGAAACGGCGCATGCTGTGAACGAAACCACAAGAAAAGGGGATTAATCGTGTCCGAGGCAGAGATTCTTGAACGCATCCGCGCCATCTTCAAAGAGAACTTCGCGATCGAGCCGGAGCGCGTGACGCCCGAAGCGCACCTCTTCGAAGATCTCGATCTCGACAGCATCGACGCCGTTGACCTTGCAATCAAGCTGCAGGAAATGACCGGTCGCCGCATCAAGCCCGAAGAATTCAAGTCGGTGCGCACGGTCGGCGATGTGATCGGTGCAGTTGAATCCCTGCTGGCGGCACAAGGCTGATGCCATCCGTGCGCTCGCGAATGCAAGCTGCGGCGAGCCGGCCCGCCGGCGCATCGCCCGGCGCATCGCCCGGCACAGAGCGCCACTGGGCGAAAACGCTGCTGCAGATCCTGCTAAAACTCGCGTATCCCGCGTTGATTCTGTGCGCCTGGCGCTGGGACACGCCGCGCTATGTCGGTTGCATGCTGTTTGCGATTCTGTGGCTGCAACGCTGGGCCGGCAGCGGTCCGGTCGCGACCTCGCTGCGCCGGCTCTCCTCGATCGATTGGACCGTGGTTGGCTTGCTGAGCTGTGCCTCGGCGGCAATCGTGCTGACCAACAGCGAGCTGCTGTTGCGTCTCTATCCTTCGCTCGTCAATCTCGGTCTGCTGATCGCGTTCGGCGCGACGCTCGTGCGCGGGCCGTCGATGATCGAAAAATTCGCGCGGCTGGGCAATCCCAACCTGTTGCCGGGCGCCGTGCGCCATACGCGGCGCGTGACCCAGGTGTGGTGCGGATTCTTCGCGCTGAACGGCGCGTTCTCCGCGTATACGGCGCTTTATTGGAGCCGCGCAAGCTGGTCGCTCTATAACGGCGCCATCGCTTATGGGTTGATCGGCGTGCTGCTGGTGGCCGAAGTTATCTGGCGTTATCTGGTGGTGCTGCCGCGAGCCGCGCGTTCGGAGGCGGCATGATTGCGTTGCATGATCTGTTGTCGGCGGGCCATGGAGCAGCCGGCGTGAATGCACCAGTATGCCGCGACGGTGCGACGGTGCTCGGCCGCGCTGCCTTTCGCGCGCGTGTCTCGACTCTGGTCGCGCTGATGCAAAGGCAAGACGCGCAACGTTACGCGTTGTGCATCGACGATCCGTTCGATTTCGCCTGCGCGTTGTTTGCGTTGTTCGCGTGCGGCAAGGAGCCGGTGATTCCGGCGAATGCGACGCCGGGCTATCTCGCCGATCTCGCCGACGCGTATGACGCGGTGCTGACCGACGCCGACTTGCCGCGTGCCGTGCAAGACGCAAATGCTGATGCCGCACCCGCCCCAATCGCCTCGCATACGATCGATCCGCAAGCCCCGCTGACGCTCTACACCTCCGGCAGCAGCGGTACCCCCAAGCCGATCCGCAAGACGCTCGCGCAATTCAATGCCGAAGTGCACACGCTCGAGAAGCAGTGGGGCGCTCTGCTCGGCGATGCGACGATGCTCGCGAGCGTGCCGCATCATCACATTTACGGTTTGCTGTTTCGCGTATTGTGGCCGCTCGCCGCGGGCCGCGCGTTCGATCGCGCGATCAGCATCGAGCCTGTGCAATTGCAAACGCAGATCGAGCGAAACGGTGCGACGGTGGTCGTCTCGACGCCCGCGCAATTGTCGCGTTGGCCCGCGTTGCCCGGCTTCGCCGCGCTGACGCCGGCGCCGCGCGCATTCTTTTCTTCAGGCGGCCCGCTCGCTTTCGAAGCCGCGCAGGAATATGCGACGGCCTACGGCGCTGCGCCGCTTGAAATCTACGGCAGCACGGAAACTGGCGGCATCGCGTGGCGTCGTCAGGACCAGACCGATGCGTGGCAACCGGTGACCGGTATCGAAGTACGCTGCGACGAAGAGAGTGCGCTAAACGTTCGCTCGCCGCACCTCGATCGCGCTGGCTGGCATCGCACGGACGACAAAATCGCCATCGACGCCGATGGCCGTTTTCGCCTGCAAGGCCGGCTCGATCGCGTGCTCAAGCTGGACGGCAAGCGCGTTTCACTGCCGGAGCTCGAAGCGCGCCTCGCACTGCATCCGTATGTCGCGCAAGCGTCGATCGTGCCGCTGGAAGGTGCCTCGCGCGAGCGCGTCGGCGCCGTGGTGGCGCTGACCGAAGCTGGCAGCGAGGTATTGTGCGCGGAAGGCCGCGTGCTGCTCGCGCAAACCCTGCGCCGGCATCTCGCTGACTATTTTGACGCGGTGGTGCTGCCGCGTCATTGGCGTTTTCGTCTCACGTTGCCGTTCGACGCGCGCGGCAAACTGCCGGTGACCGCGGTCGCGGCGGCTTTCGAGCCGCGTGCGGACGGTGTGGAAGTGCTCGCCGAAGCTCGCAGTGCGGATACGTTGCACTACGAACTACGCGTGCCGCCAACGCTCGTGCATTTCGCCGGCCACTTTCCCGGTCTGCCGATTCTGCCGGGCGTCGTCCAGGTGCACTGGGCCATGCATCTGGCCGCGGAACACGTACCCGCCGTGCGCGCGCTGGCCTCGATCGACCGGCTCAAGTTCATGGCGCCGGTGGCGCCGGGCGCGGTGCTGGATCTCGCGCTCGCTCACGACGCCGCGCGTGGACGCGTGCAGTTCACGTACCGGCTGAGCGGGCGTGAATGTGCGTCTGGCGTGATCGTGTATCGGGAGCCTGCGTGATGACGTTCGCTCCGTGCATTGTGATTCCGATTTACAACCACAAGGACGCGATCGGCGCGACCGTAGCGCACCTCGCGGTGCATGGCTTGCCGATCCTTGTGGTCGACGACGGCAGTGATGAGGCGACCCAGCAGGTGCTCGCCGCGCTCGCGCAACAGTACGCGGGGCAGCTCACGCTGCTGCGTTTGCCGGACAATGGCGGCAAGGGCGCCGCCGTGATGGCGGGGTTGCGCGCCGCGCGCGCCGCGGCTTACACGCACGCGCTGCAAATCGATGCCGACGGCCAGCACGACGCGACCGATGTGCCGCGCTTCATCGAAGCGGCGCTCGCCGAACCGGGCGCGGTGATCCTCGGCCGCCCGATCTACGACGAGAGCGTGCCGAAATCGCGCCTCTATGGCCGTTATCTGACGCACGTGTGGGTGTGGATCGAAACGCTCTCACTGACAATTCGCGATTCGATGTGCGGCTTCCGCCTCTATCCGCTGGCGCTCGCCTGCGAGCTGATCGACAGCGTGCAACTGCCGACTCGCATGGACTTCGACATCGAAATTCTCGTGCGCCTCTATTGGTGGCGCGCGGCGTTCCGCTCGATTCCAACGCGGGTGACGTACGCCACCGATGGCGTCTCGCATTTCGACGTGCTGTGGGACAACGTGCGTATCAGCCGCAGCCATACGCGTCTCGTGTTCGGCATGCTGTGGCGTCTGCCGATGCTGCTCGCGCACAAAGTAATGCCACGCCGCCGGGTCGTTGCAAGCGAGCCAGGCCAGCAGGCCGAACCAAGCGAACCGAGTCCGCAAGACTGGTGGCGGATCGCCGAACGTGGCAGCCATCTGGGCATGTCCTTGCTCGCGCTCAGTTGCAAGCTGTTCGGCCGCCGTTTCACCGCGCTCTGGTTGCATCCGATCGTGGCGTACTTTCTGCTGACGGGCCGCGCCGCGCGCGAGGCGTCGAGCAACTACTTCACGCGTCTTGGCGAAGCCGCGCCGCACGGCGATACGCCGCGTCCCGGCTGGCTGTCCGCTTATCGCCACATGCTGGCGTTCGCGCAATCGGGCTTCGACAAGCTCGCGGCGTGGTCCGGCCGTGTCAACAATGCCGACGTCAAATTCGAAGATCCCTCGGCGTTCGAAGCGCTGGTGGCGAGCGGCAAAGGTGCGCTCGTGATCGGTGCGCATCTCGGCAACCTGGAAATGACCCGCGCGCTCGCCGCGCAGGGCGCCTACGCGAAAGTCACCGCCGTGGTGTATACGGAACACGCGCGGCGCTTCAATAGCGTCCTGGCGTCGGCGAATAGCCAGTTCGCCCGGCATCTGCTCGAAGTCAGCGACTTCGGCCCCGAGACGGCCATGATGATGCAGGAGCGCGTCGATGCGGGCGAGTTGCTGGTAATCGTCGGCGACCGCGTGCCGGCACACGAAGCGGGCCGCACGACCGAAGCGCAATTTCTCGGCTCGACCGCCCCGTTCGCGCAAGGCCCCTATGTGCTCGCGCATGCGTTGGGCTGTCCCGTCTATCTATTCTTCTGCCTGAAGGAGCGCGACGGCTACCGTCTGTACTTCGAACCGTTTGCCGAACGCATCGAGTTGCCGCGCCGCGAACGCGCGCAGCATCTTGCGGCGTGGGCGCAGCGTTACGCGGCGCGCCTAGAACACTATTGCCGCAAGGCACCTTATCAATGGTTCAATTTCTTCGATTTCTGGGCCAGCCCCAAGCGAGGCACGCATGGCCGAACATGATCTGATCGAGGCGCCGAACGGCAGCGCAAGTGAGAACACCCGCGCAAGCGAGGCGGCGGTGATGGCGGTGACGACCGTGACAATCGACGGGCGCAAGCTAACGATTGAAGAGGTCGTCGCGATCGCCCAGCATCGCGCGGCGATTGCGCTGAGCGCCGATCCGGCGTGGCGCGCGCGCATCCAGCGCGGCGCGGATTTTCTGCGCCGGCATCTGGCGTCGGGCGCGACCGTGTACGGCGTTAACACCGGCTATGGCGATGCATGCGTGGTCGATGTGCCGATGGGACTCGTCGAAGCCCTGCCACTGCAACTGACGCGTTACCACGGCTGCGGCATGGGCCAGTATCTGGACGATGCGCAAACGCTCGCGGTGATCGCCGCGCGGTTGAATTCGCTGGCTTATGGCTTTTCCGGCGTGCGGCCTGTGTTGCTCGAACGTCTCGCCGATCTGATCAATCATCGCGTGTTGCCGCGTATTCCGTCGGAAGGGTCGGTTGGCGCAAGCGGTGACTTGACGCCGCTTTCTTATGTGGCCGCCGCGCTGGCCGGCGAACGCGATGTGATGTTCGAAGGCTCGCTGCGCGACGTGCGCGAGGTCTGGACTGAATTGGGTCACGAGCCGTTGACGCTCGCGCCGAAAGAAGGTCTCGCGCTGATGAACGGCACTGCAGTGATGACGGGCCTCGCCTGTCTCGCGTTCGCGCGTGCCGATCATCTGACGCGCCTCGCCGCGCGCCTCACGGCGCTCTCCACCGTCGCACTCGACGGCCGCGCCGCGCATTTTGACGCGACCCTGTTCGAAGTAAAACCGCACGCAGGTCAGGCCGAAGCGGCAGCCTGGATTCGCGACGACCTGACCGGCCGCGACGATACGCCGGGGCATCGTCTGCAAGACCGCTATTCGATCCGCTGTGCGCCACATGTGATCGGCGTGGCGCGCGATGCCTTGTCGTGGGTGCGCCGTGACGTCGAGAACGAACTGAACAGCGCGAACGACAACCCGTTGATCGATCCCGACAACGAGCGCGTGCTGCACGGCGGCAACTTTTACGGCGGCCATATCGCGTTCGCCATGGACTCGCTGAAGGTCGCCGTCGCCAATCTCGCCGATCTGATGGACCGGCAACTCGCGCTGCTGGTCGACGTAAATTTTAACAACGGCTTGCCGCGCAATCTGTCCGGTGCGGCCCCCGCGCGTGCCGCGATCAATCATGGTTTCAAGGCCGTGCAGATTTCGTCGTCCGCATGGACGGCCGAAGCGTTGAAAAACACCATGCCCGCGAGCGTTTTCTCGCGTTCCACCGAGGCGCACAATCAGGATAAAGTCAGCATGGGCACGATCGCCGCGCGCGACTGTTTGCGCGTGCTTGAGCTGACCGAGCAGGTCGCCGCCGCGCACACGCTAGCCACGGTGCAAGCCGCGCGCTTGCGCTTGAAGATCGACAGCGCCACGCCGGTTCCGGCGCCGCTGCAAGCGTTCATCGACAGCGTGACGGCGCACTCGCCGTTCGTCGACGAAGACCGCGCGCTGGAAAGCGACCTGCGCGCACTGACCGCGCGCATCGCCGCGTGCGACGTGTTGAGCGACTATCGCGGAGGCTCGCGCGCATGACCGGCTCCGCTAAAGTGCTGACAGCCAGCGCGACGGTCGAAGTGCCGTTTCACGACGTCGACGCGATGAACGTGTGCTGGCACGGCCATTACCTGAAGTACTTCGAGATCGGCCGCGCGGCGCTCTTGCGCACCTTCGATTACGACTACCGCGAAATGCAGGCATCGGGCTACCTGTGGCCGATCGTCGAGGCGCATCTGAAGTATGTGCGTCCGGCCAACTACGGCCAGGCGATCGAAGTGCGCACGGAACTGCTCGAACACGAAAATCGCCTGAAAATAGGCTATGAAATCGTCGATTGCGCGACCGGTACGCGGCTGACGAAGGGCTACACGATCCAGGTCGCGGTCGATGCCGCGACGCAGGAGTTGCAGTTCGTATCGCCGCCGGTCGTGTTCGAAAAGCTGGAGCGCATATGGGGACGATGACCTTGCGTGGCTCCGCTGCGGGCGCGTTGCTCGCGTTGAGCACTCTGAGCGTTTTGAACCTGGCAGCATGGCCGGCGACGGCGTCCGCGGCAGAAGAAGCCGTCGCCGGCAACCCGGCGCTGGTTTCGCAAATCGCCACGCATCTCGCCCAAGCCAAGGGCGTTCGCGCGCAATTCACGCAGACGCAGACGCTCGCCGCGATGAAGCAGCCGCTCGTCAGCACCGGTTCGCTGCTGTTCTTCCGCGATCGTGGCGTGATCTGGCAGATCGACACGCCGTACAAAGCCACCTACGTGATCACCGACGCGGGCGTCGCCGAAGTCAACGCCAACGGCCAGCGCGTGACGGCTCACAGCGCTCAAGGCACGCGCGGCGTCGCTCAAGTCTCGAAGATGATGCGCGCGATGCTCGGTGGCGATCTGTCGGCGCTGTATTCGCAATTCGACGTAGAGGCCGAAGGCAGCGCCGCGCAATGGCGCATGCGTCTCACGCCGAACCAGCCGCAGATCGCGCAGTCGATCAAAGGCTTGCAGATGAATGGCGGCGACTATCTGCAAAGCTTGCGCATCACACTCGCGAACGGCGACATCACCAAGCTCGACTTTGCGAAGAGCGCGGCGGTGACCGAACCGACGCCGGCCGAGCGCAGCTTGCTTGGGGCGCCGTAATGCAGGTGCTGCGACAGCGGTCCGCGAAACAGGCGTGGGGCATGCGCGCCGCGTGGCTGCTGCTCGCGCTCGCCGCGGCGCTGTATTGCGGCTGGCGTTTCGCGGGACCCTCGCCGCTGCAGACCAATCTGCTGGCGTTGCTGCCCGCCACCGAAGCGGATCCGGTTGCCGAAAAGGCGGTCGATACGCTGGCGGGCGCGCTCGGCGACCGCACCGTTTTTCTGGTCACCAGCAATGATGATGCGCACGCGAAAGCGGCGGCGAAACAACTCGGCGCGTCTTTGCAGAAGAGCGGGGCGTTCGGCTCGGTGACGGCGGAATTGCCGCCGTTCGATCTGTCGCAGATCGCCGCGTTATACATGCCTTATCGCTTCGGTCTGCAGACGCCTTCTGATCGCGCAGCACTCGCAGGGAACAATGCGTCAAGCGCGACTTTGGGGGACGCGCTCGCGCAGCGCATCTACAGCCCATTGCGCGGCGGTTTGACCACGCCGCTCGCCGACGATCCGTTCGGCTGGCTCGAACATTGGCTCGGCGGTTTGCCGCTCGCCACGTCGAATCTCGAACTCGAGGACAACATGCTGGTGTCGCATCGCGGCGCAACCACGAGTGTGTTGATCGTCGCCACACTGCCGGGCTCTGCCTACGAATCGAAGACACAGCACGCCGTGCTCGCCGCGCTCGCTGAAGGCGAAAGCGCATTGAAGCAGGCATTCCCCGACGTGTCGGTGGCGAGAACCGGCGCGGTGTTCTACGCGGAATCGGCACGCAGCGCGTCGGAACATGAAGTTCACCTGATCGGCGTCGCGTCACTGTGCGGGATTGCGCTCCTGATGATGTGGGTGTTCCGCTCGCCGCGCCTCTTGCTGCTCGGTTTCGTTTCGACGGCGCTCGGCATTGTCTGCGCGCTCGCGGTGACGATGCTGATGTTCGGCCAATTGCATCTGTTGACGCTCGTGTTCGGCGCGAGCCTGATCGGCGAGGCGGTCGATTATTCGATCCAGTATTTCGTGGTCTATCTCGGCGCGGGGCGCGATTGGGATTCGCGCCGCGGTGCGCGTGCCGTACGTCCGGCCTTGACGGTCGCACTGGCTACCAGCTTGCTCGGCTACGCGATTCTCATGTGGGTGCCGTTTCCCGCGCTCAAGCAGATTGCATGCTTCGCCATGGCGGGCATCGTGACGGCGTTTGCATCCGTGCTGGGTTTGTTGCCCGCACTGCTCACGCGTCCGCCGAAGCGCGGCCCGAAGCGCGTTTTTACCGGCGCGGCGCGGTTGCTGACGCGCTGGCATCGCACGATCGGCGGCAAGCGCGCGTGGCTGGTCGCGGCGCTGTTGCTGATCGTGGCGATTCCCGGCTGGCTGCGTCTGACCAGCGACGACGATATCCATTTGTTGATCCAGCGTGATCCTGCGCTGGTCGCGCAGGAAGACAAGGTGCGTGCGGCGGTTGGCGTCGATAACAGCGCGCAGTTTTTTGTGGTGCGTGGGGAGACGCCGGAGATCGTGCTGCAACGCGCCGAAGCGCTGGGCGCGAAGCTTGACGGCTTGAACGGCACGGCGAACAAGGTCGGCAGCTATCAGTCGGTGGCGCAGTTCGTGCCGTCCGCGAAACAGCAGACTGACGACCGCGCATGGCTCGCGCAGCACGTGTTCAACGACCCGGCCGCACTGCGCGCCACGCTGCTGAAAGCAGGCTTCAAAGACGAAGTCGCCGACGCCTGGCTCGCTGCCTATGCGAAACCGCAGCGGCCGCTTACCGTCGATACGTGGCTCGCCGCGCCGTGGTCGCAGCCGGACAGACATCTGTGGCTGGGCGTTGTCGATTCGGCCACCAAAGCGTATGCAGCCGTTGTGATTCCACAAGGCGTGACGCCGCAGAACGAGCCCGCATTGATCGCGACTGCGCATGCGTTGCCCGGCGTTGTATTCGTCGACAAGGCGGCGAGCGTGTCGAAACTGTTCGGCGCGTATCGTGTGGATAGCGGCTGGTGGCTCGGCGGGGCGCTGGCGCTGATGCTCGTCCTGCTGATACTGCGGTACGCCCCGAAAGCCTCCCCCTTGGCGGGCGCTCCGCAGAAAATCCGCCTGGCGGACCGCGTGCGTGGCGGCGTTACCGTGACGTTGCCGGTGCTGCTCGCGATCGGCGTCACGCTCGCCGTATTCGGCTACGCCCACGTGCCGCTTAATCTGTTCAACTGGCTCGCGCTGATGCTGGTGCTCGGCGTCGGCGCAAACTATGCGGTATTTCTGCGCGAAGGCTGCTTGCGCGCGGACGCCGATCTCGGCGCGGTGTGGACGGGCGTGCTGCTCTCGGCGGCCACCACGCTGCTGTCGTTCGGTATGCTCGGTATGAGTGCGATGCCCGCGCTGAAGAGTTTCGGCGCCACGCTCGCGCTCGGCATTGCGGTATCGGTGCTGCTCGCGCCGATCGGCATGCCGTCGGAATCAAGGAGGGCCGCATGAAGGCGCCATCAGTTTATTTGCACGCGCTCGGCATGATCAATGCCCTCGGCAGCGACCTCGATGCCATCGTCCCGGCGCTTGCCGCCGCTCACGCACCCGGTATGGCGAACGCGCATACGGGCGTTGGCGAAGCGTTTGTCGGCAGCGTGCTCGCGCCGCTCGATCTGGCGCCGCCGGCCGCGCTCGCGCGTTACGACTGCCGTAATAACCGCCTTTTGCTGGCCGTGCTGGCGCAGATCGCGCCGGCGGTCGAAGCGGCGCGCGAGCGTTACGGCGCGCATCGGATCGGCGTGGTGCTCGGCACCAGCACGTCGGGCATCGAAGCGGCCGAAGCCGCGTTCGTCTACCAGGCACAAGCGGGCAATCTGCCCACCAACTTCAACTACCGGCAGATGGAAATCGGCACCGCCGCGCCGTTTGCCGCTGCGGCGCTCGGCGTGCAGGGCCCGGCGTTTACGATCTCGACCGCTTGCACTTCGAGCGCGAAGGCGTTTGCGTCGGCGCGCCGGCTGCTGCAATTGCGACTGTGCGATGCGGTGGTGGTGGGTGGCGTTGATTCGCTGTGCGAGCTGACGGTGCAGGGTTTCGCATCGCTCGAATCGACCAGTGGCGTGCGTACCAATCCAATGAGCCGCAATCGCAACGGGATCAACGTCGGCGAAGGCGCTGCCGTGTTCCTGATGAGCCGCGACGAAGCGGAAGTCCGGCTCGCGGGCGTCGGCGAATCGAGCGACGCGCATCACATTTCTTCGCCCGACCCATTAGGCGTGGGGGGAGAACTTGCCTTGCGCGCGGCACTGGACGATGCCGGCATCGCATCGTCGGCGATCGGCTATGTGAATCTGCATGCCACCGCCACGCGCAAGAACGACGAGATGGAAGCGAAGCTGATGGCGCGCGTGTTCCCCAACGGCGCGGCGACGAGCGGCACCAAGCCGCTGACGGGGCACCAGCTCGGCGCGGCGGGCGCAACCGAACTCGCCTTCGCGTGGCTGACGCTCGCGCGCGAAAACGTGCGACAACCCGTATCGCTGCCGCGTCACCTGTGGGACGGCGAGGCCGATCCCGCTTTGCCGGTGCTTGATCTGGTCGAAAGCGAACGCTTCCTGCCGCGCGGCGCTGGACCGCAATACGTGATGAGCAATTCGTTTGCGTTCGGCGGCAGCAATGTCAGCCTGATCCTTGAACGGTGACACGCGCGATGACCCTAACGCCCTCCATTCAGGACCTCTTCCTGCAACCGATCGAAGCGATCATCCCGCATCGCGGCACGATGCTGCTGATTGATGGGGTCAACACCTTTACCGAAGACGCGCTGAGCGCGCGCGCCACCGTGCGCGCCGACGCCTGGTACGCCGATGCCGACGGCGCGATGCCCGCATGGATCGGCATCGAGTTGATGGCGCAGGCCATCGCGGCGCACGTCGCGCTGCTCGCCATGCGCGGCGGCGGCAAAGCGCGTCCCGGCGTGCTGCTCGGCTCGCGCAGCTATAAAGCTTTGCGGCCGTCGTTCGCCGGCGGCACCGAGTTGCTGATCCACGCCACAGAATTGCTGCGCAGCGAAGAGGGCCACGGCGCCTACGAATGCACGATCCACCACGGCGATGTGTGTTGCGCCGAGGCGGTCATCAAGGTCTTTCAGCCGCCTGATTTTCAGTCATTCATTGAAGGGAGTTTCAGTTCATGAGCCGGCGTGTTCTCGTTACCGGCGCAAGCCGTGGCATTGGCCGTGCGATTGCGTACAAGTTGGCCGCCGACGGCTTCGCGGTGTCCGTGCATTGCCGCACGGGCCGTACTGAAGCCGAAGCAGTGGCAACGGGCATCGCCGCGCAAGGCGGCACGGCGCGCGTGCTGCAATTCGACGTGCGCGATCGCGCCGCGTGCCGCGAAATACTCGAAGTCGACGTCGTGACCCACGGCGCGTACTACGGCATCGTGTGCAGCGCGGGCGTGACCCGCGACGGCGCGTTCCCCGCGCTGACCGGGGAAGATTGGGACATCGTGATCGAAACGGGCCTCGACTCGTTCTACAACGTCGTCCACCCGCTGACCATGCCGATGGTGCGGGCGAAGAAGGGCGGCCGCATTGTCACGATCGCGTCGGTCTCCGGCGTGATGGGCAACCGCGGGCAGGTTAACTACAGCGCGGCGAAGGCCGGACTGATCGGCGCGACCAAGGCGCTCGCCGTCGAACTGGCGACGCGCAACATCACCGTCAACTGCGTAGCGCCGGGTTTGATCGAGACCGGCATGCTCGACGAGATGCCGCTCGAGCAGGCATTGAAGACGGTGCCGATGAACCGCGTCGGCCAGCCTGCCGAAGTGGCGTCCGTGGTCAGCTTCCTGATGTCGGATGCGGCCTCGTATGTCACGCGCCAGGTGATCGGCGTCAACGGTGGGATGGTGTGATGAAGCGCGTCGTCATTACCGGCATGGGCGGTGTCACGGCGTTCGGCGATAGCTGGGACGTCATCGAAGCGCGCCTGACGCGCGGCGTGAACGCAGTGCGCCGGATGCCCGAGTGGGATTACTTCGAGTCGCTGCATACGCGGCTCGCCTGCCCGTTGCCGGGCTTCACGGCGCCCGCGCATTATCCGCGCAAGAAAACCCGTTCGATGGGACCGGTGTCCATGTACTCGGTGCGCGCGAGCGAACTGGCGCTCGCTGACGCGGGCCTCGCCGACGACGTCCTCATCAAGGACGGCCGCATGGGCGTCGCCTATGGATCGTCATCGGGCTCGGTGCAGCCGATTCGTGCGTTCGGCACCATGCTCGAATCCGGCTCGATGAGCGATGTCACGTCGAATAGCTACGTGCAGATGATGCCGCACACCACGGCGGTCAACGTCGGCCTGTTCTGGGATCTGAAAGGGCGGATCATCCCGACCTCGTGTGCGTGCGCATCGGGCAGTCAGGCGATCGGCTACGCGTATGAGGCGATCCAGGCCGGCAAGCAGACGCTGATGCTGGCGGGCGGCGCGGAAGAACTATCGGGCCCGGCGGTCGCCGTATTCGACACGCTGTACGCGACCAGCACGCGCAACGACGAGCCGCATCTCACGCCGCGTCCGTTCGATGCCGCGCGTGACGGACTCGTGGTCGGCGAAGGCGCGGCGACGCTGGTGCTCGAAGAATATGAACACGCGGTGGCGCGCGGCGCGCGGATTCATGCGGAGATCGCCGGCTTCGGCTGCAATTCGGATGGCGCGCACATGACCCAGCCGACGGCCGAAACCATGGCGCTTGCCATGCAGCTCGCTCTGAACGATGCGCAACTGCCGCCCGAAGCGATCGCCTATGTGAACGCGCATGGCACGTCGACAGACCGTGGCGACATTGCCGAAAGCCATGCGACCGCGCAGACCTTCGGCGCACGCATGCCGATCAGTTCGCTCAAGAGCTATGTCGGCCATACGCTTGGCGCGTGCGGTGCGCTGGAAGCGTGGTGGACTATCGAGATGATGAAGCGCAACTGGTATGCGCCGACCTTGAACCTGGAGAACGTCGATCCGGCCTGCGCGCCACTCGATTACATCGTTGGTACGGGCCGTGAGATCGACGCCGAACACGTGATGAGCAACAACTTCGCATTCGGCGGCATCAACACGTCGCTGATTTTCAGGCGCGTTCGATGAGCATGGCGCTGCACCGCGTGGTCGTCACCGGCATGGGGATCGTGTCGTGCCTCGGCAATTCGCTCGACGAGGTCTCCGCTGCGTTGCGCGCGGGCCGCTCGCGCATCGAGCGGATCGCCGCCTGGCGTGAGCGCGGTTTTGGATCGCAGGTGGCGGGCGTCGCATCGGTCGCGGAGGAGCCGCCGTTCGCGCGCAAGCTCGAGCGCTTTATGGGCGACACCGCGCGCTTTGCGTGTCACGCCGCGAGGAAAGCGATCGACGACGCCGGGCTCGACCCCGCCGCATTGCGATCGCCGCGGGCCGGTACCGTGATCGGCTCGGGTGTCGGCACGATGTCGAGTTACGACGTAGCGATCGCGATTGCGAATACCCGTGGCGTCGACAAAGTGCCGCCGTACACGGTTCCGCATGCGATGAGCAGCACTGCCTCGGCCAATGTCGCGCAGGTGTTCGGACTCGAGGGCGTGAGCTATTCGCCGTCGTCGGCATGCACGACGTCGTCGCTCGCCATTGGCCAGGCGATGCAACTGATCCAGACCGGCCGCCAGCAAATCGTGCTGGCCGGCGGCAGCGAATCGCTGCACGACAACATGACGCTGTTGTTCGATTCAATGGGGGCGTTGTCGCGCGGCTTTAACGACACGCCGCAGCATGCTTCGCGTCCCTACGATACGGCGCGCGACGGCTTCGTGATCGCGTCGGGCGGCGGCGTGCTGGTGCTCGAATCGCTCGATCATGCGCTGGCGCGCGGAGCCCGGATTTACGCCGAGCTGACGGGTTTCGGGGATTGCACGGACGCCGCAGGCATGGTCGCGCCGCGCGCGGCCGGCATCGCGCGAGCGATGCGTGGCGCGCTGGGCGAAGCGGGCAAGCGTCCGGACTACATCAACACACACGCACCGTCGACACCGCTTGGCGATGTCGAGGAACTGCGCGCTTTGAGCGACGTGTTCGGCGGCGACGTCCCCGCGTTCTCGTCGACCAAGGGCATGACCGGGCATCCACTCGGCGCATGCGGGGCGCACGAGGCGATCTATACGTTGCTGATGATGCGCGACGGTTTCATCGCGGGGACGGTGGGTATCGAGACGCCGGAGCCTGGCGTCGAGAGCATGGCGCTCGTGCGCACGACGCGCGAGGCGCGCATCGGCACGGCGATGTCGATTTCTTTCGGGTTCGGCGGCAGTTGCGCAAGCCTGATGTTTGAAGCGTGGCAAGGCGGTTGAAGCCGCCGTCATTTAAAAAACGAGGCAATAAAAATGAAAAAACGTTTTGTACTGGGTACGCTGGCGGCGGTGGTGGTGCTGACGCAGGCGGGATGTGCCACGGACGTGAAATCCGTGCCGCTCGCGGCGGCCGCTGGTCAGTCGAGTGGCGGCGTGCCGGTGTATTTCGGTCAGCAGAGCCACCCCGCGGTGAAGAGCCAGTTGGGCGACGTGTCCTACTCGGCGCGGATCGCGCGCAAGGTAGCGAGCCCGGAGGACGCATGCCATGAAGCGCTCGCCGAAGCCGTGCAGAAGTTGCGCGCGGCCGCTCGCGAACGCAACGCGAATGCCGTGATCGACGTGTCGACGCGCTTTCATAGCACCACGACCGATTCATCGACCGACTTCACCTGTGGCGTGAGCCCTAGCGCGGCTGCGGTCGCGGTGAGCGGGCAGCTTGTCGTGCTGGAAGCGAATTAGGTCAGAACGTGTACAAATAGTCACGTTTTGATGCTTGCCAGGGCGAGGGCGATGGCCTGCCACCACCCTGGCGAAATTCAATCCGCCTTGACCGCCGCGACATTGACCAATGTTTCACGACGCTTGCCAGGCTGCGGACGGTACAGCCCGAGGCGTTCGAGCAGGCCGAAGTCTTTCGCGCGGCTCCACCAGAGATACGGCAGCGAGACGTTGCGCTGATCGAAGCGGAAACCGCCGCGGCGGATCATGTCGAGGTACCCGTCGGCGCTTTTCTGTACGTGCATGGGATGGCGAAACAGCAGCCGGATCACCCATGATTTGATGTACGCGTCGGTGGATTCGGCGAACAGCAGGACGCCGCCCGGTTTGAGCACGCGGCGGAATTCGACGAGCGCGCGGTCCTGCTCGACGAGGTGGTGGAAGGTTTGATGACAGAACACGATATCGGCGCTGGCATCGGGCAGCGGCAATTGCGCGCAGTCGCCGTGCAGCAGCTCGATATCTGCGAGCTTGTCGCGGCAGGCGTGGGCTGCGTTAGCGGCAAGCGTCAGCGACGGTTCATGAAAATCGACGCCCACAATGCGGCGCGGCTTGAACGCCTCGGCGAGCAGGCGGAACGAAATGCCTTGCCCGCAGCCGACGTCTACGATCACCGGCGCGGTGGGCAGCGGCGCGTCGATCAGGCGTTTGAGGTCGTTGATCGCGACCCGCAGAACATGGTGTTCCCACGTATAGGTACGCAGGAACCAGATCCCGAAGGCCGTTTCCGGCACGAAAGGCACACTGGATGTTTCGGATGGCGACACGCTGGCTCCCAGGCGAAATATTGTTTTTGCTGTAGCGCGTAATTGTAACGAGAAGTAAGGATGCAGCGTAACGCAGTTCCGAGCAAGCAATCGATTGAGGCAACCTTGAGTACACATTCGTCAAAGCGCATGACCGTCGATGTAGCGATCATCGGCGCGGGTCCGGCAGGCGCGGTCGCGGCGGCGCTATTGCGCCGCGCGGGCCGCTCGGTGCTGGTGCTGGAGCGCCAGCATTTCCCGCGCTTCTCGATCGGCGAAAGTCTGCTTCCGCAAAGCATGGCCTACCTCGAAGAGGCGGGCATGCTGCAGGCGGTGGTCGAAGCCGGTTTCCAGTACAAGAACGGCGCGCATTTTATTCACCGTGGCCAGTCGTCGGCGTTCGACTTCCGCGACAAGCATTCGCCGGGTTGGGGCACCACGTACCAGGTCGAGCGCGCGGTGTTCGACGATATTCTGATTCGCTGTGCGGCGGAGCAGGGCGCCGACGTGCGCTTCGGCCACACGGTCCGCGCGATGCATCCCGCGAGGAACGACGACAAGCCGGTGCTCGAAGTGATCGACGAAGCGGAGAACGCCTATGAAGTGGAAGCGCGCTTCGTGTTCGACGCAAGTGGCTTCGGCCGTGTGCTGCCGCGCTTGAAAAACCTGGAGGCGCCCACGCACATGCCGACGCGGGCCGCGATCTTCTCGCATGTGCGGGACGGTATTCCGGCCGGCGCGACCGACCGTAACAAGATCTGCGTGGCGACCCACCCCGAGCGCCGCGACGTGTGGTTCTGGATGATTCCGCTGGCGGGCGGCCGTTCCTCGGTGGGTTGCGTCGCCGAGGCCAGTTTCCTCGACGTGCCGGAAGCGGAGCGCGAAGCGAAGCTGCGCGCGTTGATCCAGCAGGAGCCGACCCTCGGTCCCTTCATTGGCAACGCGCCGTTCCTGATGCCGGTGCGTCACATCGGCGGCTACGCGGCGAATGTCGAGCGTTTGCATGGACCGGGCTATGCGTTGCTCGGCAATGCGGGCGAATTTCTCGATCCGGTGTTCTCGTCCGGCGTGACGATTGCGCTGCGTTCCGCGCATCTCGCGGTGCAGACGTTGAACCGCCAACTGGAGGGCGAGCCGGTCGACTGGTCGGCCGCTTACGACGTGCCCTTGCGCAAGGGGATCGACACGTTCCGCGCCTTCGTTGAGCGCTGGTACACGGGCGAGTTGCAGGACATCATTTTCTATCCGGACCAGACACCCTCGATCCGTCGCATGATCAGCGCGGTGCTGGCGGGTTACGCGTGGGATGAAACGAATCCCTATGTCGCCGATCCGGTGCGCCGTCTGAATGCGTTGCACGACGTGTGTACTCATCGGTGATCGGGCTGCACAGCATGAGCAAATGAAATCGGCGCTTCCTGAAGGAAGCGCCGTTTTTTGTTCGGCCGTCTGAATCAACTCACGACTCAGATCGGCAATCCCTTCAAGCCGCGATTTTCGCCGCACGCGGCGCATGCTGACGCACGTCGTCGCGACGATGCACACGCTTGCCTGCCGCATACGTTTCGAAGATCGCGCGGTCGTCGCCGAGCAGCGCGAACGCGAACAGCAGTTCCTCGAGCGATTCAGTGCGCGCGGTACGGCGTGCGAGCAGCGGGGTGGCTTGCGGATCGAGCACGACGAAGTCGGCTTCCGACTTCGGCTTCAACGTACCGACCTTGTCCGCCAGATCGAGCGCTTCTGCCGCACCCGCGGTGGCCAGATAGAACATGCGCGTGGCCGTCAGATGATGGCCGGTCAGACGCGCGACCTTGTGCGCTTCGTTCATGGTTTGCAGCATCGAGAACGAGGTGCCGCCGCCGACGTCCGTCGCCAGCGCGATCGGCATGCCGGCTTCGTCGGCCTTGTCGAAGTCGAACAGACCGCTGCCAAGGAACAGGTTCGAAGTCGGGCAGTGCGAGGCGACCGTGCCGGTTTGCGCCATGCGCTTGCGGTCTTCCTCGTCGAGGTGGATGCAATGGCCGTACACCGCGCGGCGGCGCAGCAGGCCGTAGTGATCGTAAATGTCCAGGTAGCTGCGGTGCCCCGGAAACAGATCGGCGACCCACTTCACCTCGTCGGTGTTTTCCGCGACGTGGCTCTGAATGAAGATGTCGGGATGCTTGCCTGCCAGCACGCCGCACGCTTCGAGTTGCGCTCCGGTCGAGGTCGGCGCGAAACGCGGCGTGAGCGCGTACATCTGGCGGCCACGGTTGTGCCAGCGGCCGATCAGCTCGGCGCTGTCGTCATAGCCCGATTGCGCGGTGTCGCGCAAGAACTCGGGGCAGTTGCGGTCCATCAGCACCTTGCCGGCCACCATGCGCAGATTGCGCGCTTCGCTCTCGGTGAAGAGGGCGTCGGCGGATTCCTTGTGGACTGTGCAATAAACGAGCGCGGTGGTCGTGCCGCACGCCAGCAGTTCTTCGACGAAGAAGCTTGCCGTATCGCGCGCATACGCCGGATCGGTAAAGCGGCGCTCGGTCGGGAACGTGTACGTGTCGAGCCAGGGCAAGAGCCCCGGCGCCGGCGACGCGATCATGTCGGTCTGCGGATAATGAATGTGCGTATCGATGAAACCCGGCACGATCAGCTTGTCGCGCATTTCCTGCACATGGGTGCCCGGCGCGAGTTGCGGCGCGAGCGCGGCATAGGCGCCCGCCGCGACGACATGGCCGTCTTCGACGATCAGCAAGCCGTCCTCGTGGAAGACCGCCGCGTTCGGCGATTGCGCGGGGTCGCCATTGAAGGTCAGCAGTTGCGCGCGGAATGCCGATTGGGCGGGTTGTGCCGATAGTGCCGATTGAGTCATGAAAAACCGTCTCCGTATTTGTGAGGAGCTAAGCAGCGCGGACGACGGTTTCAATCTGGCTCTGAAACGAACCCATGCCGCCGCCGACTGCTATTCATTGGCCCGTCAGTGCGGGCCGCCTGGGTGCCAGTGCGCGTCGAGCTTTGCGATCAGTTCGCTGCGTTGCTCGGGCGTGACGAACGACGCTTCGAAGCTGTTGCGGATGATCGCGTAGACCTCGGCATCGTTGAGCTTCAACGCGTCGATGGTGGCGAAATAGTTGGCGTTCACATAGCCGCCGAAATAAGCCGGATCGTCGGAGTTCACCGTGACGGCGACGCCGCGATCGAGCAGGTCCTTCAGCGTATGTTTGGTCATGTCGTCGAACACACAGAGCTTGAGGTTCGACAGCGGGCACACGGTCAGCGCGACGCGCGTATCGGCGAGGCGCGTGACGAGCGCCGGATCTTCGATGCTGCGCACGCCGTGGTCGACCCGATCCACTTTCAGCAGATCGAGCGCTTCGTAGATATACGACGGTGGGCCTTCTTCGCCCGCATGCGCGACCAGCTTCAGGCCGAGCGCGCGTGCCTGGGCGAAGACGCGTTCGAACTTCGAAGGCGGATGACCACGCTCGGACGAATCGAGACCCACGCCGATCAGGCGATGTTTGTATTGCTCGAACAACGGGCGCGCTTCTTCAAACGTGGCGAGCGCATCTTCTTCCGACAGATGGCGCAGGAAGCACAGAATCAGCTTGCTCGACATGCCGCGTTTTTCCGCATCGGCGAGCGCGCGTTCGATACCGGCCACCACGGTTGCGATCGGCACGCCACGTTCGGTGTGCGTCTGCGGATCGAAGAAAATTTCGCTGTGAATCACGTTGTCGGCGAGGCTGCGTTCGACATACGCCATCGTCATGTCGTAGAAGTCCTGCTCGTGCAGCAGCACGCTCGCGCCGGCGTAATAGATGTCGAGGAACGATTGCAGATCGGTGAACGCGTAGGCGGCGCGCAAGGCTTCGATCGAGTCGTAGGCAAGCTTTACGCCGTTGCGTTCGGCGAGCGCGAAAATCAGCTCGGGTTCGAGCGAGCCTTCAATATGAATGTGCAGCTCGGCCTTCGGCGCGCGAGCGGTTTTCTCGATGAGTGGCGTAGAGCTAGCGGTTGTTGTATTCATGGTCGGTCAGGAGTTCGTTGGAGTCGGTTCGCACCGGATGCAGGATGCAGGACAGAATGCAATCGCTTGGGGCGGCAGGTCGATTGTGCGGCAAATCAGACCGTTTGCGCCGCATGCGCGCCCGCATTCGCCTCCACCGCCTGCAATACCTGGGCGGCAGCCGAGATCGCGATGATCTCCGGCGACTTGTCGACGATCCCGTCAACGCCGAGCGGGCACTTCATCCGCGCGATCTGCGAGGGGTCGATGCCGCGCGCGGCCAGCCGATGTTCGAACTGCTTGCGCTTGGTGTGCGAGCCGATCATGCCGAAGAACGCGAAATCGCCGCGCCGCAGAATGCGCTCGGCCAACTCGAGATCGAGCGCATGGTTGTGCGTCATCACGATGAAGTACGTATGCGGCGCGGCCTGGTCGATGGCTTCGTCGGGTGCGTCGTTCGGATCGATCTTCACGTTCGGCGCATGCAGCGTTTCCACGGGCGGAAACTGCGCGTCGCGCTCGTCGACCCAGCGCACGGTGCAAGGCAGCGTAGCCAGCACGCGAACCAGCGCCGCGCCCACGTGACCGGCGCCGAACAGCACGACCCGGAAGTCGCTTGGCGCGATGGTTTCGGTGAGCAGCGCGCCGCTGTCGTCGAAACCGGCGCCGTCCCACAGCAGGCAGTCGGCGCCATCGACACCCGGCTCGGGGTCGGACAGCATCACCGCATCCGGTGCGGGGCCGAATGATACGCTACGCACCGTCGATTGGCCCGCGGCCACGCGTTTCGCGAGCGACGTGATCCAGCCGAGGTCGCCGATGTCGAGGCGCTCAAAAGCGAGAATCACGGCACCGCCGCAGCATTGACCGAGACTGGGCCCAAGCGCGAAGCGTTCGAGGCGGCGCATATGCGGCGAGCGCATGCCGTCGCGCAGCACCTGGCGCGCGGTCTCGATGGCCTTCCATTCGAGATGTCCGCCGCCGATCGTATGCCTGGCTGAATCGCGCGTGACGATCATCTTGGTGCCGGCTTCGCGGGGCGCCGAACCTTCGACGCGTGCGACCGTCACCAGCACGGCGGCGTCGCCGTGCGCGAGCAGTTGTTGCAGGTCAGGTAGCCAGGCTTGCATCCGGCGGTTCTCCATACATGGCCGCGCGGGGTGTCCGTGCGGCCGGTTGAGCGTGGCGGGACGCGTTCGTGTCGCGTCGGGCCTTGCCTTAAAGTTGCTTAACGTTGCTTGATGTCGTTCAACGTTTCGTCATGTTGCTAAACCGGCGTAGTGGCAGCTGTGGCCGTGATTGCCGCTTCTGTTGGCTGTTTCGCCGGTTGTCCCGCCGTTTCTCCTATAGCGTGTTCCGTTGCCGTCACGGACGGTTGCAACGCGTCCAGTGCATCGAGAATCGCTTCAGGCGTGGCCGGCGCGCGCAACGCTGGCGCATTCTCCGCGCCCGGCACCGCCGCCGCGATTGCGTCGCGAATGGCGAGGAACACCGAGAAGGGCAGCAGCAGAGGCGGCTCGCCTACGGCCTTCGAATGAAACACGGTCGGCTCGGCGTTCTGATTCTGATAAAGCTGCACGTTGAACGCCGCGGGCGTATCGCTGACGGCGGGAATCTTGTACGTCGACGGCGCGTGCGTCATCAGGCGGCCATCGCGGTTCCACCACAATTCTTCCGTGGTCAGCCAGCCCATGCCTTGAATGAAACCGCCTTCCACCTGGCCGATATCGATTGCCGGATTGATCGATTGGCCGGCGTCGTGCAACACGTCCGCGCGCACCAGTTTCCATTCGCCGGTCAGCGTGTCGATCACCACTTCCGACACCGCTGCGCCATACGCAAAGTAATAAAACGGGTGACCGGTCAGCGTTTTTGCATCCCAGTGCACTTTCGGCGTCGTATAGAAACCGTCCGACCACAACTGCACGCGCGCCAGATACGCTGCGCCGACCAGCTGCTCGAACGGCATCGCACCGCCGTTCGCCGTTACTTCACCATTGACGAATTCCACCGCGTCGGCGGTGCCGCCGAGTTGCTTTGCCGCGAGTTTGGCGAGCCGGTCGCGAATGGTCCGCGCCGCGGCTTCGGCGGCTTTGCCGTTCAGGTCGCTGCCGGTGGACGCCGCTGTTGCCGAGGTGTTGGCGACTTTCGACGTATCGGTTGCCGTGACGCGTACGCGCGAAAGCGGTAAGCCGAGCTGATTCGCGACAACCTGCGCGACCTTCGTATTGAGCCCCTGGCCCATTTCGGTGCCGCCATGATTGACGAGCACCGAACCGTCCTTGTACACATGGACCAGCGCGCCGGCCTGATTCAGAAACGGCACGTTGAACGAGATGCCGAACTTCACCGGCGAGAACGCGAGGCCGCGTTTGAGCACCGGACTGTTTGCATTGAACGCGGCGATCGCTTCGCGGCGGGCGCGGTAGTCGCTGGTTTCGAGCAGCTTATCGGTCAGCGGCGCGATGATGTTGTCTTCGACGCGTTGTCCGTACGGCGTCGTGTCGCGTTCGCCGATGCCGTAGTAGTTGGCGAGCCGCACGTCGAGCGGGTCGCAGTGCAATTGACGCGCGATGCTGTCGAGCATCACTTCCATCACCAACGCGCCTTGCGGGCCGCCGAAGCCGCGAAACGCGGTGTTCGACTGCGTATTCGTCTTGCAGCACAACGCGACGATGTCGACGTCGGACAGGTAGTACGCGTTGTCGAAGTGACAGACGGCACGTGTCGCGACCGCGCCCGACAGGTCGGCGGAGTAGCCTGCTCTCAACGCTATTTCAACGCGCGCGCCGAGAATGCGGCCGCTATCGTCAAAGCCCGCTTCGTACTCGTAGACCGCGTCGTGGCGCTTGCCGGTGATCATGAAATCGTCGTCGCGATCGGCGCGCAGTTTGACTGGGCGGCGCAGCAGTTTCGCTGCCAGCGAGGCCACGCACGCGAACACCGCCGATTGCGATTCCTTGCCGCCGAAGCCGCCGCCCATCCGCCGGCATTCACACACGACGTTGTGCGCCGGCCAGCCGAGCATATGCGCGACGACCTGCTGCATTTCGCTCGGATGCTGCGTCGAGCTGTAGACGAGCATGCCGTCCATTTCCTTCGGCACGGCGTACGCGATCTGACCTTCGAGATAAAACTGTTCCTGGCCGCCGACTTCAAACGTGCCGCGGATTTTATGCGGCGCGGCGGCGATTTGCGCGTCGGGGTCGCCGCGTTTCAGATGCAGCGGCGGCAGGACGTACTGCTTGTTGGCCTTCGCTTCGGCGGGCGTGAGAACGACGTCGAGCGGTTCGTATCGCACGACGTCATCGCTTTTAGCGAGCGCTGCGGCGCGGCGCGCGAGCTCATGCGTTTCGGCGATCACCGCGAACACCGGTTGGCCGAGATACAGCACTTCGTTTACCGCGAGAATCGGATCGTCGTGCAGCACGGGTCCGCAATTGTTCTCACCGGGGATATCTTCGGCGGTCAGCACGGCGATCACGCCGGGGGCTTTTCTGACGGCGTCCAGATCGAGCGACACGATCCGCGCGTGCGCGTGCCGCGAGAGTCCTAGCGCCGCGTGCAGCGTGCCTTGCAATTCGGGGACGTCGTCGGTGTAAGTGGCTTCGCCGCTCACATGCAGCGTGGCGGATTCGTGCGGCAACGACACACCAATCGCCGTCTCACTTTCCTGAGCGGCGGTGTGCCTTGCAGCATGTTCGACGAAAGCATCGGTCCGGTTCATCACGACGACTCCTTTGCGACGGCCACGGTTGCGTCCGGCACGCCGGATTCGTACGCGAACGCATTCACGTCGAAGAGGGCGAGCGGCGCGTCATCGCGCGTTTCGAGGTGGAAGCGCCACAGCAGGTTGCGCGCCACCTTCAGTCGATAGGCGCTCGAGGCGCGCATGTCGGTGAGCGGCTGATAATCGGCGACGAGTGCGTTCATCGCTTGCCGCGTGGTGCTTTCGTTCCATGTTGCGCCATTCAGCGCGGCTTCGGTTTGCGCAGCGCGTTTAGGTGTCGCGGCCATGCCGCCGAACGCAATGCGGGCGTCCGTGATCGTGCCGTTTTCGCCGATGTGGAGCGCAAACGCGGCGCACACCGCGGAGATGTCCTGATCGTAGCGCTTCGATACCTTGTAGGTGCGAAAACGCAGATCGCGGGCCGGACGCGGCACCCGCAGCGCCGCGACGAATTCACCGGCCGCGAGCGCGGTTTTCTGATAGCCGAGGTAGAACGCGTCGAGCGTCAGCGTGCGGGTTTTGGCGCCGTGGCGCAGCACGACTTCGGCGTCGAGCGCGAGCAGCGCTGGCATCGAATCGCCGATCGGCGAGCCGTTCGCGACGTTGCCGCCGAGCGTGCCGGCATTGCGGATCGGCAGCGACGCGAAGCGCGTCCACAGTTCCGCCAGTTCGGGGTAATCGGCGGCGAGCGCCGCATAGGCGTCTTCGAGTGTGACGGCGGCGCCGATCGTGAGCGTCTGCGCGTCGCGCTCGATCGTCTTTAATTCGGCGACGTTGCCGATATACAGAATGTCGCCGAGATCGCGGAACTGCTTGGTGACCCACAGGCCGACATCGGTGCTGCCGGCCAGCAGGCGTGCCTGCGGATGCTCGGCGCGCAGTCTGGCGAACGCATCGAGTGTGACCGGGGCATAGAAGGCGGGCGAGCCGAACGTGGCGCCGCGCGCATCGGGCGCGCTGTATTCGAAGGTGTCGCGGCGTTGAATCTCGCGCAGCGTGTCGGCGACCGCCTTGCGGTCCAGCGTCACGCGCGGATATTGCGGGTAGTCGAACATCTTTTGCGACGCGTCGACAATTGGCCGGTAGCCGGTGCAGCGGCACAGATTGCCGGATAGCGCGGCGTTGATTTCATCGCGGGTGGGGAGGCCCGCGGCGGCCGGCTGGTTTTCGTACAGCGCCCACATCGACATGATGAAGCCGGGCGTGCAGAAGCCGCACTGCGAGCCGTGGCAATCGACCATGGCCTGTTGCACGGGGTGCAGGGCGCCGTCGGCGGCGCGCAGGTCTTCGACGGTGAAGAGGGCTTTGCCGTCCAGCGCCGGGAGGAACTGAATACAGGCATTGACCGCTTTCAGCGCGATGCCGCCTTCTGCATCCAGTTCGCCGATGACAACCGTGCAGGCGCCGCAGTCGCCCTCCGCGCAGCCTTCCTTGGTGCCCGTGCAATGCAGATCCTCGCGCAGGTGCTGAAGCACGGTGCGCGACGCCGGGACGCCCGCGACCTCACGGACGGACCCCTGGTGATAAAAGCGGATGGTTTGCGTTGTCATGGCGAATCCGAAAGACAGTGCGGACCGGGCGCGCGTTACGCATGGGGTCGCGCCAAAGCCGGCCTCGCGCACGTAGATCGCCATCCAGTTCCGAAGATAGCACTACCTTGTCCCGAAAAGATTTCCCAACTCGCATGAAGCTTATTCGGAAGCGGTCATGTGATAAGTACGATTCGCGCGGTGGCGGGAAGTTGCGTGAGGCGGGGCGGATGGGGGGAATCAGGCGGGGCGGAGCCGGACTATGGGCATTGCTGCGGCGCACAAAGCGTTGCAGGAAGCGCGTGGGCACGGCTCGGCATTTACGCTTGCCCGTCGCGTTGTTTTACCGCAAAAGCGAGGCGCAGCGATTACTGGCCGGGCTGGCCGAGGGTTGGCATAGCCGAATTCACGAAGCCGGAGCCGATGTGAAAACGCCGGCCTTCGCGCCGCCGTAAGAGACGGTGCAAAGGCCGGCGCGAAGCCGCTTACTTTGATCGGAACTACTGGTTCAGGCGAAGCGGCGGCGATTCTTGAGCAGGCTGAGCGCCAGCGGCACGAAAGCCACTACGAAGGCAACCAGCGACCACATGGGCAGCGTCAGACCGAGGATCGGCGGATAGGCCGTTTCGCAGAGCCCGGCGACCTTGAAAACGCCCGGCAGCCAGTGCGCGGGCGGCAAGCTGTCGACCACCGGCTGCAGCGCGTCGAAACCGCAGCTGAAGCCCGGGTTCGCCTGAACATACACGTGGCGCGCGGCGGCGACGATGCCGGCCAACGCCGACAGGGCCGCCATCACCTCCAGCAGCCGCACGCCGCGCCAGCTGTTGAAGCGCGCGCCGAGGAACGCAAAAATCGCGATCAACAGGAAGAAGTAGCGCTGGATGATGCACAGCGGGCAGGGGTCTTCATGCAAGCCGTATTGCAGATACAGCGCGCCGGCAACGAGGCCAACGCAGATCAGGCCAAGCAGAACCAGCAGGGAGCGCTCGCGGCGCAACATCGCATTGTCGTTATTCATGGGTCGTGTGGCTGTCTGGAAACGGAAAGGGCGGGTGCCCGCGATTCTAGCGCGAACCCCCGCCCTGGCGCTTATCGCGCTTTTAAGTCGCAATACCGGTCCGTGCCCGGCCGGAGTCTGCCCAGATCCCGATCAGCGAATTGCGTTGAGCACCCGTTCGGCGCCGCGGCCGATGGCCAGCAAGGCGTCGTCGGCATGCGGCGCGCCTGCCAGCATCAGGCCGACCGGCGCGTCGCCGCGCATGTGGCAGGGCAGCGACAGCGCGCAGGCGTCGAGGAAGTTGAATGCACTCGGATTGCGCAGAATCAGCGCGTTGGTGCGGCCAAACGCGTCGTCACCGGTCATCAGATCGGCCACGCGCGGCGGCACGACCGGCACGGTGGGTGCGACCACCACGTCGAAACGCTGCCACAGCGTGCGCGCAGCTTCCTCGAGCATGGCCTGGCGCTCGGCGACCAGGTCCAGATAGTCGACGGCGCTGGCGGGTTGACCCTTGAGGATGCGCACCAGCACCCGCGGATCGTACTGCTCGCTGTGCTTTTCCAGCAGCGGACGGTGCCATGCATACGCTTCGATCGGCGAAAAGCCGAAGCGGTTGATTTCGGGCAGACGGTCGAGCGGCGCGAAGCGCACTTCGCTGACGATCGCGCCGGCTGCTTCCAGATGCTTGAGCGCCGTGTCGATCGCGGCGGCGACAGCCGGTTCGACGCCGTCGGTCACGAAGTTGGTCAATACGCCCATGCGCACGCCTTCAAGCGGGCGGGCTGTCGGGATGCGCGGCTCGAGCCCGGCCAGCATGCGGTCGACCAGCGCGCAGCAGGCGACCGAGACGCCGATGGGCCCGAACGAGTCGAGCGTCGGCGAAAGCGGCACGCCGCCTTGTTTCGGGATGCGATCTGCGGTCGGCTTGAAGCCGGTCAGGCCGCACAGTGCTGCCGGGATGCGGATCGAGCCGCCGGTGTCGGTGCCGAGCGCGATGGCGGCCATGCCGTCCGCGACCGATGCCGCCGCGCCCGACGAAGAACCGCCCGAAATCCGCTCGTCGCCTTTCACGCCGCGCTGATACGGCGACAGCGGATGCCCATAGTGCGGGTTCAGGCCCAGTCCGGAAAACGCAAACTCGCTCATATTGGTGCGCCCGACGATTACCGCGCCCGCCCGCTTCAGGCGCGCGACAGCGACTGCGTCCGCCTTGGCGGCGGGCGCGTCGGCCAGCACCACGGAACCGGCGCGAGTCGGCTGGCCTTCGATATCGAACAGGTCTTTGACCGACACCGGAATCCCGGCGAGCGGCGAGAGGACCGTGCCGGCGGCGCGCAGGCGGTCGTGCGCGTCAGCCGCGGCGCGGGCGCTGTCGGCGTCGACATGCATGAAGGCGACCGCGCCCTGGCCGGCCGGATCGGCGATCCGTTCGAGCGCGGTTTCGACAAGCGCGCGGCTCGTGGTGCGGCCGGCGGCGAGATCGGCGGCAAGCTGGGCTAGCGGCGGGAAGGGCGTGAATTCAGTGGCCATGGTATCGGGAGAATCCAGTTGAACCGGGTGAAGCCGGTTGTGAGGTCGATTGGCTGCGGTCGATGAAATTCGTTCGATGAAACGCGGTCGATCAGATGCGGTTGAACAAGGTCGCGCGGAACGCTTCGATATGCTTTTGCACCGATTGCCGGGCGCCTTCGGCATCGCGTTCGCGCAGCAGGCGAAACAGTTCCAGATGTTCTTCGTGAACGTCTTCGAGATGGTGCGGCTCGGAGAGCGAAATAAACCAAAAGCGCAGCGAGCGCTCATGCAGCCCACGCAGGATGTCGGCCAGCACCGGGTTGCGCGACGCCGCCGAAATCGCCAGATGAAATTCGCGGTCGATATCCATCATGCCTTCAATATCGTGCGCGGCAACGCACCGCTCGGAGCGCTCGAGCAAAGTCTGCATCGCGTCGAAATCGTGTTGCTGCGCGTGGCGCGCGGCCAGTTCGACGCAGTAGCTTTCGTTGACGAGCCGCACGTCGATGATCGCCAGCACGTCGTCGAGCGAAACCGGGCGGACCATGATGCCCTTTCTCGGCATGATGGTGAGCATGCCTTCGTGCACCAGCCGGTGCAGCGCCTGATGAACCGGCGTTCTGCCGATGCCCGTCAGCGTCATCAATTCCGCTTCGTTGAGCACCTCGCTCGGCCGCAGGCGCATCGTGATGATCTCGCGCTTGACGAAGGCATAAGCCTGTTCGGCGAGGCTCGCTGTGGCGGTCTCGCGGGGGGCACTGGAACGGCGGGCAGTCTGCAAAAGCGTCATGTGAAAAGGGAGCGGACGGTGTCGTCCGCATTGTAGAGCAAGGTTTTGCGCGGACGGCGCCTGGCGGGAGGTTGCTTGCCGGCGCTGTCTGCGCGTGATGCGTGGTCCTACATCACGGTAGTCACTGCAATCAAAACATCTCAGGCGCTCCTCGGCGTCACCGCCGCGGCGTGCTGCACCTTCACGCGCGGCATCATCAATGTGACCAGTCCGCCGACGACCAACGCGCCCGCAATCAGCACCAGCCCGAAGGTCACGCTATGCGTCGCGTCCTTGACGATGCCGAGCACATAGGGGCTCACATAGCCGGCCAGATTCGCAATCGAGTTGATCACGGCGATGCCGGCAACGGCCGCTGTGCCTTGCAGGAACGTGGTGGACATCGACCAGAAGATGCCGAAGCCCGCCAGAATGCCGATGTAGGCGATCGACAAACCGGTGACGGCGAGCGGAATCGAATTCGTCACTGACGCGCTGCCGAGCAGGCCCGCTGCGCCGATGAAACAGCACACGGCGTAGTGCCAGCGCCGCTCACCCGTGATATCCGACGAGCGGCCGATCAGGATCATGCCGATGCCCGCGGCGAGGTAGGGAATCGCGGTGACGAAGCCGTTGGCGACGAGGTTGGTGACGCCGAGGTCCTTGACGATCTGCGGCAGCCAGAACGAGAAGCCCGCATTGCCGGTGACGAGGCAAAAATAGATCAGCGTCAGCAGCCAGAATCGGCCCGAGCGCAAGGCGACCGCAAGGCTATGCTCGGCGCCGCCGGCTGCCGCGACCGTGTTTTCCCGCGCGAGGCGGCTGAGAATGACGCGCTTTTCGTCGTCGGTGAGCCAGGCGGCTTCAGCGGGCGTATTGCGCAACACGGCGAGCGCCCAGAAGCCGGCGAGGATCGACGGAATGCCTTCGATCAGGAACATCCATTGCCAGCCGCGCAAGCCGTGCGCTTCATGCAGCGCCGACATGAGAAAGCCCGACAAGGGCGCGCCGATGATGCCCGCGACCGGAATCGCCGCCATGAACACGGCAACCATCCGCGCGCGCCGGTCGGACGGAAACCAGAAGGTCAGATACAGCACCACGCCCGGCACCAGACCGGCCTCAGCGACACCGAGGAAAAAGCGCAGCACGTAGAACATCGTTTCCGAGTGCACGAACATCATCAGGCACGACAGCAGCCCCCATAGCATCGTGATGCGGGCGATGGTGGCGCGCGCGCCGAACTTCTTCAGCAGCAGATTGCTCGGCACTTCGAACACGAAGTAGCCGAAGAAAAAGATTCCCGCGCCGAGTCCGTACGCCGCATTCGAAAGGCCGAGGTCGCCGGTGAACTGCAGCTTCGCGTAACCGATGTTGACGCGGTCCAGGTACGACAACACGTAGACGAGAAACAGGAACGGCATGATGCGCCAGGTGATCTTGCGCAGGGCGTCGGCTTCGAGCCGCGCGTCTGACGACGCATCGGCGTTGGCGGATAGCGAAGGGGAGCTCATGGGTGCCTCATTCGACGATAGGTAGCGCATGCACGCGGTAAGCGTGGCGCAGCGTGCGGTTCAGGATGGGGTCGTGCAGTTCGAGTTCGAGCGCGTCGCCGTCGGCCATGCCGACGATCCCGCCCTGGACGGCCAGCGTGCCGCAGAACATCGCGGCGCCTTCCGTGACGGGCGCGCGCTCCAGCAGATCGACTGTCGGCAGCAGCGAGGCGACGGTGCCTTGCTGATAGATGCGGCGCTCGCCGTTGCAGGTCACCGCGAAAGCACGCAGTTCAAGCTGATCCCAGTGGCCGGCGACATCGTCGAAACGCCATGCGTCGCGTGCGACCGGCTTCGGGCAAACCTGTTTGGACACAGTGACGCCGTAGGCCTCGACTTCGCGGTCGGTGTGATCCGATCCGACGGTGACGAGCAGCCCCGCCTTCGAGCGCAGCAGCACGCACTCCGCTTCGCCGCTCGACTTTACGCCGACCACGTCGATCTGTTCGGCCTGCGTCAGCAACTCCGCGCCGAGGCGATAGAAGCAGGGCGTGGTGGACGGCCGCTTCACGCCGAGCTCGGCCAGTTCGGCGATGTGATGCTCGATCGCCGCCTGATCGCGCCCGGCCCAGCCGGCGATCGTCAGACGATTCACTTCGACGCTTTCGGCGCGCCGCTCGCCGGAACGATCTACCACATTGAACGACACCTGCTGCATCACTCGACTCCCAAGAAAATATGCGTCAAATATTATTGTGATATTTCACTGGTGTCCAGCGTGTCAAAAAAGTTTCGGATGACGCGGTTAGCTGTGTGCCTTGTGTGCTTTGCGCTCCGGTGAATCCCATGCCCTTTCGACGTTTGCGCGATTCGGTGCGACGCATGCGTGCGTTACACTGCTTTTTTTGAGACGTTACTATTTGTAAGGAAGCGCATTCATGCATCACGGTATCGGCTTCATTCAGGATCTGGCGGTCGTGATGGCGCTCGCCGGCGTCGTCACCGTGCTGTTCCATCGCCTGAAACAGCCGGTGGTGCTGGGCTACATCGCCGCGGGCGTGATCATCGGGCCGTACACGCCGCCGTTTCAGCTGATCCACGACGAGCAGACCATCCAGACGCTCGGCGAACTCGGCGTGGTGTTCCTGATGTTTTCGCTCGGGCTCGAATTCAGCCTAAGCAAGCTGTTCAAGGTCGGCGCGACGGCGATCGTCGCGGCGCTTTCCGAAATCGTGCTGATGCTGTGGATCGGTTACGAGATCGGCAGCGCGTTCGGCTGGAGTCCGATGGACTCGCTGTTTCTCGGCGCGATTCTCGCGATCTCGTCGACGACCATCATCGTCAAGGCGCTGTCCGAGTTGGGCCTGAAGCGCGAGAGCTTCGCGCAACTGGTGTTCGGCATTTTGATCGTCGAGGACATTCTCGCCATTGCGATGCTGGTGCTGCTCTCCGGCATTGCGCAGACCGGCCAGTTGAGCGCGGGAGTCGCCGTTGTGACGCTCGGCAAGCTGTTGCTCTTCATGACGGTGTCGCTGGTCGTGGGCATTCTGGTCGTGCCGCGCGCGTTGAACTACGTGGCGCGCGCCAAAAGCGACGAAATGCTGCTGGTGTCGGTGCTTGGGTTCTGCTTTGGCTTCTGTCTGCTGGTGGTGAAGCTCGACTACAGCATGGCGCTCGGCGCGTTCCTGATCGGCGCGATCATGGCCGAGTCGCGTCATCTGCATCGGATCGAGCACCTGATCGCGCCGCTGCGGGACGCCTTTTCGGCGATCTTCTTCGTGACGATCGGACTCATGCTGAACCCGGCCGTGCTGGTCGACTACGCATGGCCGATAGCGGTGATTACGGTGGCGGTGATCGTCGGCAAGATCGTTTCATGCGGCCTCGGCACTTTTCTCGCTGGCAAGGATGGACGCACGGCAATGCGGGTCGGCATGACCGTCTCACAGATCGGCGAGTTCTCGTTCATCATCGCGTCGCTCGGCTTGACCTTGAAGGTGACGAGCGCGTTTCTGTATCCGATCGCGGTGGCCGTCTCCGCGTTGACCACGCTTTTCACGCCTTACCTGATTCGCGCCGCCGATCCGCTGACGCAGCGCCTCGGGCAGGCGATGCCACCGACGCTCGCCAACGTGTTCAGCATGTATGGGCAGTGGCTGCGCAGCTTGAGCACCGGGACCGGCGAGCCGACGCTGTTCAGCATGACGCAGCGGATCATTTTGCAGATCGTCGTCAATCTCGCGCTGGTCGCGGCGATCTTCCTGATCGTGTCGTATAGCGCGCCGTACGCCAGCACGTTGCTCGCCCGCTGGATGGCTTCCGAGCCGATGCAGCGTGTGGTGCTGTGGAGCATCGCGCTGGTGTTGTCGATGCCGTTCCTGGTGGCGGTCTACCGCAAGACCAAGTCGCTCGCGCTGTTGCTTGCCGAGGTGAGCGTGCAGCCGGCGACAGCGGGGCGCTTCACCCGTGCGATCCGTTACGCGATCTCCGACCTGGTGCCGGTGGTCTCGATGGTCGGCGTGTTCCTGCTGGTCGCGGCGCTCTCCGGCAGCATTTTGCCGCCGACGGGTCTCCTGACCGCAGTGCTGGTTTGCGCCGCGCTGCTGCTGGCGCTGGTCTGGCGCTGGTGCGTGAAAATCCACGCGGCGATGCAGATCGCGCTGCGCGAAACGTTCGATGAACAGCCGGATCCTTAAGTTAGACGGTTCCGTGTCCTGGCCCGCAACAATGTGAGTAATTGTGTGCGGGTTTGCCGGGCTTGCCGCGCTAGCGGATAATCAGGGCATATTCATTCGTTCGCGTGGAAGGCGCCTGTCTGACAGTCATGAGCGAAAACAAACCTGAAAACGCCGGCAAGCCCGGCAGCCCATCGTCGCCGTCGCGGACGCCTACGCCTACGACGTCGTCAGTGCCGTCCGGCACAACCCCTGGCGAAGCGAAACCCGCCACTTTGCCGCCTGAGCCGGTGGCCTCGCTACCGCTCTCCCACGAAGATTCCATTCAGTCCGCGATCAAGGACGTCGTGACGCCGGCGGCTGAGGAAGCCGCGGTGAGGTCGTCGACCGACGACCCTGAGAGCGCGTCCACGGTTACTCCCACCAGTCCGCAAACGGCGCAGCAACGCGACGCGGCCGAAGCGCGCAGTGCGGCTGCCGCGTCGACCGCGAAGCAGGAGGCCGAGGTCCATGAGCGCGAGGCAGCCGGCAGAACGGGCCATGTCGCCAAAGGTCCCGTTTCGCGTCCGATTACGGTCGGAGGCAGCGATCCGCTCGTCGGCGAATTGAGCGGGACGGCTGACGAGGTTGCCGTCACGGAAAAAGAAGGAACAGTGGAAGAGGCGGGGAAAGCTGCCGCCGCGGCTCGCCCGGCCGGCTCGCCGCCGCCGGGTTTTGGCGCTGCGCCAGACTTCACGGCATCGAATCCACCGCCGCCGAACGCGTTGCCGCCTTCGCCGCCGCGCTATCTGAAGCAAAGCGATTCGGCGTGGACCGTGTTCGGCCGCATCGTCGCGGCGCGCGCGCGCCAACTGTTCGATCGCGCGGGCCAGAGGATCACGCAGCGTACGCTGCGCATCGGCGTGTCGGCGCGCATCTTCCACCCGGAGCCGGGCGCGAAGGGGCTGCGGGGCAAGACGCTGCAATACCTCGAGGAATCGATTGCGCACTGGGTCATGTCGCGCGACGTGCTGGTGTTCATGATTCCGACGGTCGGCCATCAGGGCATGCTGCATCCGAGCAATATCCGTTTGCGCGACTATGCAAAGCATCTCGACGGCCTGCTGCTGCAGGGCGGCGCGGATGTCTCGCCGCAGTCCTATGCGGAACAGGCGACGAGCCACGAGTGGCCGGGCGACCGCGTGCGCGACATGTACGAACTTGAACTGCTGCACGAGTTCATCGAGTCGGGCAAGCCGGTGCTCGGCGTATGCCGCGGTTGCCAACTGATCAACGTGGCGTTCGGCGGCACCCTGTACCAGGACATTGCCACCGACGTGCCGACCGCCGGTGCGCACGTCAACGAGAACTACGATCAGCATCGGCACAGCGTTCATTTCCCGGATGGCTCGACCCTGGTCAATATGTTTCCGGGCCGGCGTGAGGCGATCGTCAACTCGATACACCATCAGGCGGTCAAGACGCTTGGCCGCGATCTGAATATCGAGGCGGTATCGGCGTCGGACGGCATCATCGAGGCCGTGCGCTATCGGCGTGCGCCGTTCGTGATGGGGGTGCAGTGGCACCCGGAGTTTCATCGAGCAGGCGGTCCGGAGTTGCTCGATTGCACGCCGTTGCTCGATACCTTCCTCCGGGTCGCGCGCGAAACGCGGTTTTAAGCCTGCACCTTTGAGCCGCGCGTTCGAGTCTGGATTCTCAGGGTCGAATTCTTGTGGTGCGCATGCTGGCATGTTCGGCGGCAGCGCACCGCGCGGGAGTTTTCTCGCTCCCTCTCTCTTTCCCTTTCCCTTCGCTTTCTTATCGGGATGGAAGGTCGCTATTCGCCGGCCGTTGGCGGCACATTATCAAGATAGTCAGGATAGCGAGGGATTGTCGACCGAGGCGCTCGGGCCGCTCGATCATGCGTCGCGCGTTTTCTCCGACGGATCTTGTGCGGTCTCTTTTTCATCGGGCTTGTGCGAAATAAAAACGCGCAGTCGAGCGATCTATTCATCGGGTTACTTATCTTCATATTGTCGCTCTGCTCAATGTTGGATTCGTGCGAACGCCATGCAGATTAGGAAATATCTGCATGACGGATGCCTGAGTCAGATTGTTGCGTTTTTGTCTTATCTGAAATATTTTATTTCGCGACTAATGGGCCCACCCAGCCAAATCATTCGTTATCGATTTATCTCGATTTATCTCGATTTAAAGTCTGTCAGTGTGGCACCTGAGTGCTTCGCTTATCAGCTAATCCGCGCGATAATCTAAAGCTGTTTTGGATTTGCATGGAGCATGCACGTATGAAGTACCCCTTAGTTGTACGGCGCGCCATGCTGCTCGCGACCTCGTGTGCGCTGTTGCAGCATGGTGGGTTCGTGCTGGCAGCACAAAGCGGCGAGGCCGCACCTCTGGTCGGTACGCGCCCGGCCATGAATACGCTAACGCCGCAACCGGTCGCTGCTGCGCTGCGCAGTGCGGCTTCAGGCACGCCGGCTGCTGCCAGTGACGCACAAGGCAATGTTGCCGAACTGACGCAGATGATTCACGGCGCGAAGCTGAGCGAATTGCGCACCACGTATAACGGCAGTTACGGCGCGAGTCTGTTTTTCTATCCGCAGGAAATGACGTATTACGTTGCGCTTTTCCAGAACAAGCATTTCTGGCGTGTGATCAAGTCGGCGGACGTAGGCCGAGCTGAAGCGGTCTACGCTGGCTTCGTCCAGCAGACGGAGCAACTCGCGGACGTCGAGATTCGCCGCACGCAGTTGCAGGCGCAGAAGGCGTATATTGAAGACATCATCGCGTTGTCGGAAGATCGCGCGAAACGGTTGCAGGCCGATCTCGACGTCGCGCGTACGCAGCAGGCCAAGGTCAACGACTATCAGCGGCAGACGCAAGGCGAGGCGGTTGCGCTGCACGCGGAAAAGGAAAAGGCGCAGGCACAGTTGCGTCAGGTGCAAGGCGAAGTCATGCAGTTGCAGCGGCAAACCGAGTTCGGATTGCCAACCCAGAAGTAAGCGCGTGAGCGTAAAAAAGCCCGGCAAAACGAATTGCCGGGCTTTTTTTGTGCCGTGATTTTGCGATAACGGTGCGCCTGCTTTACGAACCTACTTCGCGAACTGATCAGGTACCTCGGTCACACGACGATGCGACATCTGATTGACCCATTCTGTCCCAGCGTTTTCAGGCGGATTGATCGACGAGGCAGGGCGCGATGGTGGCGCAATATTGCGCAGGTGTGTGCCCGCTGACATGGTCATCGACGCGTATTCTTCGGTGCCGAGCTGCGATGGCGCGAGTGGCGAGTAAGGACCCGCCGTCGACGGTTTCGGCGACGTTCGTTGTGCAGCCGCCGGCACGGTGATCTGCGGCACGTCGTAATTCGTCGGCGAGATGCTTGGCAACTGCGATGGCAGTTGCGGCGACACCTGAGTCGCGATGATGGCCTGCGAACTGCGGCCGTTCCGTTCGTCCCGGCTCGGGGCGCTTTCGCGAAGCTTATCCCTGCGTCGCGAAACGTTTCTGCCGGCTGTAGCGTGCGGCGGCGCTGCCTTGACTGTCGTGACGATTCCCGTGGCGGGACTCGCCGTAAAATCGCGCCGCGGAGTCGCGGCAAGTGCCTGCGATGAAGTATCAGGCGACGCGGCTTCGGATGTGGAGACCGATCCAGACGCACCCGCCACGCTCGCTACATCCACAGGCAACGAAGCAGCGCCCGGTGCAGACGCCGCTGCACGGTTGTTAGCATCGGCGTAGGGCAGGGCAGCGACATCAGGCGAGTGACGACTCGCCAACTGCGCCTCCTGACGCACTGGGGCGTTTGTCGCTAGTTTGACCTCGCTAATCGCCTGACGCTGCGAGAGATGGCCGAACGCAACCCAGGCAAGCATTGCGGCGCCGCCGAGTGCGCAAGCGCTACCCGCTAGCGCACCCCAATGCATCGACCCGCCGCGCGGAGAGGCAGGAACCGATGGTGCGCTGACCGTCGAGAAAGCGGCGGTTTCTGCGAAGGTTCGCGAAGCTTCATCAGCCGGTAGGTCGAACACGGTTGTCGAGGGCGCCGGCAAGGCGGAGCCTGGGGATGCAACCGGCGGCTTGCGCAACGATTCCCACTGGCAGAGCGCGCGAATGGTTTCCGCATTCAGACAAAAGGTACGTAACACGGCCGCATAGAGCGCCTCGAGTTCCGCACGCAAACTGTACGCCGGCGGCAGCAGCGCCCAATCGCGGCCGAATGGCGCGGGCAGCAGGCGGCCCAGCGGCGACAGGCTCGGCAGCGGCATGGAGCCTTCGATCAGGGTGAGGGGGATGGTGGTCGACATTGGTATCTTCGCAGCGCCTCGTAAAGGGACCGCGGGCTGGCGGCTCAGGGGGCTCTGGCTTCGAAGCGATGCGTGTGAAAGCGCGATACACAACGCCATATGGAAACGCCGTACTCAGGTCGAGCACGCCGCCGCATGAGCGGTCACTGAGAAGCCATCGGGGTGTGGAAGATGATGCCTGGAAGTGGCCCAACTAACGATCAGATTGATCCGAAAAAGGCGCGCCATTGAGTTCCGAGTCGGCCCGTTTTCGGACGACAACCAAAGAGGAAGCGCCTGTTTTATGGATCCAGCCGGTACACATAGCGCAACGCAGTAATATCCACGCCGCCCATATGATCGGGTTCGGCGCCGACAAACTGCCAGCCCTGCTTTTCATAAAAGCCGATCGCCGATGTGTTGCCCTCGAGTACGTAAAGGTACAACTGCCTCTCTCCTTGGGCGCGCGCCCAGTCCTCGGCCGCGCGCATCAACAGCTTGCCCGCGCCGATGCCCTGGTGCGCCGGCAGCGCATGCAGGTTGTCGAGCAGGACACCCCACGCGGACTCCGGTTGCCGTTCGACGCAGACAAAACCGATCGGCTCGTCCGCGAGTTCGGCGATCAGAACCATGCGACGCTCGCCGCCCGGCGCGCGCAGGCGCGCTTCCCAATAGGCGGCACGCTCCCGCGTCACTTCGCCGTCGAGAAATGCGTCCGGTAACAGGCCGCGATAGGTAGCCTGCCAGCTAGCGCTATGGATCGAGGCGATCAGTGCTGCATCCGCGAGAGTCGCAGGGCGCAGCGAAAGTGCGCGGGAGGTTTGCATCGGGAGGGTGGTCAACGGGAATTGCCTGTCTGCAAAAAGTTTACCGCAAGGGCGAGCCGGCGTTGTCTGTAATGAAACTGTATGAAATGCGCGACAGTGCCATGAACGGTAACATTACGTGTTGCGGCCTCCGGCTGTTTCACAACGTTTACCCTGATACCGCATGAATGCGTCCGGCATGAAAATGCAGCGCCCCCGGCGCGTTCTATCAAGTTGCCTGTGGCATCCGCTTGCCAACCGCGGTGAATCGTTTCAACTGCCTGAGCGCCACCGAGTCTGCGTGGCGACGGGTTAATCAGAGAATGTCATGTCTACTGCGTCACACGCTACCGCTTCATCCAGAGAATCCAAAGTCAAGACAGTTTTCCGCGTGGTCAGCGGCAACTTTCTTGAGATGTACGACTTCATGGTCTACGGCTATTACGCCTCCGCGATCGCCAAGACCTATTTCCCGAGCGGTAACGAATTTGCCTCGCTGATGCTGTCGCTGTCGGTATTCGGCGCGGGCTTCCTGATGCGCCCTCTTGGTGCAATCGTGCTGGGTGCCTATATCGACCATCACGGCCGGCGCAAAGGCCTGATTCTCACCCTCGGCCTGATGGCGCTCGGCACGCTCACCGTCGCGTCGATACCGGGCTACGCGACCATCGGCGTGCTCGCGCCCGTACTCGTGCTGGGCGGCCGGCTGCTGCAAGGCTTCTCCGCCGGGGTCGAACTGGGCGGCGTGTCGGTCTATCTGTCCGAGATTGCCACCAAGGGCAACAAGGGCTTCTATTGCGCATGGCAGTCGGGCAGCCAGCAGGTTGCCGTGGTGTTCGCCGCGCTGATCGGCGTGATGCTCAACAAAGTGCTGCCTGCCGACCAGATGACGGCCTGGGGCTGGCGCGTGCCGTTCCTGATCGGCTGCCTGATCGTGCCGTTCCTATTCCTGATCCGCCGTTCGCTGCAGGAAACCGAGGAATTCAAGGCGCGCAAGCATCATCCGAGCATGGGCGAGATCATGAAGACGATGGCCGCGAACTGGGGCATCGTGCTCGGCGGCATGGGCATGGTCATCATGACCACCGTGTCGTTCTACATGATCACGGCTTACACGCCGACCTTCGGCAAGGAAGTGCTGAAGCTGTCGTCGATCGATACGCTCGTGGTCACCGTCTGTATCGGTTTGTCGAACCTGGTCTGGTTGCCGCTCTCGGGCGCGTTGTCGGACCGCATCGGCCGCCGTCCCGTACTGCTGGTCTTCACGATCCTGACGATCGTCACCGCGTATCCGGCGCTCCAATGGCTGGTTGCCGAACCGTCGTTCGCCCGTCTTCTGGCGGTCGAGTTGTGGCTGTCGTTCCTGTACGGCAGCTACAACGGTGCGATGGTGGTGGCGCTGACCGAAGTGATGCCGGTCGAAGTGCGAACCGCCGGTTTCTCGCTGGCCTACAGCCTGGCTACGACGATCGGCGGTTTCACGCCGGCCATCTCGACGCTGCTGATTCACACCACCGGCAACAAGGCGGCGCCTGGCCTGTTCCTGGGCGTGGCGGCGATCTGCGGGCTGATCGCGACGCTGGTGCTGTATCGCACGCCGGCGTCGCGCGATCAGTATCGAACGGCTTAAGGTTGAGCTGACGGGTCACCGTTCAGCCGGACAAACAAAAACCCCGCGTTCGTGAACGCGGGGTTTTTTCATGGGCGTCGCATCGCCACCTGGCAATCAGTTTCGATGAGACCGCCTCGCTAACTGAGGTGCAAGTCGTTTGCAACGGCCTTCATCACGCCTCGCTATCCAAGGCGCAATTCGTTTGCCACCGCCTCCACGACGTCGCCCCACGCGCCGGGTTGCGGCTGGCGCAGCAGCGTTGCGCCCGGATACCACGGGCTGCGCGTCTCGCCGACGAACCAGCGCCAATCCGCAGCGAACGGCAGCATCAGCCAGAGCGGTTTTTTCAGCGCGCCGGCAAGGTGAGCGATCGACGTATCGATCGATACCACCGCGTCGAGCCGCTCGATGATCGCCGCGGTATCCGCAAAATCGCCGATCCGTTTATCCAGCCGATGAATCGACGCGGCGCGCGGATGCGTGTCGAGCGCCGCGCGTTCTTCGGCACTCAGTTCAGGTTGCAGCACGATCCAGTCGATCCCTTCGAGCGCGAACAGCGGAGCAAGCGCCTCGAGCGGCATCGAACGGGTTTCGTTCTGCTGGATGCGTCCTGACCACGCAATGCCGATCTTGCGTTTCGCATGACCGCCGAGCGAGCCGCGCCATTTGCGGCCGTAAGCCGGCGGTGCGCTGAGATAGGGCGTGCGGGTGGGAATCGTGTCGTAGGTTGTGCCGAGCGCGAGCGGCAAGCTCAGCAGCGGGCAGTGCAGATCCGCCGCCGGCCGCGGTGTGCCTTGGGCGATCAGCGTGACGCGCCACGTTTGCGCGGCCGGCGCAAGTAATGGCAGCAATTGCGGCTGCACTTCGAGCACGACGCGCGCAGCACGCTGCGCGGCCAGTGGCACGAAGCGCACGAATTGCAACGTATCGCCGAAACCCTGCTCGGCGTGGACGAGGAGCGTACGTTGTTCGATCGGCTCGCCGTGCCAGCGCGGCAACGTCTGGATGGCCGGTTGCGCGGTGGTTTGCAGCCGCCATTCGTATTCCGGCAGCCCGCGCGCGAAATCGCGCAACGCGAGCCAGGCGAGCGCGCGGTTCATGTGCGCAGACGCGAGATCGGGGCGCAAACGCAGCGCCTGATCGAATGCCCGCACTGCCGCGGCGTGCGCGCCGAGCGCTTGATGTGCCGTGCCGAGGCTCAGCCATGCGAGCGCGAATTGCGGATCGAGACCCACCGCGCGTTCGAGATACGGTAGCGCCTGAGCATGGCGCCCCAGTGCCGCGAGCGCGTTACCGAGCCCGAAGATGGTGGGCGGCAGATTCGGCTGCAAGGCGAGCGCCGCCTGGAAAGAGGCGACGGCTTCTTCGTGGCGGCCGGTGGCGTCGAGCGTATTGGCAAGATTGAAGTGCGCGGCGACGAAACGCGGTTCCGCCGCCAGTGCCGCCTGAAAGCAAGGGATTGCTTCGTCCGCGCGCTCAAGCGCATTCAGCGACATGCCCATATTGTTGAGCGCGCCCGCATGCCCCGGGCGCAGTCCGAGCGCGCGCTGGAACGACGCGATCGCTTCCGTATGACGGCCGAGCGCATGCAATGCGTTGCCGAGATTGTTGTGCGATGAGGCGTCGTTCGGTTGCAGGCGCAACGATTTCTCGAAGGCGTCGGCGGCGTCTTCGTGGCGGCCCACCGACGCATACGCATTGCCTAGGTTGTAGTGCGCCATCGGGAACGACGGCGCCAGCGTGAGCGCATTGCGGAACTGCTCGATGGCGTCGTCGATCTGGCCCAACGCTTTCAGCGCGTTGCCGAGGTTCAGTTGCAGCGCGGCGTCTTCCGGGCGCAGGTTCACCGCGCACCGTACGAGCTCGGCGGCTTCGGCGTGCTGGCCCTGCTGGTGGCGCAGGACGCCCAGCAGGTGCAACGCGTCGACGTGCACGGGATTGCCGTCGAGCGTCGCGCGGTAGCCGCGTTCGGCGTCGTCGAGGCGGCCGTCACGATGCGCCGCGAACGCGCGGTCAAATACTTGTTGCATGACGGGGGATGGAATTTCGGGTAAGGCGGACGCCGCATTTTCCCACACTCGCCGGACCGCCCTCCGAATTGACCTGTTGTTTGACCTGCCATCTCGATATCTATAACATATGAACACCTGTTCATACGTATGTCATTGATGATGTTCACCATGACTTCCGCTATATCGTCGGTCAGTTTCGAAGACCGTCCGGTGGAGACGATCGTGCCGCTGGCCGACCTGTTTCGCCTGCTCGGCGACCCGACGCGCTTGCGCATCGTGCTTGCGTGCGTCGACGAGCGGCGCGCGGTGGGCGCGATTGCGGAGGGGCTGGGCTTGTCGCCGTCGCTGGTGAGCCACCATCTGCGGCTGTTGCGCGCGGCGCGGATCGTGCGCGCGGAGCGGCAGGGTAAGCAGGTGTTCTATCTTGCCGCGGACCGTCACATCAGCGCGATGCTGGCCGGCATGCTCGAGCATGTGGCTGAGCCGGCCGGCGAATTTCCCCTGGACCCGTCATGAAGAAAACCACCACCCCGAACCGGGGCGCCGAAGAACGCGAGGACGACCACGCGCCGGTGTGGCTCGATGGGGAGTCCGACGCGATCGACAGCGAAGATGCGCAGGTCGAGGGCGATGAGCGCGGAGCTTATGGTCGAGACGGGCATCGCCACGGTGCGGCTCGTCGCGATGCTGACGATGCGCTTGAGGGTGGCGGGCAGGAGCACGACGCACGCGCGCACGGTTCGTACGACGGCGGCGCCTCCACCGGCCACGATCACGACCACGGTGCCGATCGCGACCATGACCACGATCACGATCACAGCCAAAGCGCAGACAGCCGCAGTGTGCAGAGCCACAGCGACCACGGCCACGATAACCACGCTGGCCACAGTCACAGCGCCGATAGCCATGCGGGCCACAGTCACGCCGGCCACAGCCGCGCCTATGCACCCGTCGCAGGCCACGGCCGCGCCTTCGCAATCGCCGTCGCACTGAACATCGCGATCGTGGTGATCCAGGCCGTCTACGGCGTGATCGCCCATTCCACCGCGCTGCTCGCCGACGCCGGCCACAATCTCTCCGACGTGCTCGGCCTGCTGCTCGCCTGGGGCGCAGCATGGCTCGCTATGCGCCGTCCGTCGGCACGCTATACCTTCGGCTACGGCAGTTCGTCGATCCTGGCGTCGCTCGCCAACGCGGCGTTATTGCTGTTCGCGTGCGGCGTGATCGTCGCCGAGGCGATCGGGCGTTTGATGAATCCAGCACCGGTGGCGGGAATGGTGGTCTTCGTCGTCGCGGCGGTTGGCGTGGTGGTGAATGGCTTCTCGGCATGGCTTTTCATGCGCGGCCAGAAAGAAGACCTGAACATCCGCGGCGCTTTTCTGCATATGGCCGCGGACGCCGGCATCTCCGCCACGGTTGCGATCAGCGGCCTCGTGATTCTCTACACCAACTGGACGTGGCTCGACCCGGTGATGAGCCTGCTGGTGGTCGCGGTGGTGGTCTATGGTACCTGGGGCCTGCTGCGCGATTCGGTGCGCATGGCGCTCGACGCCGTGCCGCCCGGCGTCGACCCGCAGCCCATCCGCGACTATCTTGCCGGACAGCCCGGCGTCACCGACGTGCACGACCTGCACGTGTGGGCCTTGTCGACCACCGGCAATGCGCTCAGTGCACATCTGGTGATGCCGGCCGGCCATCCCGGCGACGAGTCGATCGACGGCATCGTCGTCACACTGCGCGAACGTTTTTCGATGCAGCACGCCACGCTGCAAGTCGACCTCGGCACCACCGAGCATCAATGCGCAATGAATCATCCGCACGATTGATGCAGCGCACCGTTGAGCGGATTCCCGGCGGCGTACACTAGGACGTCCTGTCGTCTCCGGAGGCCCGCATGGACGCTGCCGCTCACGATACGTCGCCGGTGCTGATCGTCGGGGCGGGTCCGACCGGGCTTGCCGCGGCCATGAGTCTGGCGCGCGCCCACATCCCCGTGCGTCTAATCGACAAGGCGCTGCAACCGAACCCCTACTCGCGGGCCATCGGCATTCAGGCGCGCACGCTCGAGCTATTCGAACAGCACCGGCTGATCGAGCCATTTCTCGAACTCGGTCATCGCGCGCGCATCGCCAATCTTTTTTCCAATGGCATGCGTCTCGCGCGCCTCGATTTCGATCCCCTGCATACCCGCTATCCGTATCTGCTATTTCTCGATCAATCCGTGACTGAACGTCTGCTGACGGAGCATCTCGCGACGCTTGGCGTGACGGTCGAGCGCGGCGTCGAACTGACGATGTTCTCGCAGGGTTCCGCCAGCATGCAGGCGACGCTGCGTCGCGCGGACGGCCACACGGAGACGCTGCGCCCGTCGTACATGATCGCCGCCGACGGCGCGCATAGCACGATCCGTCACCGGCTCGGGTTGAGCTTTGAGGGCAATGCCTTCGAGCAGACGTTTCTGCTTGCCGACGTGCATGCCGAAACCGATTGGCCCGACGACGAATTCCATATCTTCGCTTCAGGCGAGGGTCTCGTCGCGTTGTTTCCGATGGGCCATGGCCGTCATCGTCTGATTGCGGATCATTCGGCCGAACCGGCCACCGTCTCTGCGCCGGCGACGCCTGCTGCGCTCGGTGAACCGCCGCTCGATCAGGTGTTGCCGCCGTCGCTTGCCGAATGCAAGGCGCTGATCGCCCGGCGTGTGCGAGAACGCGTCGACGTGTCGGAGCTGGCATGGTCGTCGCATTTTCATCTGAACAGCAGGATGGTGGAGAGACTGCGTGTCGGCCGCATTTTCCTCACGGGAGATGCGGCTCACGTGCACAGTCCGGCCGGCGCACAAGGGATGAACACGGGCATTCAGGAAGCGTTCAATCTCGGCTGGAAGCTCGCGCGCGTTTTGAAAGGCGCGGCGTCTGACCGCCTGCTCGATACGTACCACCACGAACGGCATCCCATCGAGCGCGACGTGCTACGGCAGACTGGTTTCGTCACGCACATGGCCGAGGCCGATCACGGACCGCTGAAGCTGCTGCGCGATCGCGTGATGCCGGTGCTGGCCGCGCTCGGTCCGCTGCGCGACGCGGCGCGGATGACCATCAGCGAGTTGTCGATCCAGTATCGGCGCAGTCCGCTGACGCTCGAACGTGTGCTCGACGGCGGTCCGCGCGCCGGCGAGCGTGCGCCGGATGCGTTGGTGCATGTGGTGGATGGACCGCTTGGGCGCGCGCCGGGCGTCGGCTGCATTTTCGATTTGCACGATCCGGCGTTCTTCTCATTGTTCCTGATGGTCCCGCCGTTACCCGCCGACGAAACGCCGCTCGATCCCGCCGCGAAGCACGCGCCGGTGCCGGATCCGGAACTGGAGCGACTGGTTGCGGAAGTCGAGCGATTGTTGCCGGATGGGGTACGCATCTGGCGCGTGACCGATACGACCGGCGAGGGCGCCCCGGCGCTATCCGAAGCATATGGACGCACGCGGCCGTCGTTCTATCTGGTGCGCCCGGACGGCTACATCTGCGCGCGCGGGCGCACGGGTTCCGATCTGCACGGCTTGCTGCGGCATTGCGAAGCGTGGTTCACAGAGGGCGGTGTGATACCGGAGCAGGCGGCCCTGTGATGGGGGCCGCCATGCGCTGGTTGAACGGCGGCGGCTCGCCTACACCGTAGCGGGTGCAGCCGGCGTCAGCCCCTCACGATGCTTGACCAGCGCTTCCCGGACAATGGCCGACATCTCGATGCCGTTCGCATCCGGCTCATCGAGCGCCGCCAGCAAAGCGCGCCGCATGCGCGGCTCCCAGAAGCGGCCGATATGATCGGCGATGCCGCCGAGCGCTTCTTCGCGGTCCGGTATTGAATCGAAAAAATCGCCGATCCGGTTCGCCATGTCGATCAGATTCTGATTGTCCATGGCTCGCCTCACTTACCCGACGTTGCGTTGGCCAGCTCGCGCTGCCTCAGCAGATCGAGCTGCTCCGTGTTGAAGCGCGAATATTCCTGCTGCCATTGCGAGGGGTGTTCGACCGGCATCACCTGCACCGCGGTCACCTTGTACTCCGGACAATTGGTGGCCCAGTCCGAGCTATCGGTGGTGATCACATTCGCACCCGATTCGGGGAAGTGGAACGTCGTGTAGACGACGCCCGGCTGCATCCGCTCGGTCACTTTCGCGCGCAACACGGTTTGTCCCGCGCGCGATTCGATTCCGACCCAGTCGTCAGTCTTGATACCGCGTTCTTCAGCATCGTGCGGATGCAGTTCCAGCCGGTCTTCGTCATGCCAGCGCGAGTTTTCGGTGCGGCGTGTCTGCGCGCCGACGTTGTACTGCGACAGGATGCGGCCCGTGGTAAGCAGCAACGGGAACTTGCGCGTCACCTTTTCCGGCGTGGCGATGAATTTCGTAATCACGAACTTGCCCTTGCCGCGCACGAAGGTGTCGATGTGCATGGTCGGCGTACCGTCGGGCGCGCTCTCGTTGCACGGCCACTGGATACTGCCGAGTTCATCGAGCTTCCTGTATGACACGCCGTGGAAAGTCGGCGTGAGACGCGCGATCTCGTCCATGATCTGCGAGGGATGCGTGTAGTCCATTTCATAACCGAGCGCGCGAGAGAGCATCACGGTGACTTCCCAGTCGGCGTAACCCGGTACCGGCGGCATCACCTTGCGTACGCGCGAGATACGGCGCTCCGCGTTGGTGAAGGTGCCGTCCTTTTCGAGGAACGACGAACCCGGCAGCAGCACATGTGCGTACTTCGCGGTCTCGTTGAGGAAAATGTCCTGCACGACGATGCATTCCATCGACGACAATGCCGCCGACACGTGATGCGTGTTCGGATCGGATTGCACGATGTCTTCGCCCTGGCAGTACAGGCCCTTGAATGTGCCATGCACGGCGGCGTCGAACATGTTCGGAATGCGCAGGCCCGGTTCGGGCTGCAACGTCACGCTCCATGCTTCCTCGAACAGCGCGCGCGTGATCGAATCGCTAATGTGACGATACCCCGGCAGTTCGTGCGGGAACGAGCCCATGTCGCACGAACCCTGCACATTGTTCTGACCGCGCAGCGGGTTCACGCCGACACCTTCGCGGCCGATATTGCCCGTTGCCATTGCCAGATTCGCGATGCCCATCACCATCGTCGAGCCTTGCGCATGTTCGGTGACACCGAGGCCGTAATAGATCGCGGCGTTGCCGCCGGTGGCGTAGATGCGGGCCGCTTCGCGCAGGGACGCGGCGGGTACGCCGGTTAGTTCCTCGGTCGCTTCCGGCGCATTTTCGGGCAGGGCGACGAACGCACGCCATTGCTCGAACGCGCGCGTTTCGCAGCGCTCGGCGATGAACGCTTCGTTCAACAACCCTTCGGTCACGATCACATGCGCGAGCGCATTGACTACCGCGACGTTGGTGCCCGGACGCAATTGCAGATGATGCGACGCCTTCACGTGCGGCGTATCGACGATATCGATGCGGCGCGGATCGACCACGATCAGCTTCGCGCCCTCACGGATGCGGCGCTTCATCCGCGAGCCGAACACCGGGTGGCCGTCGGTCGGATTCGCGCCGATCACCATGATCACGTCGGCTTTGTCGACTGAGGCGAAGGTCTGCGTGCCGGCGGATTCGCCGAGCGTGGTCTTCAGGCCGTAGCCGGTCGGCGAGTGGCACACGCGCGCGCAGGTGTCGACGTTGTTATTGCCGAACGCCGCGCGCACGAGCTTCTGAACGAGATACGTTTCTTCGTTCGTGCAACGCGACGACGTAATGCCGCCGATCGAATCGCGGCCATGCTTCGCCTGAATGCGGCGGAATTCCGACGCCGCGTAACTGAGCGCTTCTTCCCAGCTGACTTCACGCCACGGATCGGTGATCTTCGCGCGGATCATCGGCTTGGTGATGCGGTCCTTGTGCGTCGCATAGCCCCATGCAAAGCGGCCCTTCACGCACGCGTGGCCTTCGTTGGCCTGGCCGTTCTTGTGCGGCACCATCCGCACGACTTCGTTGCCCTTCATCTCGGCCTTGAACGAGCAACCCACGCCGCAATACGCGCAAGTGGTGACGACCGAATGCTCGGCCTGGCCCAGCATGATGACGGTCTTTTCCTGCAGGGTCGCGGTCGGGCACGCGGCAACGCACGCGCCGCACGACACGCATTCCGATTCCATGAACGGCTTGTTTTCGCTTGCAGCCACGCGCGATTCAAAGCCGCGCCCGGCAATCGTCAGCGCAAACGTGCCCTGGGTTTCCTCGCACGCGCGCACGCAGCGATTGCAGACGATGCATTTCGACGGGTCGTACGTGAAGTACGGATTCGATTCGTCCTTCTTGTCCTTCAGGTGATTCGCGCCGTCGAAGCCGTAGCGCACTTCGCGCAAACCGGTGACGCCGGCCATGTCCTGCAATTCGCAGTCGCCGTTGGCGGGGCAGGTCAGGCAGTCGAGCGGGTGATCGGAGATATACAACTCCATCACGTTACGGCGCAGCGATTGCAGACGATCGGTTTGCGTGCGGACCTTCATGCCGGCTTCGACGGGTGTCGTGCACGAAGCGGGGTAGCCGCGCTTGCCTTCGATCTCGACCAGACACAAACGGCATGAGCCGAACGGTTCGAGCGAATCGGTCGCGCAGAGCTTCGGCACGTTGACGCCGGCTTCGACGGCGGCGCGCATGACGGACGTGCCGGCCGGTACCGTTACGGCCTGGCCGTCGATTTCCAGCGTGACGTCGACGTCGGCATGACGCGCCGGTGTGCCGTAATCGGCGTCGTCAAAGAACGAACGGGGCGCGCGTTGTTGTGCAAGTGCTTGCGATTTGCACGCGCAGTTGCCGGAGCCGCAGCCGCCTCCCAAAGAGACTTCCTTCGGGACGCCGGCAGGGGAGTTGAGCACATCGGACATGTGAGGCTCCTGGGTCAAGCCGCAGCCGCTTTGGGCGCGTGGTCGTGTACGTTATCGAGACCGAAGTCTTCGGGGAAATGGTCGAGCGCGGACAGCACCGGGTACGGCGTCATGCCGCCCATCGCGCAGAGCGAGCCGGACACCATCGTGTCGCACAGATCGCGCAGCAGTTTCACTTGCCGCGTGGACGTATCGCCGTTGCGAATCCGTCCGATCACTTCGACGCCACGCGTCGAGCCGATCCGGCACGGCGTGCATTTGCCGCACGATTCGAGCGCGCAGAAGTGCATGGCGTATTGCGCGAGTTCGGCGAGATTCGACGTGTCGTCGTGCACGACGATGCCGCCGTGGCCGATCACCGCGCCGACCGCCGCGTACGCTTCGTAGTCCATGGGGATGTCCCACTGGCTTTCCGGCAGATAGGTGCCGAGCGGGCCGCCGACCTGCACCGCGCGCGCCGGGCGTCCGCTTGCTGTGCCGCCACCGTAGTCGAAGAGCAGTTCACGCAACGTGACGCCGAACGCCAGCTCGACCAGACCGCCTTGTTTCACATTGCCGGCGAGCTGGAACGGCAACGTGCCGCGCGAACGGCCCATGCCGAAGTCTTTGTAAAACGCAGCGCCGCGGGCGAAGATGATCGGCACCGTGGCGAGCGTGATGACGTTGTTGATCACGGTCGGCTGGCCGTAGAGACCGACTAGCGCCGGTACCGGCGGCTTCGCGCGCACGACGCCGCGTTTGCCTTCGAGCGATTCGAGCAGCGCTGTTTCCTCGCCGCAGACATAAGCGCCTGCGCCCTTCGCCACAAACAGGTCAAAGCGATGCGCCGCCGAGCCGAGCACGCTATCGCCGAGCCAGCCGGCGGCGCGCGCCCGGGCGATCGCGGCTTCGAGCGTCGCGATCGAGTGCGGATATTCGCTGCGTACGTAGATATAGCCCACTGTCGCGCCGGTCACGACGCCTGCGATGATCATCCCTTCGATCAGCACGTACGGGTCGCTTTCCATCACCATGCGGTCGGAGAAGGTGCCGGAGTCGCCTTCGTCCGCATTGCAGACGATGTATTTCTGCGCCGCTTTGGCGCCGCGTACCGTGCGCCATTTGATGCCGGCGGGGAAGGCTGCGCCGCCGCGGCCGCGCAGGCCGGATTCGATCAGCGCTTCGCAGGCGGCGTCGCCGTCGGTTTGCAAAGCATTGCGCAAACCTTCGAGGCCACCGTGGGCGACGTAGTCGTCGATGGAAAGCGGATCGGTGATACCGATGCGCGCGAAGGTCAGACGCTGCTGGTTCTTCAGATACGGTATTTCATCGACCGCACCGACACGGCGGGCATGCTCGCCGCCTTCGATAAAGCCGGCGTCGAATAGCGCTGCAACGTCGCTCTCTTCGACATTCGCGTAGCCGACGCGGCCTTCAGCCGTCGTCACTTCGACGAGCGGTTCGAGCCATAGCAAACCGCGCGAACCGTTGCGAACCAGGTCGATTTCAACGCCGCGGCGTGTGGCTTCCGCTTCGATCGCTTGGGCGAGGGCATCGGCGCCGAGCGCAAGCGCTGACGAATCGCAGGGAACGTAAATGCGCGTCATGCCGTTTCCTCCACGCGTGTGTTGGCGGCGGCGAGGAGCGCATCGAACTTTTTCGGCGTCACTTTCGCGTGCAGCGTGCCGTTGAGCATCAGCGCCGGCGACAGCGCGCATTGGCCGAGGCAGTAGACCGATTCCAGCTCGACCGTCGCTCCATGCCGATGCTCCGCATCAAAACGGCAGCCGGTGTGTGCCTCGATATGCTGCGCGAGCGCCTCGGTGCCCATGCTGCGGCATGCTTCGGCGCGGCACAGTTGCACGGTGACAGCGGCCGCGGGCTGCGTGCGGAAGTGGTGGTAGTAGGTGATGACGCCGTGCACTTCCGCGCGCGACAGGTTCATGGCACGCGCGAGAGGCGCGACCGTGTCGGGCGGCACGTAGCCGAGCTCGTCCTGAATGGCGTGCAGCACGGCTAGCAGCGACATGCCCGGCTGTGCGTGACGCTGCACCAACTGGTCAGGCGCGATGGCAATGGAATCGTCCAAGTGGGGCTCCTCCAAAGTCATATATGCACTTGTCATTCATAATGTGTGCACTTATGCTTTGTTTATTCGATAGGGGATAGCGGAACAATAGGCGGGTGATACGCGTCGTGCAATAGGAAGGAGCTGAACATATATGATCAGAATCGAGTGCCAGGCGCAACTGGTTGTGAAAGGTCCGGATGGCCGCGAGGCAAGCCTGTCGGACGTGGTGCCGCTGCTCGCGCTGGTGGACGAATCCGGCAGCATCGCGCAGGCGGCGACGCTTAAGGGTTTGTCCTACCGTCATGCGTGGGGGTTGTTGCGCAGCATCGAGGAGCGTCTGGGTGGTCCGCTGATCGCGAAGGAACGCGGGCGCGGCTCGGTGCTCTCCGAACTCGGGCAGGCCGTGTTGCGCGCACAGCGTCTGTGCGGCGAGCGGCTCGACGGCAACATGCACGCACTGGCGAGCGAAGTCGCCAGCGATCTGAACCGCTGGCTCGCGCCACCGGCCGACGACGTGCGGATCTACGCGTCGCACGGTTACGCCGTGGCGGCGCTGGTGACGGCGCTGGTCGCGAACGATCTGCCGGTCGATATCAAATACCGCGACAGCGCGGACGCGGTGAGCGCGCTTGCCCGTGGCGAATGCGATCTGGCGGGTTTCCACTTACCGCTCGGCGAGTTTCGCGCGGCATGCGCCGATACGTATCGGCGCTGGCTCGATCCGCAGCGCCACGTGCTCGTGCATCTGACGAAGCGCAAGCAGGGTCTGTTTCTCGGCAAGGGCAATCCAAAGGGAATCGGCGGCCTGAGCGACCTCGCGCGCGACGACATTCGCTTCGTCAATCGTCAGCCCGGTTCCGGCACGCGCATGCTGCTGGACCTTGCGCTACGAAAAGTCGGGGTCGATCCGGACCGGGTCAACGGTTATGCGTCGGCGGAACTCACGCATTCGGCGATCGCGGCATTCGTGGCAAGCGGTATGGCGGACGTGGGTTTCGGCGTCGAGCCGGCGGCGCATCACTTCGGGCTCGACTTCATTCCGATCGTCGACGAAGACTATTACTTCGCCTGCGACCGCGCCCGGCTGGAGCGCACGCCGCTTGCAACGGTGCTCGGTTTGCTGCGCGGCGCCGCGTTCCGGCATAGCGTCGATCAACTCGAAGGCTACGATCCGCACGACTGCGGCAAATTGCTCGATCTCGATACTGGGCTTGGCCCAACGGCGGTGTAAGCGACTGTAAACAAAATGGCGCCGTCATCGCTGCGTGGGGCGTATGTTTAGGATAATCTCTAACTTTCCGCTTACGCCTTAACCGCGCGCTATGCCGCGCTGAATCGATATGAAAGCTCTTTTTCACGCATGTGCTGCGGCAGCAACGGCTGGTGTGCTTCTCGCTACTGTTTCGGTTGCCTGCGCACAGAATTCGCCGGGTGTGCCGGGCGGTATCCTGCAAGATCAATTCCGTCTTGCCGAACATCCGCAGATGCCGTTTGCGGCCTCCGCACCCTCGGACAAATACCAGTCCAACAAAAAGTCGGCCATGCGCAAGCGCGGCGACAACGGCGATCCGAACGGGTGTAATTTGCAGTGTCCTAAAGACGAATAAGCGCGAGTCGGCGCTTTCGGGTTCCGCTTTAGTGTTTGTTTGAGACGCCGGCATGCTGCCGGCGTTTTTCGTTGGCGCCTGCGTCGGTACCTTCGTCGGTCCCTTCGTGGGTGGCTGATATCAAGCCATTCGGCTCTGGCCCGTGGTTCAATGGCGATCGGTTATGGCTTCGCCATGTGCCACATGTCCTTGAAGCCGTCCCCCTTCATTTCTCCCGCCTGCTTGTCTGCCGCGTAGCGATACAACGGGTGACCCTTGTACGCCCATTGCTGTTTGCCGTCGGCGGCAGGGATCAGCGTCCAGTCGCCTGACGGCTTGTCCGACGGGCCCGCCACGGCTGCCGGCCAGTAGCTCATGCAGCCACCGGTGCAGGCGCTCACGCCGGGCGTGGTGTCTTTGTCGAAGGTATAGAGCGTCATGCCGTCGGCGGTGACGAAGCGGCCGTCGACGATCTTCGGTGCTTCAGCGAAGGCAGTCTGTTGCAGCGCGAGGAGAGTCAGCGTGGAGAGGCATAAGAGAGTCTTGCGCATGATGTTGGCTCCTGATTTTGATGTTGGTCTCGCGCGGAACGCGGCGTGCGGGCGCGCGTGGGGAATAAACGATTGAAGGGGTGCGTTTATTCCTTTGGCTTTGCGCGGCTGTGATACCCGCGAGCAAAAAGGCCCGCTCGATGAGCGGGCCTTCTGTTTTATAGGCAGCCAACAAAAAACCCGCAAGCAGCAGGCCACTTACGGGTTTTGAGTGAGTCTTGATGGTGCAGCTTGAAACAGCGTCTGGTGGAGGCGGCGGGAATCGAACCCGCGTCCAGAAGCACTCTACGACTAGTTCTACATACTTAGTTCTGTCATTTGATTTAACCACCACGACGCGGACGAACACGCTGCGTGACGGCGATTCACTAGATTTTCGACCCGGGCGTCGTGACGCCGCCAAGGCTTAACTGACGTATATGACCTCTGTCGGTATTGCTACCGGTCTTGCGACTCTAGCCCGTCAGTGAACTAGGCAGAGGACGGCGGCCCTTAGGCTGCCAGTGCGAACGTTTCGTCGTTTGAACCACCCCCCTAAATTCCATCCATACTTCTTGATGCTTGAAGGGTTTGGTGTTGGGTTTTGACGAAAACGACAGTCGCCGTGGCCGCCGGAGCGACGGTTTTGTAAGTTTTATATATTTATGTTTGGGCAAGCCGGCGTAGCCGGCGCGTCAGCCTCAAGTGTGTGCAACTTCGGAACCGCCGTCAGGCGGCTGTCCACACCCTCGTGGTGTGGGCAGCGAAGTTGTGCACACGGGGAAGCGGCAAAGGCACATTTAAGCCGTTCGGGGGCGGTTTTTCCGTAACGTTTTTCGTGCTGACTTGTGGGCTGATTTACGGGCTGTCTTCCGGACTGTTTTTGTCCCGGTCGCCTTTACTTGCTCAACATGCGAGATGGCAGCCTCAAGGTCACTGACCAGCTCGCTGAGCGTAAGACCAATCGCAACACACCACTCTCGGACCTCGATGACGTCGAGGCGCCGTTCGCCTCGCTCGCACTTACCGATGATTGACTGAGTAAGTTCCAACCTTTTGGCCAGTTCGACTTGTGACAGTCCTGCCTTCTTCCGCGCTTCCCGTAGCGTGGACAACAGAAGACCGTAATGCTCGGTGTAGATGGACTTTTGCACGAGGAGGCCAAGGTGTCAAAACGGCGACAGCTTGCGGTCCAGTCTCGAATAGTCCAAAATCGACTATAGTCGAAATTCGACTATTTGTTTTTTTATGGGAACACCCTCCCTTGAGGGCGACACCCGCGAGTGGACCGTCAGCATGCAGCGAACGGCCCGTTTTACGCTATACGAGGTGGCTATGGAATCCCGGAGCAATGCGAGGCGCAGAGCCGTAATGTCGCGCTTGGAAAGCATCGTGCACGCTACGGCGCGCGAAACTGTTCCAGAGACTCAACCGAAACCGGAATCGGCCGCTGCGGCCAACATCGATTCTCTGGACATACTGGAAGTACTTTTCATGCTCTGCAAAAAGGATGGCCTGCAGGTGGCGGGCGACCCAAAAAGCGCGTTTGCGCATTTCGATTCCGGCACTCGTACTCTCCACGTGTACGCGCGGGATACAAAAGCAGTCGACATTGCCTCTGACCCAAAATCGACCATGCTTGCCGCCTTGGACTATGCCCAAGTTCAAGGAGCGAGCTTCGAGGCGGGTGATGGCTTCGCTGTCTGCACGGTAAAAGGCGTTACCGCTCACGGGTACACGTATGGGGAGGCTGCCGTGCGCGCTCTTGCAAAACTTAAGGTTTCGCCTGGGTCCCAGACATCGACAGCCGAAACAGAAGACAGCCCCTGAGCATTTCGCTTCGGAGGCTAGAAGTCGCACCCGATGGCGGCCTTCGGCGTTCATGGGATTGACTGACTGCTCTGCAGCGACCTTGGAATCGTACATTCTCTAACTAGCCCCTGCCGCCATGAATCGAATCACAACCAAGGCAGTACCAACACCACGGCCACCTCGTCAAAGACGAGACACGCCTTCGCTTGAAGAAGCACGGCTTGCGCGGATAGACCATGCGATTCATCGTGCGGTTGTCGCTGCAGTCTTGGTTGACCCTATAGGCGCCTTGGCACTTCTCGACATCCCAGATGAAGAGCTCGGTCGTATGTTGAAGAATCGGCTATGGGAAGTCATTGGCGTCTCAACGATACTCGACTTAGACCTCCGCTCGATGCGTGAGGAGGACGCGAAACTACGCAAGCGCATTCGCGGTCAGTCAAAACCGCGAACGCCCGACCATGAGGATGCGGTACAGAGCACCTCGGCAAACCCCGAGCGATACGCCCTCGTGCGTCAGGGAAAGTTGCTGCGTATGGTGGACTACCTTGGGGCGGCAGATGTCACAGAGAAGAAACTGAGTAAGCAAGTCGCCTCAGGGAGAGTCTTTAGCGTTGAACTGGACGCAGGGATGTACATCCCAGGATTCTTTCTTTCCCCCATGATTCATCACAACGACTTCGCGAAGGTCATACGTAGGCTAGGTGATACACCCGGGTGGAACAGGTGGGACTTTTTCACCACTCCGGCAGAGACGCTTGGCGGTTCGACGCCCCTCCAATTTCTTGCGATTAAAAAGGTCAAGCCTGTACTGAAGGCCGCTGGAGAATTCGCGGAGCGCTGAGCACAACTGCTCTCGAGACCATGGAAGAAATTCTGGAATTCGTTCTCCGAGACTTACCGCTACTGCATCGGCTCCAAAATGTTGAGCCGGTGGTTGAGGAAGCCGCGACCATTGCAAAGCAATACGCGCGGCTGTTCACGTAGGCACGAGACCGCAGTTTTACGTCTGCTCGCCATGAAAGAACTCCTGACCTTCGCGCTCAATAACCCCGCACTTCTGGTCGTGCCGGCAGTCGGGTTCGTACTCAGTCTGGTCGTGGTGCGCATCAAAAGGAGATACGTGAACGAAGGGGTCTTGTTTAGGCGCAAGCCTGCGAGGCAGCGCGACCACAACGCCTCAAAATCAGCGGAAAAAGAGATGAACGCTGATAACGATATTGACCTTGAGATTGCGCTTCGCAAGCTTCACGAATTGGGCCTAGAGGACGGGGACTTAGGATATGCCTACTGGTATCAAGTCGGACAGCTACTGAAACGAGCGGCCGGCATGCAAGCACTGATAGACGCGCTCAGCGAGGAGTTGGAACAGTCCCGCGCGGCACGCCCGAAACCGGATTGAAACGAACGCAACGCCGCGGCGGCTGCGTGTTCGCTTCACTGTACATTCTGGATGCCCCCGCAAGCTTGTAACCTCTATGGACATGGACAACGATTCGCGGTCACCGGAAAACTACGTCACCGTGAGCAGACTTCTTTCCAAAGTTCTCCGCCACGAGCCCGAGATGGTAGGCATACGTCTTGACCGTCACGGTTGGGTACCTGTCGATGAACTGATACGCGCAATAGAACGCACCGCACGTAAGGCGGGTGCGTCGAAGCGACTGAGGACATTGCCAGCAATCACGCGAGACGTCATCCTCGCGGTCGTGGCCACGAGCGACAAACAGCGCTTTTCGCTTTCACCCGATGGGCTGCGGATACGCGCGGCACAGGGTCACTCGATAGGCGTGGACCTCGGATATACCGATATGGAGCCGCCGGCTGTTCTTTATCACGGCACCGCTTGGAGGAACTGGGAGAGTATTGCTGCGGATGGATTGACGCCTCGGACCCGGCATGCCGTCCATCTGAGCACGGACGTCAACACAGCGACGCGCATAGGTGCTCGCCACGGCCAACCGTTAGTTTTGGTCGTGAATGCCGTGCAGATGTACGCCGATGGGTATACGTTTACCCGCTCGGATAACGGCGTCTGGCTTACTTCAGTTGTTCCGGCGGCATATCTGTCAAAGTTAACGCCGGACGAGCGCAGTTAAGTCACGAAGCTGCGTTCCCGTGTTGAATCCGTCACGGCGCAACGGGTCCTCATTGGAGAACCGATTGCGCGCAACAAATCGGTCGACTGGGCGCAAGTCGCCGACGTCATTTACGGCTGCGCTAATCAGGCCGGTGAACACAATCGGAAAGTGGCACGCATATCGTCGTCGACTGTAACGAGCATCCTCATGAGACGTCGCTTGAAGCGTTGGCGAAGCTTAAGGGCGTCGTGCGTCCTGACGACAGTGTGACGGCTGGAAAAGCATCTGGCGTGAACGACGGAGCTTGCGCGCTGCACATCGCGAGCGAAACCGCGGCGGCACGAGCGTCAGAAAAGACCTTTCGACCCTCGTGCCCAGTGTCATTACGCATCGACTTGACGCAGTTTCCCACCGAATCGCTTGAGCAAAAGCCCGGCGCACAGCGCGAGCAGGCCGATAAGAGCGATGTAGACCCCAGGAATCGCCGCGTGCTTCGTTGCCTTAATGAGAAAGGTGATGGCAACCGGGGTGAGACCAGTGAAGATGACCGTACTAAGGTTCAGAGACAGTGCGATGCCACTGAATCGCACTTCAGTCGGGAACAGGTCCGCGAGGATGCAGGCGTAGGCGCCGGCGACGAGGCCACCAACGAGACCCATAACGATTACGGCAGTCCAGAGGTCGACGGTGCCAGAGACCAGCGCCATATACAGCGGGTAGCTGCCGCCAATCATCAGCAACGTGCCAATCCGATGCACGAACCGGCGAGGTACGTGGTCGCAAAGCCATCCAGAGAACAAAATTGAAATGGAGAGGCACGCGATGCCGACATTCTGGCAGGCACTGACGACGCGAGGGTCGTGGTGCAATGTGTTGGTGGCAAAGTTAGGGAAGAACACGAAGAGCATGATATTTGATGCGTTCACCACGCTCGAGATGCCAACGCCAATCAATACTGCCTTACCGTGACGAGCAATGAGGTCGCGGAATGGCTTGCGGGACACGTGGGTCCGCATGCGGGCAAACTCTTGAGTCTCCTCGAGGGAGCGTCGCAGGAAGTAGCTGAGCAAGCCGAGTAGGCCCCCAAGACAGAACGCAATTCTCCAGCCGTACGAATGCACATCTGCAGCGCTGAGAGAAGACTGGATGACGAAATTCGTCATCGTCGCAATGAAAATGCCGCTGTTCAAGAAGAAGAGCACAAGGCCACTCACAAAGCCGGCCTTTTGCGGGACCTCTTCGACCACATATGTGATGGCGCAGGGCAGCTCTCCGGCGAGGAAGAAGCCTTGCATGAGTCTCAACAAAATGAGCAGTGCTGGCGCCACGGCCCCGATTGATGCGTAGCCTGGCAGCAACCCGATACCAATGGTCGAGGCGGACATTGCCAGAACGGAGACGAGAAACACGCATTTCCGTCCGTGGCGGTCACCGAAACTGCTGAGAACAATAGCGCCGAGGGGACGCGAAACGTATCCCACGGCGAAGACGCCAAACGAGCTGATGAGAGCGACGACTGGGTCGAACGACGGGAAAAACTGCGATGCGATTTCTTTTGCGAAGACGCCGTACACGATGAAGTCATACATCTCCAGCGAACTGCCGAGGCTCGCCAGAAAGACAGTCTTCCACTTTCGCATAGAGAAGGCGGCCTGTTGTTGAGCTGTGCTCGTTGTAAGCATTGCTCTGTCTCCTAAGATTTTTATTGCTGCTAGCTCTGGTTCCGGCAATGACGCCGGACGGGTGAGAGCGTCCTACTGACGCACGGGCGTGGCGCCAGGTGTTCCGGTTTTCAACGCTGATTCACGTCCACCAAAGCTTTCAATCAGAGCGTTCTGGTCTTGCTTGGCGGACGCATCCACAGCTTCCGGGTCGACGATGTTTCGAAGCTGTGCTTCGAACTCCGAGGCCAGTTCGCGATAGTCTGGCAGCGATGCAAGGTTGGACGTTTCGGCGGGGTCGGCCTCGAGGTCGAAAAGCTCAGGCTCAAGTCCTACGTAGTAGTGGTATTTGTACTTCTTGTTCGCAAGCATGTACGCCGCTGACTCAGAGCCAACTGCGTGGTATTCGCTGAAGACGGTTCGGGTTGAGTCGTCTGGCGAATTTGCCAGCCGCGCCATGGATGTACCGGGCGAGGCGATGTCTTCGGGCGCGCCGACCAAATCGAGAATGGTGTTATGGACGTCCAGCAGCGAGACCGGGGTTTCGCAGACCCGGCCTGCGGGAATTTCGGGGCCGGCAAGAATCATCGGAATACCCGTGGATTCGCGATACATCAAGCACTTATTCCACATTCCACGTGAGCCGAGATTTTCACCGTGGTCGCTGGTGTAAATGACCGTCGTCGACCCGTCCAGGCCAAGCTCCCGCAAGGCGCCGAGGACTCGCCCGATATTGTCGTCAACGAATGAAACAAGCCCCAGATACGACGCGATGGCGAGACGCCGCTGCTCGTCGCTTCCGATAGCCAGGTCGTGGTCCATATAACGCGCTTGCCGCTCAACCCAGGGGTGCCGCTTATATCCCCGGTCAGGATGCAGCGTTGGCAACTCGATGCTGTTAATCGGATAAAGGTCCAGGTAGCGTTGAGGAACGACGAGCGGAAAATGTGGCGCCACGAAGCCGACAAAGAGAACCCACGGCTCTTCCTGCTCCGCGTGTTCGGCAAGCCAACGGACAGCGTGCCCAGCGACGCCTTCATCGAACTCGTTATATGACGAGTGACCCGGCCCAACTTGGTCGTACAGTGGAGACCGCCCCATAGTCTCCGGCAGCGGGTCACGAACGGAACCCCAAACTTGACCGATTCCGCCCATGATGTGGGCCGGCGAAATTTGTCGGCGGAAGCCCGTGGGACTGGAGGCGCTACGGTAATGGAGCTTGCCAATTGAGTCAGCCGCAATTCCAGCCTCGCCCACCCGATGCGCCCAACCTTTAGGCTCACCGTCATAGGCAATCGCGTTATCCCAGCAGCGAATTTCATGGACGTGACGGCCAGTAGCTAGGCTCGCCCTTGCAGGCACGCAGATGGGAGATGGGGTGTACGCATTCTCGAACCTCGTTCCGCGCGCGGCGAGTTGGTCGAGATTCGGCGTGTGAACAACCTGGTTGCCCGCACAACCCATCAAGCCGTGTTGGTGTTCATCGGACAAAATGAACAGCACATTTGATTGCTTCATTGAGGTCACTAAGTTCGTTTTCTGAAGCGGGAAAAGCCGCCAGCTATACGCATCCTGCTTCCAAGTGACCGGTGCTACAAGTTACGAATTTTCTCTTTTCCATTACCTCCAGGTTATTTATCGGGTTACTACTGGCATTGCTGCGCCAGCTTCCTCAAAGCATCGCTGCATCAATCCGACAACGGGGCTGACGTGGTTGCGCCGACGAGTCATCAGGATTTGCGACGAAAGATGAGGCAGCGACAAAGGCAGCACTGCAAGTTCACCGGCATCTACGCTTCGCTGCACGTACGAGTGCGGAAGCACCGTTATCGCATTGCCGGCTTCCAGCAAAACCGGATACGCCAGGAGTGACGCGGATTGCACGCATCCCTGCGGCAATTCCAGCTTATGCCGGGAAAAAATCTGTTCGAGCGCTTTGTCGAGCGCAGAGCCTGTCGGCGGCAATATCCAGGGCACGTCCTGGACGTCTCTCCATGTGATAGCGCGACGGTATGCAAGCGGGTGGTCCTTACCTGCGACAACCACTATGGGGTCCTTGCAAACCGGTGTCTGGTCGAACTCTCGCTGGTTCGGTGGCGGAGTCCGAGAGATGACGATGTCGATTTCACCTTCCAGCAGCATCGGAAACATGCGGTCTGTCGTGCTCTCTATTAGCAAGACCGAGGCGTTAGGCGCGTACCGCTGAAACGTCGCGATGGCTCGCGGCACAAGGACAGGCGTCGTGGTCCCGACGGCCCCGACCGTCACTTTCCCCGCAACGCCTGAGGCCAACGAATCCAACTCAATTCGGGCTTGCTCCAGATGATGAAGTATTTCCCGGCCATGGGTGACCAGCGTCTCGCCAGCCGCTGTGAATCTCAAGCGCCGGCCCGCCCGCTGAACGAGAGGCATCTGAAGCGCCGCTTCCATCTCGGCAATCTGCTTGGAGATTGCAGGTTGTGTGACATGAAACGCTTCTGCGACTTTACGAACCTGGCCCACTTGCGCCAACCGCACCAGAATCCGCAACTGCTGGAGCTTCAGGCCCGCCCGGAAGAATCTCTCAATAGCCGCAGGTTGCGTCGTATCGCTCACTTGACTGCTCATGAAATAACCGTGGGGTTATGAGTTTGGGAAAAATTGTCAATTTTTTGTTATTGAAAAAAATCATAGTCTCTATTCCACAGCGAAACAAGCGCGCCTGGCAGACGCCTAGGCGAATAGACAAAGCGCATCGCACAGAATTAAAAATCGGAGACAGAACGAATGAAGAAGGTCGCAGTTGCCGCCATCTTGTGCGGCGCATCCCATATGGCACTGGCACAGAGCAGCGTCGAACTCTACGGCATCGTGGATACCGGCTTTGAGTATGTGAGCAACGTTGGAGCAGCGGACAAGAACCTGTTCCGGGCGACCCAGCTTACTGGGCAGCAGCCTTCCCGCTGGGGTTTCAGAGGCGCAGAGGACTTGGGCAATGGGCTGAAGGCAATCTTTCGCCTCGAGAACGGCTTTTCCGTTTCAAACGGGCAATTGAACCAAGGCGGTCGCCTGTTTGGCCGCTCGGCCTACGTCGGCTTGAGCAGCAATCCGTGGGGAACACTCACGTTCGGTCGACAGCAGGAGATGCTGTGGACTGCGTTGATTCAGGCAGACAACATCGGCTCGGCGTCGTACTCGATGGTTGTATTCGACCCGTTCCTGGCAAGCGCACGCCAGGACAATTCTGTCGCTTACACGAACACCTTTGGCAATTTCACCTTGGGCGGGACGTTCAGCCTCGGGAGAGACACGTTGGCACCGGGTAACTGCGCAGGTCAGCAACCCGGCGAAGGCGTTGCCTGTCATGCATGGTCAGCAATGCTCCAATATAACAGTGCGGCTTGGGGTGCATCCGTCGCGTATAACGAGCAGCGCGGCGGCGAAACTTCTTCGGTGACCCTCATTCCGAGTCAGCCAACTATCGCCTTCAAGTCATCGTCGGATAAAGACTCTCGCTTCCTGGTTGATGGGTTCGTCAAGTTCGGTAACCTAAAGCTCGGTGCAGGATGGATTTATCGCCGTCTCAGAGCCGACACCGTGTCGTTGCAAACCAATCTGTTTTTTCGCCGGTGTTACTTACCTCGCCACTCCGTCGTTCCTGCTTGACGGTCAATACGTCGGTTTGCGCAGTTCCGTTGACGGCGTGCGCGGCGATATAGCCATCGCTCGCGTTACCTATTTGCTCTCAAAACGAAGCTCGGTCTATGTTGCGGGCGCACATCTGTTCAACGGCCACGCTGCGACCTTCTCTGTGTCCAGCACGTCGCCGGTCCCGGCCGCTCCAGTGGCGGGCCGCGGCCAGACTGGTGTGATGGTGGGCGTGCGCGAACTTTTCTAACGATTCCAGTTGGAAGCGGAGGTCTCGCTTCCGTCTTTCATTGAGGATGCGAACTCGTGATTGTAGAGATTCGGACTTATACCTGCCGAGTTGGTACAGTGCCCTTGTTTCTCGATGCATACGAGAAAGAAGGTCTGCCGCTCCAGCGTCATTACCTTGGTGAACCGCTCGGATGGTTCGTGAGTGAGGTCGGGAGTTTGAATGAGGTCGTGCACCTGTGGAGATTCGAAGACATGGCGGACCGCGAGGCGCGTCGAGGCGCCATGCAGCAGGACGACAGGTGGCGAACGTTCCTACGCAGCATGGCCGCATCAAACCATTTGATTTCGCAAGAAAGCTCTATCTATCGCCCGACTAGCTTTTCAAAGATGCAGTAACGATGAAGCATCAATGAGTTTCTTCGCGGGAAGTCAGGAGCGTGGTGCGATGCGACGCGCTCTCTTCAAGCAGATGAGCTAGCTTTAGCCTGGGGCAGAACGTTGGCATTGCGTGTATGGCGGTGTCTCTTGTCACGTTTGCATGGCTCGGTCAGAAACTCCGGCCCGCTATCATTCATCGCATCGGCACACTTGTGATGTGCGCCATTACTTACCGGTTGTCCTTGAAGCTCGTCGGCCATGAGATAAGTCTTGCGCTGGCCTTTGCACTCGTCGACGTCGTAGCAGGGACCTTCAATGGAACGTACGCGTATCTTGTTGCAGACCTGTTTCCGACCAACCTACGCTTCAGTGGTGTCGCGTTCTCGTTGAATCTGTCGAACATTGCCTTCGCAGGAATCACGCCCCTCCTCATCACGAACGTTATCAAGTTCACTCACAATACCGCGTCACCTGGTCTGTACATGGCGACTGTCGCTGCGATTTCCGTCACCGTTGGTTTGGCATTGCGAGGATGCGGCGGCAATATCGCACGAGGCAGAATGGAAAGCGTGTGAACCGCGGAAACCCGGCGCTTGATGTCTTCGGCACGCGCAAAATCGAAGTCGCTTCTGGAGTTGGCGGGAGCCGTGGAATCCTCGGTCCAAGGGGTGACCATCGAGGACATGAAAGCGTGGCGACGGTGCTGCGCTTAATCAGCGAGGCCAAATTTCGTCGACGGTGCGACGATGAAGACGAGCGCAAGGCAAGCTGCCGCACACGTCGCACCCGCGGCGCGTTAGTTTGATGCATCGGCGTTTCAGCCCATCGATAGTCGTCGCATTGTAAAGGGAGCATTGAGGTGACCGATTCGCAAGACGAAAAACTGGAGAAAGCAGCTGGCTGGCTGCGAGAAGCAGACGGTCTGCTCATCACCGCTGGCGCGGGCATGGGGGTCGATTCGGGCCTTCCTGACTTTCGCGGCCGAGACGGCTTCTGGTGCGCCTATCCCGCGCTTCGGCACCAGGGCCTCTCGTTCGAGGACGTGGCAAACCCAGCAATGTTCGCGGAGCATCCCGAACTTGCATGGGGCTTCTACGGACACCGGCTGAAGCTTTACCGTAAGACTGTCCCTCACGAGGGCTTCACGATTCTGCGCCGATGGGCGGACCGTATGACCCGTGGCGCGTTCGTGTTCACGAGCAACGTTGATGGGCAGTTCCAAAAAGCTGGCTTCTCGGGAAGCCGGGTCCGTGAATGCCATGGGTCTATTCACGCACTTCAATGCTTGAATGCCTGCACGAACGCCATATGGTCGGCGGAGGAGTTTCATCCGCAAGTAGATGAGGAGATGTCCATTCTGGAAAATCCAATGCCTCGTTGCCCGCGCTGCGGGTCTCTCGCGCGCCCAAATATTTTGATGTTCGGCGACTGGGGGTGGGTGGATGCACCTTATGAAAAGCAAATGCAACGCTTGGATGCCTGGATTTCAACGGTAGCGAAGCTGGTTGTCGTAGAACTCGGTGCCGGAAAGGCCCTGCCGACTGTGCGACGGTTCAGCGAAAAAAACGCGCGGAACCGGCTCATCCGGATTAATCCTCGTGAGGCAAGTACCAATACGTCGCACGGTGTCGGACTTGAGGGCGGTGCCGTGGCGATGCTCGGACTGCTCGACGCCCAGCAGTGAATTAAGTGCAACGGCAGCAACCGCGACTCGAGAGCGCTTACTTCGTCGCAGGTTGGTTCGGCTGTCCTCTGGCCTTTGCGTGCATTAGTTTTCGCGCGGGCGGCCGGATGCGGCCGAACCCTTCTCGGTTACGAACGTTCAGCAGTTGCACAGCCAAAACGTGGCGCTAGCCGAAAGACGTGGAAGCAGACGGAGGGGAAGGAGGTTGCCAATGTCCAGCTAAGCGGCGTTGCGGGGCTGTCGAGAGCCAGCGTCATCCTGCAACTCTGCCGAGGACGCAAACATTACGTGTACTGCGCCCCGCAACACCTAGATTCGGGCTGGCAAAACCGTTCCGCGACACTCTCCAAACCCGATTCGTGCATTTCCCTGCTTCTCGCACCACCCGCGAATAATGACGGTGTCGCCGTCTTCAAGAAACGTTCGAGCCTCGTCGGGCGATACATGCACGGGCTGCTTTCCCCCAACCGTCAGCTCAATCAAAGCACCGGCCTCGTCAAGTGTAGGGCCAGAGAGCGTGCCGCTGCCAAAGAGGTCGCCGGGTCTCAGGTTGCAGCCGTTCACCGTATGGTGAGCAACCAGTTGACCGGCCGTCCAGTAAGCGTGCCGATAGCTTGTTTGAGTCAGAACGGTTGGAGGCAAATCCGACCGGCGCATCGCCTCGGTCTCCAGCGAGACTTCCAGCTGAAGGTCAATCGCCCCGGCCGCGCGTTGGGCTATCGAATCGAGGTATGCGAGTGGCTGCGGGTCACTTTCGGGGCGGACGAACGGGACCCGGTACGGTAAAAGCGCTTCCAGCGTCACTATCCATGGAGAAATGGTAGTGGCGAAATTCTTCGACAGAAATGGACCGAGTGGCTGGTATTCCCAACCCTGAATGTCGCGCGCAGACCAGTCATTCAGCAAGCAGATGCCGAAGATGTGCTCCTCGACCGTATCAATCGGAATTTGCTTACCCTGCTCGTTCCCCTGTCCGACGAAAATACCCAGTTCCAACTCGTAATCGAGACGCTTGCACGGTCCAAAATCTGGTTGAATCGCGCCCGGCGCTAAAGACTGACCTACAGGGCGCGGGAATGATTGACCGGACACGCCAATCGAAGATACTCGTCCGTGATAGCCGATGGGCACCCACTTGTAGTTTGGTGTAAGCGGGTTGTCCGGCCGAAACTGCCTGCCGATATTTGTCGCGTGGTACACCGACGTGTAGAAATCTGTGTAATCGCCGATTTGAGCCGGGACGTCATACTCCGCTTCCGCTTGTGGCACGAGAGCTTCGGCCAATGCCTGCTCTTGCATCGCACCGGTGCGCAATGCACGCGACAACGCCAGGCGCACCGCCGACCAGGCTTCCTCACCCATGGCCATAAATCCATTCAGGAACGCGCCCGCGCACTGTTCGAGCGCCTTCTGCGTCAGTCCGGAAAATAGGCCGATTTGTGCGACCCGAGCCAAGTCGACAATCTGGTCACCGATTGCCACGCCTCCCCGGAATGACTCGTTGCTACCTGCCCGTCGGAAAACAGCGAAAGGAAGGTTTTGAATAGGAAAATCACTTTCCGGTTCGTTCGCTGATGCGACCCAGCTCGCAATCTCCGCGTCATGGGTCTCGTTGATTGTCAGCATTTCTGCTCCAGTCCGTTGTGGCTGTGCGTCGGAGCATACTGACACCTGCTAGCAGGGGCACCGACGAGGGAGTTTTTCTTAAGACAGCGGCGTCTCGTTCGCACATCTTAGACGAGGAACCGAGGAATCATCCTCACAGAGCATACGTGCCGCCGAATTCACGAGAAGCCATAGAGCTTTGAGGGGTTGGAAACAAACACCAGTTGCTGCCAGTCAGGTCGTTCAATCATGTTCGCGAAGAGGTCCAGGAGAAGTGCATCGTCGGGCTTCGAAGACTTCTCGGTGGGATGCGGCCAGTCCGAACCCCAGAGAATCCGCTCTGGCGCCATGCTTATGAACCTCTTGGCGACGGGCGCGACATCGGCATAGGTAGGTGCACCTATCTTGCTGTCCACGTATGGCCCGGACAATGTAATCCACGTATTTCCCTTATCTACCAACCGCGCTGCAGTACGGAAGGCGTCCGTCGACAGGCCCCCTGGCTGAGGGACATGCGCAATGTGGTCGATGACCAGCGGACACGGCAGGGCTTCGAGATGACTTTCGAGTTCAGGAAGGCGGGCGCCCTGAACGACCAGTTCAATGTGCCACCCAAGAGATGAAACTCGAGCCGCCAGCGTACCGAGCATGTCAAGGGTAGTCGCACCAGGATAGCTAAGGTTGAAGCGAATCGCGCGGACGCCGCCATTGTGCAAGTTGCGAAGCTCGTAATCGGTTACTGACGAGTCAACGACAGCGACGCCCCGAGCATTCACTCCGAACTTCTTTAGCGCATCGAGCGTGCAACGATTGTCCGTCCCGTAGGTCGATGGCGTCACGACGACGTTTCTGCGCATTCCCAACCGTTTTTGCACCAGCTTATATTGCTCGACGGTCGCGTTCGGCGGCCGCAGAGTCGTGCCTGACGCTACGGGAAAGCGGTCATCGTAGATATGCATATGACAATCGATAGCTCCCTCAGGCAGCTTGAACGAAGGTGCTTCCGAACCACTAGACCAGTTTTCTTCTGCCATTGCCATCATAGGTAACGCAGAGGCCGCCATCGCCGCTCCCGCATACTGCAAAAACGCGCGTCTTGTTTTGTTCTGCATTTTTTTAAACGACCTTGGTTTTGTTGGGCAGTTGTTTAGCGCGGCTCGCACGAGTGAGCAACAGGAGAGTGGCTACGCTCACGAGCGTCAGGATGGCGAGTGGCATGAGTGCGAGCGCATAACTACCCGTCGCTTCCTTGACCGCCCCGTACACGTTGACCATCAGTCCGCCACCCAGCAAATTCGCGATGGCGTTAATCGTCGCAAGGCCTGCAGCAACCGCGCTGTTCGACAGCATGTCCGTTGCGAGCGCCCAGAATGGGCCTTTGAATGAATAAGCGCCGACCAGAACCGCGCAGAGCATAAACACTGTCGGCACCAGGGACCCGCTAAGCGAAGTCGCAAACAACCCGACGCCAATCAACAGCATCGGTACTACAGTGTGCCAACGACGTTCGCCAAGACGGTCCGAACGCCGCCCCCAATACACCATGAGTATGGAAGCGGCCGCGTAGGGGACCGAGTTGACCAACCCGGTTTGCATCACTGTGAGGCCAAACGATTTGAGCAATTGAGGCTGCCAGACAGAGAGCGTGCTACCGGCTGCCGATGCGCATGTGTCGACGAGCGCAAGGCACAACACATACTTGTTGCGGAATAGCTTCATCAACGGCATCGACAGGACTTTTTTGGGAGTCTTCTGTTCAGACGCCAGCGCGCCCGCAAGCCATTTACGCTCGTCATCACTGAGCCACTTCGCGTTTTCCGGCTTGTTTGTCAACAGGAACAGACACGCGATTCCGAGCAGGACAGTGGGAACGCCTTCAAGGATGAACAGCCACTGCCAGCCTCTCAGACCAATGAAACCGTCCATCTGAAGAAGCAATGCCGAAATCGGCGAGCCAATGAAACTTGCGGCTGGAATTGCCACCATGAACGTGGCCACAATGCGAGCGCGATAGGTGGCCGGAATCCAGTACGAGAGATAAAGCAGGACGCCTGGAAAAAAACCGGCCTCGGCCGCACCGAGCAGAAACCGAAGGACATAAAACGAAGTCGCGTTATGCACCAGCGCCGTTGCTGCTGAAACGATGCCCCACGTAATCATGATGCGAGCAATCCAGATTCGCGCACCGTACTTCTCCAGCGCCAGATTGCTTGGCACCTCACAGAAGAAATAGGAGACAAAGAAAAGGCTGCTGCCGAACCCAAAGACCTTCGCCGACATGCCAAGGTCATTGTTCATCTGAAGCGATGCCATACCCACGTTACCCCGGTCGATAAAGGCGAGGAGGTAACAGACCATCAGGAAAGGCACTAGCCGCCAGACTACCTTGCGGACCGTCTGCCGCTCGATGGCAGAAATCGCAGTATCGTTGGTACGTTGCATTTTTGTCTCCACAGTCTATTGTGCGCCTGGGCGCTGCCTTCTGAATTGAGGAAATACGATGATGGCCACGACGCCGACGGTCAGCACTGCAGCCATTGCTCCGAATGTGCTGCGCACGCCCAACGCCTCGGACGCCGTGCCGACCAGCAGATAGCCAATCGGCATCGTTCCGTTGTAGGCCATGCCATACATGCCGACGAGACCACCACGCACGTGTTCAGGGCACTGGCGCTGGATGGTGGCGTTGGTCGACGTTGCGGCGAACGTCAGGCTGAATCCCAATGCGTAGAACGCCAGTACGGATTCGTATACCTCGGTGGTGCCCGCAAGAACTGCGAGGGCGAGGACAGCAGTCCAGGGCGCCCATGCGATGAAGCGCGCGGACGCGCGGGGGCCCAAAGCGGATGACAGCAGGATGGCTGAGGTCAGTGAGCCGGCACCGGCGCAGGCGAAGAACACCCCCGTGAACCTTGCTGCATCATGGAATGCGTGGTCAGCAAGTAGCGGCACGAGTGTCTGATAGCTGCCTGCGAACAGCCCAACGCACGCGAGAATCGGCAGATAGCGCCCGGAGAATGCATCGGACATGATGTATCCGACCGCGTCCCTCAATCCGCTGTCCGGACGCAACGGTCTTGCCTCCGAGACCGCGCTTATGGAACGAATGCACGTCGCCATGAAACAGAGCGCAACTGCATAAATCACGAAGGACATTGCGGGACCAAGCGTCGGATAAATGAAGCCGGCTATGGTCGGACCGACCATCCGCCCCACGTTGTAGACCATTGTGTTCATGGCAACCGCATTGGACGTCAGGCGCACGTCCCGCAAACTGGTTAGCAGCAACACCTGGCGTGCCGGTGTTTCCACTGCGCTTGACACTCCAATAGCGAGCGCATGCGCAAGAATCAACTTCACTCCCAGGATGCCAACTACCGACAAGGTGAAGAGACTTGAGGTCAGCAACAGTGAAGTCGTCAGTACGCAGAGCGTCACGCGTTTCGCGTTGGCGGAGCGAATGCGCGAGCCGGCTAGCGGGGCGACGACAAGCTGCGGCCCATAGAGCAGGAAATTAAGCAGTGCAAGAATCGCGGCCGACCCCGACAGATGATAGACAAGCAGATTCAGTGTGACGCTCTGTGTCCAGCTCCCCAATACGGAGGCGACCTGGCCGCTGAGATAGCGGCGCAAGGCGGACTCTGCAAGCGCGGGAAACATGCGCGCGTAGAAGCGCGCGTGTTGGCTAGTGGTACTCATTCGAGCGCCTTGCCACGTGTTTCCGGGGCAAGCAGAACTACGATTGCAGCTGCGGCAAATGCCACGATAGTTGTTGCAAGCCCGAGGGTGAAACCTCCTGCCGTCGAAGCCAGAGCCCCGATGACAAGTGGCGCAATGAAGCCTCCAAGTCGTCCGCCGTTATAGGCCAGTCCCATCAGCAGTCCGCGCGACGCGGTATTGCCGATGACCTCTGCGAGGAATGGTCCCGCGCCCGCGAAGATACCGTTCACGCCGAACCCGGTCAGAAAGATTGCGACCATCAGTGCTAACGGGTCCGTCGAGACGATGTACACGCCGACCGCGACGGCGCCCACCAGCAGGTACGCAAGAAACATCGGGCGGCGTCCAAGCCGGTCGACCAGGGCGGAGAAAAGTAGAAAGCCTGCGATTGCACCGAATTGAAGCGCGAAGACGAACTTCAGGCTGTGCACGAAATCGAGATGCTTGACCGTCAGAAGAAACGTCGGAGTCCAGGTGAACACACCCCAGTAGAGGTACTGCAGGAAAAAGATAAAAGTAAACGCGATAAGTAATCCGCGAACATTTGTTCTGGCCGACGGTGTCGATACGGAAGCGGATATCTGCTTTTTCGCGACCCGGCGCTCCCGCCAGATATCTGACTCGGGGGTTTTGCGCGCGACAAAAAACAGAATGAAGAACGGCAATGCGCCAATCAGAAACAGTAACCGCCATCCGTTGCCGGCCAGGCCGCCGTACGAGGTGCTGACAACACCCGCAACGGTAATGGCCAGAATCGCGCCGACCGGCAAGCCCATCTGCATCAGAGCGCCACCCTTGCCTCTGCGGCTGGCATGCCATGTCTCAGCGACCAGCGCTGCGCCCGAAGTCCACATGCCGCCCATGCCGAGTGCACCAAAGAACCGGAACGTTGCGAACCAGTGCTCATCCGGCGCAATGGACAGCAATCCCGAAAAGAGCGAGTAGATGCCAATGCAAAGCATCGCCGTTTTTACTCGCCCGAGCCGGTCCGACACCCATCCGAAAATGATTCCCCCTACAATCTGACCCGCCGCCGTAATGCTCGTGAATAGTCCAAGCTGAGCCTTTGACAAGCCGAACTGAATCGCGAGGACAGGTAGCAATAGCGACAGAAGAAAGGAGTCGTAGCTCTCGAACGTCCATCCCAGTCCAGCGAGCGTCAGCGAACGCCACTCCGGGAGCGTGATACTTCTGTAGCGGCGCGATTCAATATCCGGCGCGCTGGCCGCTTCGGGTGCCGGCATACTGACAGGTGATTTCATGCTTTGTCTCCTGTTCCGCGCAAGCGGTAGGTTCTGCTCGCTGTGCCGCATAAGAGCGATTGACGCTCAGACTGCGATGCGCCGTCGGCCAATCGCTTGAAGGCGTTCCAGAGAACCCGATAGCTGAACATCCCCTTGTCCACGGGAAAGTTGCTTTCGAACATGCAGCGGTCCGCACCAAACAGGTCCACGCAGACCTCAAAATAGGGCCGCCACGCGTCGGCGAGTTGCTGCGATGAGGGTGGCAATTCGGCACTGGCGAACTCGTACCCGAACACCGACATGCCGGCACCGCCAAGTTTCATGAGGGTGTTTGGAAGCCTCGCGAGCCGCTGAAGGCTGTTGCGCCATTCGCCCAGGACGTCGGCTCGTCGTCCCGCATGTGGCCCGACGCCTACCGGCCCCCCGAAGTGGTTGATGACGACCATTACGTCGGGAACGCCGCGCGCAAGCTCGTAGACTGCATCGAGTTGAGTGTGATAAACCCATACATCTAGCGACAGTCCGTACCCTGCAAGTGTTGCGACGCCCGCCCTGAATTTGACGTTCTGCATCAGGTCGCGAGGCGGCGTCACAGGGCTCGAGCTGACCGCTGCGCTCTCGTGCCAGGCAAGCGGATTGCGGATGCCACGTAGCCTTCCACCCGATACCTGCAGCATCGTCTCGAGCACAGGTGCGACCTCGCTTCCTAGTGTCAGGTCAGCTCCACCAACAATGGCTTCGCAACACCGCGTCTGTCCATACACGCCGCTTTCGCTCATCGCGGCGACACCATTCGCAAACTCCACCTCACCCACCGGACGCATTTCCACAGGGCCATCCGCGCGCAACATTGACCTGCACTGGACGTACACCGTGGAAACAACACGGTGACCAGAATTGACATCATCGACAAACTCGTGCGCGAGATAACGTCCGCTCTGTCGGTCCCAGAGGTGGTGGTGAGCGTCGACGATGGGCCAGTGTGCTTCCAGGACTGGCTCGTCATGCAGAGCGAGCCAGTCCGGTCGAACGGGAAGATGAGGGGCGTTTACGACTTGCATCAGCGGCTCCGGTCGTTAGAACTTCTGACGCATGCCGACCGTGAAGCCGGTCTGGTTGTACCCCGCGGCGACGGTGCCGTATCCATTGACGCCAAGGGCAGAGCCACTCTTGTTACGCGCAAAGGCAGCCGTCGCGTACAGGTCAGTTCGCTTGGACAGCGAGTAATCGGCGTTCAGCACTCCCATCCACGGGTCGGCGCTGCTGGCGTGCACGTCCTGGTAGTACGCGGCAGCGGTGAGCTGTAGCGCCGGCGTCACCCGGTATTGCGCGCCCGTCCAATACATATTGGCGTACCCGGCATCGGCGCCGTTGGCCGTAACAACCGGGTTGACTGGCAGAAATGCGCGCGAGGCCCGAAGGAAGCGATACCCTGCGAACGCCTTCACGTTTCCGATGACATACGTGGCGGCAGCGGTGACCCGCCGCTCGCTCGAGGTGTTTGTGGCGACCGTGTTGCTATTGCGCTGCTCGAACGACACACTCGCCGCGAGCGGGCCTGTGCCATAGGTCAGTGAGCCGCTGTAGAAGCGTCCCGTGATTTGAGCGCCCGGCACTTCGGCGCCATAACCCGTGTCGTACCGGGTGCTGTACATCGCAGCGGCCGTCAACGGACCGAAGGTGCCTACATATTTTGCTGAATTATCAATCCGTCCAGCCATCGCATAATCGAGCGACAGGGTCGAGTAGCGCGATGACGCCCCCATTGGGTCAAACGGGACAGCCTGGTCATACAGCAGCGAGTTTTGACGGCCGAAGGTGAGCTGCTGGCCCTTTCCAGCAAGACCAACAAATGATTGACGTCCAAAGAGACGCGATGTTGTCGTCGCATTTGCACCGATGCCCTTGGTCGACTGAGCAGTGGTGCCGTCATTAACGTTGAAACCGTCCTCAAGAACGAAGATGGCAGACAACCCTCCGCCGAGATTTTCGATGCCCTTCATCCCCCAGCGTGAACCGGACAGGTTGCCCGACACCTGGCGTGTTTGCCCTCCTCCGGCGGTCGTGTTGTTGATGTGCTCGACGCCTACATCAACGATGCCGTACAAAGTCACGCTGCTTTGCGCGTAGGATGCGGTAGCAAACGACATCCCGAGCACTGTCGTCGCCCCGAAGACGACCAGCGGTTCGATGCGAAAATTTTTACAGGTCTTTTTCAGCAGCATCACGTCTCCATGACTGAGTTTGTAATTTGATGAGTTAAGTTCTTCCACTGTGGGAAGTTCAGTGGCCAGTGACCGGCGCCTCTGTATCTGCACCGGGGTCGCCGAGCCATGCAATGGTTGCTGCGCCGACGAGGAGCACGGCAGACACCGCCATTAGCGGCGCGGTGAATCCGTTAGACATCTGCTTGATGAGACCAATCATCGACGGACCGACGAAGCCGCCGAGATTGCCAACCGATACGATGAGTGCGAGGCCGCCAGCAGCGGCGCGGCCCGTCAGGAAACTTGAGGGAATAGCCCAGTAGGTAGCCTGAAACGCAAGAATTCCGCTGACGGTGAAGCAGAGAGCGACCAGCTTCAGAGCGGGCACATCGGTCATTACGCTCGCTGTCAACGCAATAGCCGCGACGACGAGTCCTCCTGCGACATATGGAATCCGATTGCTAGCCCGATTAGCCAGGCGTGCCCACAGGAGCATCACCACTGCACCGACGGCGTACGGCACGGCGGTCAGTCCACCGACCACCGCATGGCTGACGCCGAACTGCTTGATGATTTGCGGCATCCAGAGACCGACACCGATGGAGCCAACGATGCCGCAAAAGTTGACGAACGCGAGTACGAAAACCCGCCAGTTGGTCATCGCATCGCGCAGGTTTGCGCCGTGCTTCGTAGCGATGCCTTTCTGTTCTGCTGCGAGACGGCGCGCGAGCACGGCCTTCTCGTCGCTGCTCAACCATTTCGCTTTCTCCGGGCGGTCAGCCAGTACGAATAGACAGGCAACGCCCAGGATAACTGCGGGCACACCTTCAATCAGGAGCAGCCACTGCCAGCTACGTAAGCCGTGCATGCCTCCAAGCTGAAGCAACGCGCCCGAAATCGGCGAACCAATCATGTTCGCGACAGGGATACCTACGAGAAACGAAGCCGTTACCTTTGCGCGCCACTTGCCGGGAAACCAGTGTGTGAAATAGAGGTAGATGCCAGGAGTAAATCCAGCTTCAGCAATACCAAGCAGGAAGCGTGCTGCGGCGAAACTTTTGGGGCCGACCACAAACGCGGTCAACATCGAGAAGACGCCCCACGTAATCATGATTCGCGCTATCCATATCCGCGCGCCTACCTTCTGCATGATGAGGTTGCTGGGAATCTCGAACAGGAAATAACCGATGAAGAAAAGTCCTGCACCCCAGCCGAATTGCTCAGCAGTCAAACCCAGGTCCTGGTTCATCGTGAGCGCGGCGAAGCCCACGTTGGTGCGGTCGAGATAACTGATTACGTAGCACGCGAAGATAAATGGCAGGATTCGACGGAACACCTTGGCAAGCGTGCGCTCACTGGCGGCATATTCCGTTGAAAGTGTGGCTTCATCCGCGACAGGCTCTTCGTCTGCCTTGAGTGCCATGCCGTGGGCGGTGTTAGAAATCTGCATGATGTACTCCTCCATCGCGATTCGTGGAACGCGACTTGTAGTCTGGTTTCCCAACAAATCCCGCCGCGCGGGTCAGTCCTTAGAGCCTAGGTTTTCCCTGCTTTGGAAGCACGCCCGCAACATCCATCTGAGCGACGAGAACAGTGCCGCTGACCGATTCGGTCATGAATAGCGTCTTCATGTCGGCACCGCCGAAACAGAGATTCGTGAGCGACGCGCCCCCGGGACTGGTCAACACGACGACAGGCTCGGCACGATGATTGAGACCCCAGACACGGCCAAGGCCCGGGTTGGCGATGAAGAGGCGTCCTTCCGCGTCGATGGTCAAACCATCGGGGCCACTCGGACCGTATGAAGTGAAGTACTGACCGACCTTGCTAACGGAACCGTCGGCTTGAAGCGGAACACGCCACACACAGTTGCCGCGCGTCATCGCGACGTAAAGAACCTTTTCATCTGGGGAGAGCACCAGGCCGTTTGGACTCGGGCAGTTACCGAGCAGCATGTCGAGCTTGCCCGCTGGGCTGAGCCGATACACGCGGCCTGTCGGGTCATGCAATCCCGTCTGGCCCTGGTCCGTGAAGTACAGGTTGCCGGCCGAATCGAAGGTCAGGTCGTTGACACCCCGGAAGCGTTCGCTATTTCTGCGTTCGAGGTACGGCCGAACGTCACCGCGTTCGAGGTTGAGCAACATCAGTCCGTTTCGATAGTCGGTAATGAGCAGATGACTATCATCAACAAGCTTCATCCCGTTTGGCTCGCCGTCATACTCGACGACAAGCTCCCACTCTCCCGTGCGTGTGATACGGAATATCCGGCCGTGAGGAATGTCCGTTACGTAAAGAAAGCCGGCCTGACTCCAGACTGGCCCTTCGAGAAACGAGTCTGTGCTTTGTCCGGCCCGGTTCGCCACCGCCCAGTCCGTCTGAACATCCGGCTTGCGGTATTTTTGGGGCATGCGCGTGAAGACTTCTGCAGAGCGCACGTCGGGTGAGTTGAGGAAAAACATGTCGACCTCTGGCTACAGAAACAAATCAGACTGTTGCGCGCGTCCGCTCTCCGAGCACTGCAAGCACATTGGCTGCGGAGCCTTTACCCATGTTCACGTAAGCGGCATCGCTTACCCCACCGATGTGCGGGGAGAGGATGAGGTTGGCAACGCTCTGGAATGGGTGAGGATTCGACATCGGCTCGACATCGAAACTGTCCAGACCCGCGCATCGCAGTTGACCTGCGGCTAGCGCGTCGAGCAAAGCAGCTTCGTCGATGAGTCCACCACGAGCTGTGTTGACGAGAATTGCGCCCCGCTTGAAGCGGGCGAACGTGTGGCGGTTCAGCATCTGGCGATTCTCTGGAGTCAGCGGGCAATGAAGCGAGACGACGTCCGAACTCGAGTACAGGGCATCGAGTTCGACGAGCGTCATGCCAGCGGGGGCTTCCTTCGCGAACGGGTCGTATGCAATCACATTCATCCCGAAAGCGAGGCCTGCCGCCGCGACGCGCCGTCCGATGGCGCCAAGGCCGACCAGGCCAAGCGTGCGCCCCTCCAGTTCCACAGACTTGTGGGTTGCCTTGTCCCAATGGCCCGCACGCATGCGGACATGCAGATGCGTGACTGACTTGGCACACGCAAGAATTAAAGCCCAGGCATGCTCGGCGACCGCAGCTGCGTTTGCACCGACTGCCGCACGCACCTCTATTCCGCGTTGAGCGGCTGCTTCCTGGTCGATGACATCGATGCCACTGCCATGTTTGGAGATGACCTGGAGCTGGCCCGCCGCGTCCATGATTCGCGCGTTGACCTTGCCATAGCGAACGATGATGGCCACGGGCTTATGCATGGCGCAGAGCGCGACGACCTCATCCTCAGTGGGCTGCTTGCCAGCAAACACTACCTCGAAGCCGCTCAACATCTCGAGCGCCTGCGGGGCGAGGTCGGCAGCGGTGACCAGAACGACTGGCTTTTGCTTGTTCGCTTGCATCACAAAGCCTCGCCGTCTGCCAACATGCCCACTGCACGCAGTTCCTTTTCAAGCCACGTCGCGCGAGTGTCGCCGTTCTTGATTGCCGCGATACGCTTTGTTTCCGCTTCGACCTTTTTCCGGGCTAGTTCGAGAATCATCGGGACGTCGTGGCGCGGCACGACGACCACGCCATCCGCGTCGCCAACAATAAGGTCACCCGGATTGATGGTCGTCCCGCCAGCAGAAATGGGGGCGTTCACGCGACCGGCTACGCTCTTGGTCGGCCCGCACGGATTAAGACCGGCCGAGAACACCGGAAACTCGCCGTTTGCGAGTTCGTGCGAGTCACGCACGGCCGCATCGATAATGAAACCGGCGATGCCCGTTGCGTGAGCTTGTGTGGCCATGATTTCGCCAATGAGGGCGCAGGTCTGGTCGCCTTTGCCATCCACCACAATCACGTCACCTGGCTTTGCGATGGCAAGCGCCGCGTGAATTGCGAGGTTATCGCCCGGGCGAACTTCAACGGTGATAGCCGGACCTGCCACTTTCATCTTCGGCGACAGTGGCTTCACCCTGCTATTCAGGGTGCCGCGGCGGCCGGCGACATCCGCGAGGATGGCTGCCTGAAATTCAGAAGCTTCTGCGACAAGCTCCGGCGACACGCGCTCGATGTCGCGGGAAATGGCTGACGAACCGTTCGAAGTGGTGCTCATGACGTTACCTCTGCAAGTTGCGTTGTACGATGTACAACTATGGTGTACTGTGTGAAATAACTATAGCTCGCGAGGAACGTGCGTTTCCACTGGCGTTTACCCTTTTACCGTGTAAACCATGGTTGTACTGTGTACAATCACCAGCACGGGTAATGGGAGACAAAAATGGGAAACGAAGGGGTGGCCGCAGTCGAGAAGGCACTGTCGTTGCTGGACTGTTTCAAGCCGGGGGCCGAGGCGCTATCGCTGGCCGCACTCGCGCAGTCGTCCGGGATGCACAAGACGACGGTATATCGATTGATGAATTCCCTGGAACGAATGAATTATGTCGTTCGCTCCGAGACTGGCATGTACTCGCTTGGTCCGCGGGTTCTTTACCTCGGCAAACTCTACGAGCAATCGTTCCATCTCTCCTCGCTCGTCGAACCGATATTGCATAGGTTGGCTGCCGAATCGCAGGAAAGCGCTTCGTACTACGTTATCGACAACGGGCAGCGACTATGCCTCTTCAGGGCAGAGCCGTCCGAAGGCCTGAGAGAAACACGCTTACCTGGCACATCGTTTCCGCTGGATGACGCGGCCATTAGTCAGGTGCTCAAGTTCTGGGGGCTAAAGCAGCCTTTATACGAGACGCCTCCAACGTTGCCGCTGTTCACGTCTGGTGCTCGTGACCAGCATACGGCGGGGTTCGCCACTCCGGTGTTTGGTGAGGGCGACACGTTTAAGGCTGCGCTTAGTTTGACCGGCGTAAGGTCTCGACTCGACGCCGCGCGAGAATCGGGAGCTCTTGACCGACTTCAGTTGAACGCCGCGTCTGAGCTGTCCCGGAAACTTGGTGCGAGTGCGGCATTTTGCGAAAGAATGTATGGCGCCTGAGATGACGGACCCTTCGCCGGGCAGCGGTTATAATCGGTTTTTCGCGACAGTCTATTCGACCAGTGCGGCCATGCGCCGCTCAACCGCATAGTGCGGATACACTTCGGCAGCCAGGTGTTCCGCGCTTTCCTGAGCCGAATCGCGCGCGGGGCGACGAAATGTGAGCCGTGTCCGATGGTCACACCGACTCGACAGTTGCCACAGCTATAGAGAACGAGATGACAGACCCACGTGCGCCTGGAGACTTTCCGAGAGAACCGGACCCCGGTGCTGTCACTGGGGTTCAACCGAAGCTTCTTGTTCGCGAAATGGACGGCCGTTATCAGAATGCCCTCTCAGACGGGGAGTTGTGGGTACGCTTCGACGCGTGTGAAGACCTTGCTAGTCAGCTATCCGCGTACGTCTCGCGGAAGATTGATACCGCTGGTCTGTCGCCAGACGTCACGTTGACCCGGGCCGAGAAAGGCGTGAGATTGAAGGTCGACGCTGGTGAATGGGACTTTTCCCAGCGTGAGGTGGTTTGGGTCATGACGCGCGCGCGGCAACTGCTGGCTGCGACCAACGACTAGCGAGCCCATCCGTTGGGAAAGCCGACGCAGCCGACGGAAACAGCAGGTTCTATTCCACGGCTACCTCGGTAACACTTATCCTGCGCAGAATCGCTCATTGCAGCTGGTGAATTCGGAACGAGTAGTCCTCTGCGTGCGAGCCGTGCCGTAGGGAGCTGATGGTGATAGATGTAACTGCGACATAAACGTGGCGGGGCTCGAACTTAAGCCGACGCGCTGCACTGACGAGCAATCTCTGCGACAGAGTACCCGATGCGCGACTGTGGGTTGTTCATGAAGATGGCACAGTAGCGCAACGACGGCGCTGGGGGCCGGGTACGCACCATCTGCAGACGCCCCGCCGATACATAGTTGCTCACGATTGACTCTGGTAAGCAACTGATGCCAATTCCCGCCTCAATCAATCCCGCCATCGCCAACACGCTGCTGCCTCCAAACAAGCGTCTTGGTTCCACGCCCGCTTCACTAAACAGGCGCCTGCATAGCTGCGTGATGATGGACCGCTCGTCCTGTTCAATGACAGCAGACTCGGACAACTTTTGCAGTGTGACCGGTGTGTCTGCGGGGAATATACCAGGGGCACAGAACCACGCGAACGGAACCGAATTCAGTTCGACGCGGGTCAACGCCTTCGGCATCTCAGCATCAGGTATGAAAGCCATATCAAGCGAACCTTCGAGTACCTTCGCACGAAGTTCTACTGATAGGTGTACCAGCTCAGGTTGAACAAGGACGTTGGGATATATTTCCTTCATTTTCCCGACGAAGCGAGGAAACCAGGTTGTTGCAACGAGCTCAGTCATTCCAATTTGAAGTATCCGAGCAACGCTGCGCGTCGAGGACTGGAGTTCTTCAAGGTTAGCGACACTCTCCAATAGGTCCTTGCACAACTCAAATAGCTCTTGGCCTTTCGCAGACAGTTTTGATTTGGTGCGTTGTGACTCGAAAACTGGTTCAACAACGATGGCTTCGAGTTCTTGGAGGCGCTTGGTCGCGGCCGACTGTGTGATGTGCAGTTTGTTTGCAGCGCGGTCAACAGTGCCGAGACGAGCCACCCAGTAAAACGCTTCGAGTTGCTTTATTGTCAACATCATCGCATCTCGCTGTGTTTCCCGGCTTTCGCGAGCGCCTGCAACTGATACGACATCTCGAAGTCGCAGCATGATTGCGACAATCCGATAATCCTTTGATGGAAAGCGGTCGCTGCATCAGCGCGCGTCAACGCAACATAAGGGATTTCGGGGAGCGGCGGATTTACTTTCACCTCACACAACACACCCGTACCTATCAGAGGCGAGCAAACAGCGGTTGGAAGCAGCGCTATCCCGAGCCCCGATAGGGCCATGCCTGCAAGGGCCACCAGACTTGCAGTTCCGACGCTGCTTCGGCTGCGGCCTCCTGCTTTTGTGAGCCACGGTTCAATGACAGTTGCGATACCTGAGGGCGCCTGTTGCATCAGCAGAGGATATGCAGCCAATGCGCTGGCCGGTATCTCTGTCGATGGTGCATCGAAGGTTGGGCTGCAGCACCAGTGATGACGAACGTTTGCCAAGGGCAATGAGGGCAAGGTAGCCGACTTGAATACATCGGGAACGAACGCCAAGTCGATTTCGCCAGCAATCAGCCCCCCGTGCAGAGCGAGACTGTGGTCAACAACAAGTTCCGTGGTCACCGAGGGAAAGGAGGCGCGCATAAGTCCCATGAGTCGCGGCAGCCATGTTAGCGCGCAGAGTTCTGTCACCCCGAAGCGCACCCTTCTGTGAATCACGTCACTTCTGGCAACGGCATCGATGATTGCGTCCCGCTGCCGAAGAATGGTGCGTGCGCGCGCCAGCACCTCTCCGCCTTCCAGCGTCAAACGCGCGGCACGTCCGGTTCGGTCCAGCAAGGGCCAGCCGAACAGCTCTTCAAATTCCTTGATATGACGGGACACGGCCGATTGCACGATGCCAATTCTCTCGGCGGCCCCCTCAAATGTGCCCGTCTCCGCAAGGGACACCAAGGCCTCTAACTGTCGGAAGGTCGTCATAGGGAAATCCCGCCCGTTTCATCTCAATTTCGCATGAAGAAACATCGAAAAATATCTCTTTCTCTAATTATAGAGTTTTGGGATGATTTCTCAACGGCGGCGGATTCAACGTGGATTTCATCGCGGCCTTCATATTACGGAGACGAAATTGAAAACGACCTTCAAATTGCTGTGCCTCGCATCAGTGCTCGCTACCAGCGCCTGGGCAAGCGTCGCCCACGCCGACGAACTCGCCGACATCAAATCGCGCGGTACCCTGGTGTGCGGCGTGCTGAGTACGTTGCCGCCATTTGGATTTCAGGACCCGAACACCCGCGAGGTTGTCGGGTACGACGTCGATTTCTGTAAGGGTGTTGCGAAGCAACTCGGCGTGAAACCCGAACTGAAGGTCATGTCGCTCGACTCGCGCATTCCGGAACTGACTCAGGGCCGTGTCGACATCCTAGCTGCGGTTCTTGGCTATAACCCGCAGCGTGCTCAGCAGGTCGAATACTCGAAGGCCTATTTCGTCAGCCAGCAGGTTATAGCTGCGAAGGCGACCAGTCCCCTCAAGCATCGTGACGACCTCGCCGGAAAGCGGGTCAGCACCATCAAGGGCTCCAGCAACATCCCGGTGATTGAGCGTGTCCTTCCGACGGCACAACTCGTGAGCTATGACGATGGCCCGTCCGCATTCATGGCTCTGGTGCAGAGCAAGGTTGACGGCTTCGTGCTCTCGGAAACCCTGATGCGACGTTTCATCGAAAAGCTCGGCGCCAATGCGAATCAGATTTCCGTCCTTACACCTGCAGTCGGCGTCGAATACTGGGGACTCGGCTTGAAGAAGGGTGAGCCCAAGCTGCTCGAAGCCGTGAACACTGCTCTCGACAACATGGAAAAGAGCGGCGAGTCCCAGCAGATTTTTGAGAAATGGCTTGGGGAAAAATCCAGTTTGAAGATGGCTCGCAGCTTCAAGACCGAGCAGATTCCGACGAACTGAGCAAGCTCGAAAGCAGCAAGGCGTCGTATTACAGGAGTTCCTGATGTCTCTACACCTCGACTTCAGTGCAGTCTTCGCCGCGCCTTACGGGCCGGAGCTGATTAAGGGCGCCAAGGTCACGCTCGCGCTGACAGCTGAAAGCTGGATTTTGGCCGTCGGCCTTGGAACCGCTCTCGCGGTTGTACGAGCCACCGGGAACAAGATAGCCGAACGTGTCGTTGCGGGCTTCGTCGCCTACCACCAGAACGTGCCGATGCTGGTGCAAATCATTCTGTGGTACTTCGGCGTTCCCACGTTGCTGCCAGACAGCTGGCAAAGCTGGGTCAACGCGCACAACGGCGAGATGTTTTTCTCGGGCATCGCAATCGGGCTTTGTATGTCGGCTTACTTCTCTGAAGACATCCGAAGCGGATTGCGGTCGGTTCCTTGGGGGCAGCATGAAGCGGCACGCTCTCTCGGCCTGAGTTATGTGCGCTCGATGCGATATGTGATTTTGCCGCAGGCGTTTCGCGTTTCGATGCCGCCATTTATCAACCACACCGTTCTACTGTTCAAAAACACCAGCTTGGCCATGGTCGTGGGCGCTGCAGAAATGACCTACGCAGTTCGTGAGATAGAGAACCAGACGTTCCGAACCTTCGAGTCCTATGCCGTCGCTACCGGCTTCTATCTTGCTGTTTCACTTGGCCTGATGGCGCTCGGAGCGATTGTGTCACGGCGTAGCAGCGTTCCGACGAGGTAGTCATGATTGACATCATCAGAGACAACTGGCTGGTTTTTCTGATTGGGCAATATCCGAGTGGTCCGTTGGGCGGCCTCGCGCTGACACTGATTCTGTCGGTTCTCGGTCTGGGCCTTTCTTTCCCGATTAGCGTTGGCCTCGCATTGTGCCGGACGGGGTCAATCAAATGGCTCGCATCTGCGGCGACAGTGTTTGTCTACATCGTCCGCGGCATTCCGCTGGTGATGCTGGTCTTCTGGACATATTTTTTGGTGCCGGTTCTGCTCGGTCATAACGTTTCAGGTGTGACCGCGCTGCTTTGCACGCTCGTCATCTACGAAGCTGCGTATCTGTCGGAAGTTATTCGGGCCGGTCTCGTCTCGTTGCCGAGGGGGCAGACTGAAGCAGCACGGGCGCTTGGTTTGGGCTACTGGCGGACGACGTGTTTTGTGCTCCTGCCGCAGGCCCTCTATAACATGGTTCCGAGCATCATCAGTCAGTTTGTGTCGACCATCAAAGAGACTTCGATTGGCTACGTCATCAGCGTCCAGGAGCTCACGTTTGCTGCCAACGCTGTGAACAACAATCTGCTGACCCGTCCGTTCGCTGTCTTCATGATTCTGGCGCTGACTTACTTCGCGGCATGTTTTGCCCTGACTCAAGTGGCCCACCATCTCGAACGCAGCGTAACCCGCCGGCGCTCCCGCACGAACGTTGTAACCAGGAGTTTGGAAAATGATACGGTTCTCGAAGGTTAACAAGTTTTACGGCACACACCACGTTCTCACTGACGTAACCGCAGAAGTGAAGAAGGGCGAGGTCGTGGTGGTATGCGGGCCGTCGGGTTCCGGAAAGTCCACGCTCATTCGTACCATCAATCGGCTGGAAGAGATTCAGTCTGGAACGATAGAACTGAACGGTCGCGACGTCCATGCGAAGTCGACGAACGTGAATGAGTTCCGAACGGGTGTCGGCTTCGTATTCCAGTCTTTCAACCTTTTTCCGCACCTGTCTGTCACAAACAACATTTGCTTGGCACCCGTCAAACTGGGCAAGAAAAAGCCTGCGGATGCGAAGAAGCAAGCTATGACGCTTCTCGAGCGGGTTGGTCTCGCGCACAAGGCAGATGCTTACCCTCAGCAGCTTTCCGGCGGTCAGCAGCAGCGTGTTGCAATTGCGCGGGCACTTGCCATGGAGCCTCCGGTCATGCTGTTCGATGAACCTACGTCAGCACTTGACCCCGAGATGGTCGGAGAAGTCCTCAACGTGATGAAGTCGCTCGCAAAGGATGGAATGACGATGGTGTGTGTCACGCATGAGATGAATTTCGCACGAGAGGTATCGGACATCGTCTGGTTCATGGACAACGGTGTAATTCTTGAGCGCGCGGCACCGAAGGAGTTCTTTACTGCGCCGAAGCATGCTCGAGCCAAGGCATTCCTGTCCGACATCCGGTCGCATTAAATCATGACGCATCCGAAAAATAACGGCGCAGCATCGCGTGGTGTGACAGTCCTTGGAGCGGGAATCGTCGGACTGTCCATCGCTCTCAAGCTCCATCTCGATGGCTTCAAGGTTACGGTGGTCGAAAAGGGTGAACCAATGCATGGCACATCCTACGGAAACGCCGGATACCTGTCGGAAGCCAACATCTTCCCTCCAGCGTCGCCAGACATGCTGCGCCAGCTGCCGAAATTCATGCTGTCGAAAGAAGGCCCCCTGGTTATCAAGCCCGACTATGCAACCAAGATGATTCCTTGGGCTGTCAAGGCAGTAGCGGCGCTCAAGCCGGCTTCTTATCAGAATATTTTGACTGGGCTGGCAAGCATGACGACGCTCGCATACGAGAGCTTTGATGAGCTTCTGACCGCCGCCAACGCACAGCAGCTCCTCACGCGCGAAGGCGGATTGGTCGCGTTTCGGACGCTCGCGGGCCTTGAAGCAAAATGTCGCTCTTTGCGAACCTGGAATTCATTTGGTTTGGCGGCTGAAAGAATTTCAGCAGAACTAATTACAGAAATGGAGCCGGAGCTTAGTAAGGACATGGTTGGCGGCATCTTCTTCAAGAACTCTGGCCGTTGCAGCAGTCCCAGGGGGCTGGGTGAACTCTACGTCAAGCGGCTCAGGGAGGCGGGCGTCGAATTTTTTACCGATGAAGTCCGCGGCATTGAAAACGTGGATAGCGGCGTTCGGATACATACCGCAAGTGGGTCCTTCGTCACTGACCGCGTGGTCCTGACTATGGGATTTCAGACGGGAGCGCTTCTGCAGCGTCTTGACATTAAGGTGCCGCTTGTATCGGAGCGTGGTTATCACCTCATGCTGCCGTCTTCAGATGTACGCCTCAAGCGTCCAATTGTCTTCGGCGAGCCGCACTTTGCCGCAACGCCGATGGACGAAGGCTTGCGTCTCGCGGGCACTGCTGAATTCGCGCGAGCCGATTCGCAGCCCAACATGGACCGTGCATGGATGCTTCTCAAACTTGCGAAGCGCTACCTGCCTAACGTAAATGAGGCGGATGCGACGCCGTGGATGGGCGTGCGCCCTTCGTTGCCCGATGGGCTTCCCGCAATAGGTTTGATGCGAAACGCACCGCGAATCGCCTATGCATTCGGCCACGCTCACAACGGACTAACTCTATCTGCAATCACAGCTCGCTGTGTGTCTGCGCTCATGCAAGGCAAAGAAGCACCCGTCGACCTGGAGCCGTATCGTCTTGAGCGGTTCCTTCACCACGAGCACGCGACCGTTTAGTAACCCAACGCCGTTGCTGGGCGCCGACCCTCGATGGCTCAAATGAAGTCTTTGGAAAATCATGAGCAAAAACCAACTTACCCGCTACCCGAGCCCTCTCACCGCGCCGCTGTCGAAAGCGGTCAGAGCAGGCGACTTCCTGTTTCTCTCAGGCCAGACGCCAAAGGACGAGAAACTGCAGCCGCTACGCGGAGACATCGAAGCGCAAACCCGAAATGTCCTGGAAACCATCGCGGCGTCCCTCGCTGAACTCGATTCCAACATGACCCAAGTGGTGCGCGCTACGGTATGGCTCTCCGACATCAAGCTGATGTCTCGTTTCAACGCCGTGTACGCGGAGTTCTTCAAGAACGCGTTACCAGTGCGGAGCACTGTCGAAGCACAACTCTCACAAGGGGTCGATGTGGAAATCGAGGTGACCGCGTTCGCGCCTGCTCATTAGGCCAGGTTGCAAATGGTTCCTCCTCGACGTGACGTCGAACCCGACGTGAGGATTGGTTTTCTATCCTCTCCTGGCCCCTGTTGTTCAACCCATGATGCTCTAGTGTTTGGCATCCTCGAACGGAGTTTTGCATGAGTCTTCCCGGTTTTCGGATTAACCCGGCGCCGAATGTTGCGCCCGAAGGTGTTATCGACCGTCTGAAGAACGTAGTGACGCCACACCTCAGCGACAACATGGGTCGCTTGGTCGGAGCAGTCGGACTCACACGTTTTAACAAGACTGGCAAGTTGGTCGGGACGGCATTCACGGTGAAGACGCGCCCGGGCGACAATCTCATCATCTACAAAGCGCTGATGATGATGCAATCCGGCCATGTTCTGGTCGTTGACGGGGGTGGGGAGCAACACAACGCATTAGTCGGCGAACTGGTAAAGCTACATGCTGAACAACACGGTTGCGTCGGATTTGTCATTGATGGCTCTATCCGTGACGTTGCAGCATTTGAGGCTTTTCCATGCTATGCCCGTAGCATTAGCCACCGCGGGCCATACAAGGACGGACCGGGCGAACTCAATGTCCCGGTTTCCGTCGGCGGACAGGTTGTGAACCCGGGTGACTTGGTTGTTGGCGACGAAGACGGTGTCGTGTTCTTCCCGCAGGATAGCGCGGAGGAGTTGTTGGCTCTTGCGAGCAAACATGCTGAGAAAGAGCGAGGGATTCAGGACGAGATTGCCACTGGCCGACGTGAACAGCAATGGATTGAAAAACTGCTGCATGACAAGATAGTCGCGTAAGCGAGTCCAAGGGGCCGGCGTAAAGCAGGTCAATCGCTTTCTCGGAGTGCCTAGGCAACATCGCGATGTGCTCAAGCGAAGTGGCGGGACCCTGATTGACTGGCGTCGCGCAGCGCAGCGGGACAAGTCGAATTCGATAACATATGCATTACGGGAGTATGTCGCATGAGCAGCCGCGGAGAGTTCTTCTCGGAACCTTTGATGGAAGAAATCAAGGGCCGATTTCACCATGTCGACGCCGACGCCGACGGACAAAGACGGCTGTTCTTCGACAATGCGGGTGGCTCGTTCCGCCTAAAGGCAGCTGTTGATTCGTTAAGCGCTTTGGATACGGTGCCTGACAATCCCGAACGAATACACGGCCGCGCTCTTCGGTTGCAGGAGGTGATGGCGCGCGGAGAAAGCGACATCCAGACCATTCTCAACGCACGGGATGGAAGCATCTTCACAGCGCTGACGGCGTCTGAGACGATGTTTGACATGGTGCGAGCCATCATGGAGAACGTCCCGGGAGGCAATGCCGTTACGACCATCCTCGAGCATCCGTCATCGTTTGACTCGATGAAGATGTATTGCGAGCGTACAGAGAGGGAGTTGCGGGTCGCACCAAGTAACCCTGAAACGGGGGGTGTTGACGTCAACGATATTGTAAAGCTGGTAGATGGCGATACCGTTCTACTCAGCGTCATGTACGCGTCCAACATCTCGGGAGCTAAGTTTGACCTCGCGGACATCGTCGAGAAAGCGAGAGCGAAGAATCCGGACCTTTACATCGTCGTGGACGCGGTCCAGCATGCGCCCCATGGCGTGATAGACCTCCAGAAGACACCTGTCGACGGTATCAACTTCGCACCGTACAAGTTTTTTGGCTGTCGCGGCTCGGGTATTGCATGGCTTTCTCCTCGAGTTGCTAAGTTTCCTCATCATCGACTTCTCGCAAAGCCACAAGATGCGTGGCAATTAGGCACCCCAACTCCCGGCCAGTTCGCGATGGTGACCAAAATCGTCGACTATATCGCTTGGCTAGGCGCGCGCTTTAACGACTCGGAGGACCGTCGTGCACTGTTTCTCGAAGGCATGCATCGCATCGAACTGCAAGAACGAGCTCTCCTCTTGGCATTACTTGAAGGGCAAGGCGCGCAGCGAGGCTTAAGGCATATGCCTGGTGTCGAGGTGTATTGGGACCATGACGACTTCACTCGTCGCGACCTTATAGTAGGCATTGGCTTCTCAAACCTCGAAGCAACTGAGGCGGTGCGCGAATATGAGAGGCGAGGCGTTATCGTCTACGAACGGGTTGAGACCAGCGTGTACTCAGGACGGATGCTTAAGTCGTTTGGCTTGAAAAGTGCCGTACGGCTCTCACCGCTTCACTGTCATTCACGCGCCGACATCGAGCGTTTCCTCGTTATCACGGAAGAACTCCTGACGCTGTAACCGGCCCCTGCAGATTGGTGCTTCTCGGCAGGAGAAAACCGTCCTTTGCGATGGCTCGCGAGTACGGGCGGATGCCTCTCGGCCGAGTTGCAGCATTCTCTCTCGTGTACATCTCTTGTTTTTGTGAATGCCCCTTGGTGAAGTTGAGCCCCGCCTTACCCAGAGCGGGGCCTTCAGACAGGTTTCAAAGCATCATGAGATGCCCCTCGGAGCCAGCGTCGCCCGTCAGCCGTTCGCCTCAGGGCGCTAACTTCACCACCCTGTCCGGTATCTCAAGGCTAGCCTCGACGCTCGCTCTTGGGCGGGCCGGGAAGACACCGGCCCGTAGCCAAGCACGATGCCAGCGTGCCGACGGCGGGCGTTCATCGAGAGCTCGGCCGTTAGTGCTGAGGCTTTACGACAAAGTTGGTGAATCCGCCGTTGCGGCCACCGATTGTGGACAGCGCATCATTTACACGGTCGAGCGGGAAAGCTGTTGTTTCGAAAATAGACAGGTCGAGCAGACCGCACGCAGCTAGGTCTGCCATATCCTGACCCTGTGCGGCGCTGAACCAGTTCGAACCATTCCACTGCACTTGGGCAGCCATGAGCTTGAAGAGGTTCATTGGGACGAGCTCAGAAACACCACCTACGTTCACGGCCTTCGCACCGCGACGCAGGCAATCCAGCGCGTCGGTAACAGCCTTAGCTGGCGTCCCTGGACCAAGCGTGTCTACAACTGCGTCGACGCCCTTTCCGCCAGTACACGACGCGGCCCAGTCCGATAACGACTTCCCGGATGTCGTCGAGAAAATCTCAATTCGTCTGGGCGAGAGTTCCTTGACGCGCTCCAGCAGCCTCATGTCACGAGCCACTGCGAGGATTTTGGTCGTCCCTCGAGCCAGTGCAAGCAGAATGGCTCCTAATCCGAGGGTGCCGGTCGCGCCATTGATGATGACCGTCTGTCCCGGGCCTGCATTTACCCGGGCAAGTGCGGCGTAGGCAGTTCCGAGGTAACCGAAGCGAGCGGCCTGGTCGAAGGTCACTGAGTCAGGTAGACGGACTAGACTCTGTTGCGGAGCCGTCATATATTCGGCGAAGCCGCCGTATGGATAATGGCGTAGCAATTCGTTAGCCTTCGCCGAGAACCCAAAGTAGCCCGAAAAAGCAAAGCGCTCGCAACTCAACGCGTCGTTGGCACGGCAGCTACGACATGCTCCGCATGCGCGACCCGGATTGACGTAGACCCGGTCGCCTTCCTTGAAATCAAAGACACGCTTACCAACGGCAACAACGACGCCAGCCGGGTCTAGCCCGAAGATGGCCGGAAGCGCTGGCAGCGGGAGGTCTGGGAACCAAATCGGGTAGTTCTTGATTACGTTGCCAAGATTGGGAACAACACCGCATGCTTCGACGCGGACCAGAACCTGGTCTACTTCGGGAGTAGGTACAGGAATCTCGTCAATCTCCATGGGGTTACCAATCTGATGAAGTCGTGCTGCGCGCATCGTTTCCATGTCCTTCGTCTCCTTTCCTAAAAGTGGGACCATTCCGGCGTCATTACCTGCCGAATGGCATCTGCGTACCTCGGGAACAACAAAACAATATTTTCGAGCGAGGAATGGGGGGCGCGTCAGGCCGACAGCCTGTCGAGCACAAGCGTGCAGAAGTTCGCAATGTGTTCTTGAGTCAGTTGCGACGCGCGCTGTCCTGAGCCGGAATCAATCGCGTCAATCATCTGTTTATGTTCGGCGACGGCGCCTTCCAGGTGGTCGGCGAAGGCGTCGGCTTGAGCCAGGAAAAAGTCAGCCATCTCCCATTGCTGAACAATGAAGCGATGAACCCCTGGCGCAGCAGCGGCCGAATGAATCGTGGAATGAAAATCCCGGTTCAGCACTCGGAATGCTTCTCCGCTGGCCGCTGGGGATTCTTGCAGCATCGCGATTTGCCGGTTGGTCAGGTGCAGGCGGTTGATGTGTTCCGGTGTTTTCCGAGTCGCAGCCAGCTCCGCCATCAATGACTCCATCCTTCCGAACATCAGGAAGAAGTCGGTTATCTCGCTGCTGGTGGGCGTAATGACTTCGCAACCGACCTGAGGTCGGATTTTCACAAAGCCTGCGAGACTCAGCTTCAGCATTGCCGTCATCACGGGCTGTCGGCTCACGCCCGTCTCAGCGCTCAAATCCTTGACAGAGATTCGTTCGCCAAAGCTGTATTGACCCGAGACGAATCTCCTGAGCAGTTCCTGGTAGACCCATTCGGCCCGGCGCTCTGGCTGGGCCGAGAGGTCTGTTTCCCTGTATATGCGCCGCAGACGGCTGTCGTCGGAGGCTATGGCCATGTCAACCCTCATAAGAGTGGCGCGTACACGTGACGGTTTCGAACATTGAGCGGCTAGATGACCCGAATGAGAAGTCAGGTAGGCGATGCGTCGTACAAGCCGTCGATAACGTGGACGGGAGCGCGTGCACCGTTTCTCGCCGCGGCGAAGCGGATTTGCCTTGCCTCTTCCTGCTTCTCGGGCGGCAACCAGTCGCGGTCGTGTCCCCACAAGCTAGGGCCATGCACCACTTCGTAGGGCTTCCAGGTGTCGACATCGACGCTGAGGCCGCCCCAGCCACACTCCACCAGAAAACCGGACGGGCTTCTCGCATAAAAAGAGACAACCTGGTCGTTGGTGTGCCGACCGATGGTCGTAGCAATTCGCCCTTCGTCTATCAGAGCCAGGTCGTAAGCCTGTCCAACGTCGTCAAGGCTCAACGTCTCGAACATGAGGTGGTGAATGCCAGGCGTCCCCATCTGGAGAATCGCGAGGCTGTGATGGCGTTGATTCAGGTGCAAGAAAAAAGCCTTGAATGGCCGCTCGAAGTAATCACTCAGCCGGAAACCGAGGAGTTCACGGTAGAAGGCAAGCACCGCAGTTGCGTCGGGCACCATCAACACCGCATGTCCAATACCCATGTCGCCGGTCCGGAACCCTGACATCGTGCGACCCGGGATGAATGGTTCGGAAGCGACACCAAGACCGTAAAAAGCTTCCAGCCGATTCCCCACCGGGTCAGAGAACACAATTAGGTCCGTCACCCGACGCTGTTCACACAATTCATTCGAGCCATGCCGAACACTCACTCCCGCGCGCTCAAGCCGCGCCGCGAGGCCATCAAGCGCAACCGCGCCATCCACCTCCCAACCCATATGCGAAAGTCCGTTATGGCTGGCTTCGGCGACCGTCAATCGCTGCTGTGCGCCATCCATCCTGAAGCTCAGGGCCTGACCATCGCTCTTGGCAGCCTGCATGCCGAGAAACGAAGTTCCGTATTTTCTCCAACCTTCGACATCGGTTGTATTAACGCCTAGGTATCCTAATGATTTAAGCATCGTTTCACTCCTGATATTCCGATATTCGACTCGGCGCTGCCGCATGCGGAGTGGCGCGCTCGCCGAAATTACCTCGCGATGGCTTCTCGAACAGTCAGACCTTTGGCGAGAATGCTGTCGGCAAAAGCAGTTTGCTTTCCTGCTTAATAATCATGTGCATCGTCGATTTCGCTGGATTTAGCCACTCAGGGTCGGACCACAACGCGGCACGACGGGCAGCTCGGTCTTCGAAGTCTTCGTAGGCCCATAGCTGAACGACCTGATTGAGTTCCCCTGTGTCTGCTGTGTAGTAACCGAGTAGCTTTCCCAAGTGCCGCTGCTGAATGGGAAATCTCTCCTTCTCGAAGTACGGCAACCATTCCCGAAGCTTCCCGGGTTGAAAGGTATACGTCCTCATTTCAACAATCATCTTTATCTCCGTTCTCGAATTCGAATTCGTCGCGTACTGATGGCTTTAACGTCAGCCGAGAGCCAGACCGATGGGGGTCTCGTTGCTTTCCAAATCAACGGACACTGCGGTTTCAAACGCTTCCGCTCGCTCCATCCCCCGGAGCACCGTGCCGCGAGCGGTTTCAGACAATTCAACGATTGGTGACCTGCAAAAGGGCGAAGCCCTCCCAAGCGTGGTCAATGCCCATTTCGTTGGCGCTGGGCTGCTTTCAACGAACAAGGCTGCGTGTAACGGCAGGAGCTTTAAATGAAGCGCGGCGGCAGCTTTAGCATTTCCGCCCTTTGCCAGCACGCTGACCCGTGCGGCTGCCACAGGGACAACATTGGCGCTAACGCTAACGGTGCCGTCGCCTCCCAGGAGCATCAGCGGGACAGATGTGGCATCGTCGCCCGAGAAGACCTTGAATCCCTCCGGTCGCAGCCCCAACAGGGCGCCGGCGCGCTCCAGATTTCCCGTCGCGTCTTTCAGACCGAAGATTCCCGGGACTTGCGCGAGGCGCAACGTCGTTTCGACGCTCAGGTCAATACCCGTTCTTGTGGGAACGTTATAGAGCATCATCGGGAGGTCGACGGCCTCAGAAACAGTCACAAAGTGCTTATACAGACCATCTTGCGACGGCCTGACGTAGTAGGGAGTGACTTGCAACGTGGCGTCCGCGCCGATTTGCTTAGCCATGAGAGTTAGCTCGACGGCTTCGTGTGTAGAGTTCGACCCGGCTCCTACCATGACCGGGCACCGCTTGGCCACGCGATTGACCGTGAACTCCGAAATCTCGCGATGCTCGTCGAAGGAAAGCGTGGATGCCTCGCCCGTTGTTCCCGCCACGCATATCGCGGCGGTACCACTTTCGATATGCCAGTCGATTAGGTTTCCCAGAGATTCAAAGTCAAGAGAACCGTCCTCGCGCATCGGCGTAACAATTGCAACGATACTTCCGGCGAAATCTTTCATATGTGGTGTCGCTTTACGATGGACTATGCAGTTCGCTCCGCGTCCAGGCAATCCGCGTCGACGCCGACGCATAGCCCTAAGCCGGCGTTTGGCCGACGGTCGTGTGTCTGTAGACTGGCGGGCTCATGGAGCCCCGAACGCGCCATTCCACACAGGGGAAATGACGAGTTCATTGATACAAACGTGTGCCGGCATGCTGACGACATAGCGGACGGCAGATGCGACATCCGCTGGTTGCAACATCCGTTTCAACTCGACATCTGTCGGAGGAATTTTCCGCCTCAGCATCGCGGGCGTCGCGACTTCCGCTGGGCACAGAGCGCATGCGCGGATGCCGTTTCGGAACTCCGACGCGTTCAGACTCGTCGTCATCGCGACCACCGCGGCCTTCGCTGCGGAATACGCGGGCCCAGGTTTCGCTGAAATGAACCGACCGGCCCACGAGCTGATATTCACGACAAGGCCGTCGGAATGCTCACGCATTCCTGGCAGCACCGCGTCGATGGTGTAGAACACACCATTGAGATTGATACTGGTGACTCGGTCGAAATCCTCGACCGATACCTCGCCCCAGGCACGAGTCCCAATGTTCATACCCGCATTCGCTACGAGCACTCCAATTCTGCCGTGCTCGGATTCGATACGCGCGGCAGCCGCTTTAACGTCTGCTGCGACCGTCACATCAACGGCAACAGCTGCCGCGTTCGGTCCGATTTTGTGCAGTTCTGCGAGTGCTTCGGAGAGGCCTTGCTCCCCGCGCGCTGAGATGACTACGAAGTGGCCATCGGCAACCAGCGCCTGCGCGACAGAAAGCCCAATTCCGCTTGATGCGCCCGTGACCCAGGAAACCTTCCGTTGTTCCATGTTCATGACAAGCCCACCTCGTCGAAGTCCCTTGCAGCCGGGTTGTTATCGCCAGAGAAAAGCGACAGTGGCGGAAATGCGTTTGCGTCAGTAATGACGTCGAGCACGGCGGGACCGGTGAACGCGATAGCCCGCTCAAGCGCCGCGGCGATGTCGCTGGGGTTTTCAACGCGTTCGCCGAAGCAACCAGTTGCTCTTGCGATTGCCGCGTGGTCCACGCTGCCAAAGCTGCATGCATCCGTGTGGACCCCGTAGTGAACGTTTTCCGCGTGGTACTCGTATCCTAGAATGCTGTTGTTGAGCACAATTAGGATGACGGGCAGGCCCATCCGCCGCGCGCTCTCAAGCTCGGACCAGCAGTGCCCAAAGCCTCCGTCCCCTTCAAGAGCAAACACCCGGGCGCCAGGCACCGCAGCCTTGGCGCCAATAGCCATGGGGAAGCCCCAACCCAGACCCGCAAGTCCACGAGGTGTCAGGAACCGTGCCCCGTTCTTTCGTGCAGTCAGGAACGTGTTGGCCCAGTTGGTCGAATAGCTCGCATCGGCGACGACGATGTCGTCGGGGCGAAGCAGCTTGTCGAGTTCGAACATGACTGCTTCAGGCCTAATGGCGCCGGGACTCCCAGCGCTTATTAGCGCGCGCTCCTTCGCTACCTCGCCACGGGCGTGCGAAATCTCGCTGGCAACGGTAAGGCTGCGCTTACTAGCGAATGGCAAGTCAAGACCTTCGAGTTCTTCCGACAACGCTTCGAGAGTCAGCTTTACGTCGCCCATCAACCGGGTAGTTTCATACGTCCGGCCGATTTCCTGTGGGTCAATGTCGATATGGACCAGTTTTGCCGAGGTGGGGATTGATTTCCAGGAGTCGGTGCCATTCTGGTTGGTGCGCGTGCCGGCGAGAATTATGAGGTCCGCCTCCACGAGCAGGCCTTCCAGATGGCGAGGCATGGTTCCGGGGCCTGTGCAATTTCCAAACACGCCCAACGACAGCGGCGACGTTTCGTCGATTACGCCTTTGCCCATGTTTGTCGTAGCGACTGGGATTGCTGCTACTTCGCTCAGTCGGGCAAGCGCCTCGCTTGCGCCCGACAGGTGGACTCCGCCACCTGCCAGTACGTAAGGTCGCCTGGACGCAGCAATCATTTGCGCTACGGCAGAAATGGAATCCGCCGAGGGACGATACCGGTCAAGCGGATAACGGCCCAAATTCGCTTTTCGACCACTCGAGGCAGCCGGCTTCCTCAGCAGGTCCATGGGCAGAATCAGCACCGCCGGCCCAGGCCGTCCGCTCGTCGCTGCTGTGAATGCAGCGTCGACATAGTCGTCGATTCGAGTCGCGTCGGTAACCCGGCGAACCCATTTCGCGCACGGCCCGAACAGCGCAACATGGTCAAGCTCCTGGAAGGCGTTGCGGTCGACCGTTCCGGTCGGCACGTCCTGGACGATAGCGACGAGCGGCACTGAGGCTTTGAGCGCTTCTGCGAGCGGGGCGACCAATAAGGTGGCAGCCGGGCCGTTCTGCGCAGCAACGACACCGACCTTGCCGGAAATCCGCGCATACCCGTCGGCCATCGCACCACCGGCATTTTCGGTACGGTAGCTGACCTGCCGGATTCCGAATTTGTGAGCCACGACAAAAAATGCGGCCGGAATACTTTGTCCAAACACATGCGTGACCTCATGCCTACTTAGTGCGGCGGCAAGGACATCCGCTACCGTCTCGACGGGCGGCGCCACCTTGACTGCTGCCGCCTCACTAGCTTTTCTCTCAATCGCTTCCGTATGGCTCACTGAATCCTCCGTTTGATGTCAGTCTGTCGCGCCTTCTTGATGCGACCATGTGCTTCGCTACTACCCGCTGTCGTACTAGCATGTCAGCAGATAAGCGCTAAAAAAATAACCCGAAGGTCGAACCGGATTTCTTCGCTGTATGCAACAGCCGCATCCAGACACACCAAATTACGCGCATCGCTGGCCGTCGGCTGGACGCGCTACAGGCCCACCACCCTGGGCGATAGCGGGCGCTACCAAAAAACAGTCCTTGCCCGCATCGCCTTTTGATAACTTCCGTCGGAGTTACGTCAAGCGCGTCTGTACAACAGCTTCCCGGCGCTTCTGGAACGCAACCGCAGAGAGTAGTGCTCCGACCGCGGCGAGGAGCGCAATAGCTACGACGCCGCTCGCCAGACTGCCGGTGACTGTCTTGATGTATCCGAGGAGAGGCGGGCTAGCAAAGCCTGCAATGTTCCCCAACATACTTATGAATGCGATACCGGCAGGCGCAGCCTGTTTGCTCAGATAGCTTGGTGGAATCGAGAAAATCAGCGGCCCGCTTGCTCCGGTTCCGAAGCTCGCTACGGCAAACGCAGTGAGCATCAGTACCCTCGACTCTGTCGCAAAGGTGCTGGCGATGAGACCACCAGCAATCAGGCAAAAGCAGAACACGAGGTGCCAGCGGCGTTCTCTTAGGGCATCAGAACTCCAACTGACCAGGATTGCGCCGACAAATCCCATGGCCAGGGGAACCGCTGTCAGGAAGCCGACGCTCACGAGCGAGGCAATGCCACTTTCCTTCACAATCGTCGGTAGCCAGAAGAACAGCAGGTAGTTGCTGCATGCAGCGGTAAAGAACAGGAACGCCACTAGGTAGTTGGTGGGGTTCGTGAGAATCTGCTTCGCGACACCCTTCGAGAGATGCTCACGCATCGGCGCGACTTCGCTGGCAAGGTCCGCTGCAACCGCAGCCTTTTCGTCGGACGTCAGCCATTCAGCATCCGCTGGACGGTTTCTCAGTAAGAAAAAGCAGACGAATCCGAGAGCGCAAGCAGGCAGCCCCTCCACCAGGAAGACCCATCTCCAGCCGGCAAGGCCGAAGGCACCATTCAGCGAAGTAAGAATCCATCCGCTGAGGGGCGCTGCAATTGAGCCTGCAACGGCGTTGGCAACGAAGATGACCGCCGTTGCACGGGCCCGCATACGGAACGGGAACCAGTAGGTGAAGTAGAGAACGATGCCGGGAAGGAAGCCTGCCTCAAACGCGCCGAGCAGAAGTCGCAATGTGATGAGGTGCCCGACGTTCGTAATAAAAGCCGTCGCAGCAGTTGCCAATCCCCACAGCACCATAATCCGAACGAAGGTACGTCGTGCGCCCCACTTTGCAAGAACGAGATTGCTCGGTATCTCGGCGAAAGCATAGGTAATGAAAAATGCGCCAGCCGCAATACCGTACCAGGTCGCGTTGATACCCAACTCATCGCTCATCTGGAGCTTCGTGAACCCGATGTTGATTCGGTCGATGAACGCAAACCCATAGCAAAGAAACAGCAGCGGGATAATTCGAAGCCAAATCTTCCGATAAGCACTCCTCTTAATCGAGTCTGCTTCAGAGAGATTTCCTGCGTATTGCTGCATACCTGCCTCCTTACTTCGATTGTCTCCGGAACCGCTTTTCTTATCGACCAGCTGGCACGCCACCTGAGGAAGCATTTATGCCAACAATAATTCAGCCTGCTTCGCCAACTGCTATCGGTTTTATAGTGATACTACTTACGCCGCGCGTGCCGGGATAATGCCGAGGAGCTATATGCGTTATCCGTATGTGCGTTATCCGCATAGACCCTAATCCCCCAGTGCGAAGGTTCGGGGGAAACCCGAACCCTTACACTCCACCACGCGCTGTCTCGCTTCTCGCGCGCGAATTGGTTGGTTAGTTCACTGGGCCAAAGCCACCTCCCCAGCCTGCGTTTCAGGCTAGTGCGTCAGAAAGTCGAGCACCATGCGATTGAATTTGTCGGCATGTTCCCATTGCGCCCAGTGACCGCAGCGATTGAAGATGTGAAATTCCGCATTCGGCATGCCCCACAAAAGCCTCAGACCAACGTCCATAGGGACGAAACGGTCATCCCGGCCCCAGATGATGAGGGTCGGCGATTTGACTTCCGAAAGCCGGTGACCAACGTCGGGGAATTGCTTGGGGTTCGCAGCGAGGCTTTTCACGAAATTCTCGAGATGGTCCTTACGCGCCAGCATGTTGTGGAGACGCCCCTGATAGAGGTCCTCGGTCAGATTGCTCGTGTCGTAGACAAACACGTTCATCATCTTCTTGAGATTTTCAATCGTCGGCTCACGATAAAGCCCCTGTAGCAATTTGATACCCTCCGTCGGCATCGGCACGAACTGGCTCGGGCCACCCGTGCCACCGCCCATCAGGATGAGCTTTCCAACGCGACTCGGATTTGCCAACGCGAATGCAACCGCGGCGTGTCCGCCCATCGAGTTACCGATGATGTGGACCGGCCCTTGCAAATCGATTGCATCGAGCAGCCCTTTAAGTGCCCGGGCATTCAGTTCCGAGCGGGAACCGGTACAAACAATTGGGTCACTCTTGCTCCAACCCGGACAGTCCATGAGGATGACGCGATAGCCTTTTTCGACCAGCGGTTCGAGGTTACGATTGAAGTTGGCCCAGCCACTCGCCCCCGGACCCGAACCATGCAGCATTACAACGGTCTCCCTGCCCATTCCCATGTCGTTGTAGTGAATCTGCAAGTCGAGGTCTCCCTCCTTGATGCGAGCAAACTTACTTGTTCCTGCTTCAGTCAATTGATTTTCTGCGCTCATTTCGCTTCCTTGCTTCCGCGTAACGGTTAACTTGAATGCCCGCGCGTTTAGCGCTTGGCGTTTGGTGTCATTTTTTCGCGAGTACGTCGGCAAGCGCAGCACCGAGGAGCTCACGCGCCAACTCCGCGTCAAATACGTTCTCGGCTTGCCGCCAGGCGATGTATCCATCGGGGCGGACTAGAAGCGCCCCTGCCTCGGCGACTTCGCGCTGACGTTGCCAGTCGCAATAAGGGTCTTCCGAACCCTTTGCACCCGTGACGACGGTCCGCAGAAATGACAGGTCGAGTGCTTCGGCCGCCTTGACCCATGCACCTCCGGAAAGGCCTGTGACAAGCGAGAACTTCCCCTTCCCAGTCACATCGAGCGTCGAAATACGAATGCCGTGCTTGTCGATGAGCCAGGCATGTGGAATCTTCGCGCCGGGTCGCGTAGTGGGCTGAAGATAAAGTCCCTTGTCCTGCTTCCACTCTTCCGGACCAAGCTGAGGGTCAGGAATTACAGCTGCAGAGGCGTAGCGTTGATTCATTTCAACGCCTTGCGCGTTGAATTCATGGTTCTTCAGGTCCAATCCTTCCAGGACTGCCTGGCGCGCTCGGGCGCCCTCGGGTCCAGGGTCCTTGAATCGGGCGATGCCCGCGGCGACCGGATTTTCTGCGCCTTCGACGCTGAAGACCGCCTTGAGTGGTGCGAAATCGAGACGCGACTGATTCGCACGCAGGACAATCTGCTTGCCCACAGGTGCACGCTCGTCCGAATAGCTGTCGAGAAGTCTCTCGCCCGCGTAACCCTTCAGAACATAGGCGAGCTTCCAGGCAAGATTGAACGCATCCTGTACACAAGTGTTTAAACCGAGGCCACTCGATGGCGGGTGTCGATGGGTTGCGTCGCCACCAGCGAACACACGCCCCTTCGAGTACGTGGTCGCATAGGCCTGGTTCACATACCAAACGGATTTCCGGACAACCTCAACCTCCAGATTCGGGTCCCCAACCAGGACGCGAATCTTCCCGAGAACAGTTTCGTCACTCAGGTCCGGCTCACCCTTCGAGATGTCAAAACCCCAGCCCGCAATCCATTGAGTCCACGGCTTGACGGCCCGAAGCAACCCCAGTCCAATTTCGCCGAAGCTGGCATCCGGGCTGACAATCCAGTGCAGAATACTTGGACGATGCTTCGCATAGCGCGTCAGGTCCGCATTGAAGATGACATAAGCGGTGCCCGCCCGCGCCATCTGACCTTCGATTTGCAAACCGAGTTCGTCGACAATCTTCGAGCGCGCACCGTCAGCGCCGACCAGATACTTGGCGCGCATCGAGTATTCGCGACCGGACAGGCGGTCCTGCAGGTTCACCGTGACGCCGTTCTCGTCCTGGGTATGCGAGAGGTATTCTGTGTTCGCGGAATATGTCGCGCCGCGATGCGCCGCATTCTTGAAGAGAATCGGCTCCACGTTCGGCTGCGTGATGTCTACCATGCCGCACGGGCTGCCCTTGAGGTAGTCGCCTCGGCGCGCATCGCCCGTGCCCCAAGAACGCAGACGAACCAGCTCTTCACCCGCCAGGCTGGTGGCGATGAGGCTGTCGCCCATCTCGTCCCACGGAGTGGCATAGCGAAGCACGTCCTCCTCGATTTCAAGGTCCCGATACACTTCCATCGTCCGCTGGTTGGTGATATGAGCACGTGGCGTATCCGCGACCCAATTGAATCGCGAAACCATATGTGAGCGTGCCCCGTACGTCGCCAACGCGAGCGCTGTCGTAGCACCCATCGGGCCGGAGCCGACGATAATGACGTCGGTGTCAAATTCAGTGGTGTTTTCCATGATAGATTCTCAAGCTTCTAATAATCAGTCAAACAGCATCCAGGGACTCAGGAGTGCGGGCCGCTCTCGTTGACATGCACACACCTGCAGTTTCGTGAATCCAAGGTTGATGCGGTCGACGAATACGAAGCCGTAACCCACGAATAGCAACGGACTGATGCGCCAGATTTCGCGACGAGCCCTGTGTTAAGCAGGCTCGCTACGGAATTCGAAGCGAGAAATCGGTACATGTCTGCCTCCAAAATTGGATGGGCTTCGCCTTATATTTTTTTCCGGGCCACCGATGACCCGGCCTGTCACGTCTTCTTGCGGTCAGGCTGCCTGTTGTTTTCGCTGCACGAGGTCGAGCGCAACGTCGACAATCATGTCTTCCTGACCGCCGACCATTTTCCGCTTGCCCAATTCGATGAGAATGGTTCGGGTGTCCAGCCCGTACTGCTTGGCTGCAGTCTCAGCGTGGCGAAGGAAGCTCGAATAAACGCCGGCGTACCCGAGGCTGAGAGTCTCGCGGTCGACGCGGACCGGGCGGTCCTGCAACGGCCGAACGAGTTCTTCCGCAGCGTCCATCAGCGCGAACAGGTCGGTGCCGTGTTCCCATCCGTATACATCGGCCGCTGCAATGAAAACTTCGAGAGGCGCGTTGCCCGCGCCCGCGCCCATTCCGGCCAGGCTCGCGTCGACGCGGACTGCGCCGTTCTGAACAGCGACAATCGAGTTCGCCACGCCGAGCGACAGGTTGTGGTGTGCGTGGATGCCACGCTGCGTTTCGGGCTTGAGCACTTCGTCATATGCGCGGAAACGAGCGGCAGTGTCATCCATCGTCATGGCGCCACCGGAGTCCGTCACGTACACGCAATGCGCGCCGTAGGATTCCATGAGCTTCGCCTGCTGGGCGAGCCTGGCTGGCGCCAGCATGTGCGACATCATCAGGAAGCCGGAGACGTCCATGCCGAGCCCGCGGGCGTACTCGACATGTTGTTTCGAGACGTCCGCTTCGGTGCAGTGCGTCGCGATGCGAACGGAGCGAACGCCTGATTCGAATGCACGCTTGAGGTCGTGGGTCGTCCCGATGCCCGGAATGAGCAGCGTTGTCAGCTTGGCATGCGAGATAACTTCAGCCGTTGCTTCAATCCATGCCCAATCCGTGCATGCGCCGAAGCCGTAGTTGAAGCTTGAACCCGAAAGACCGTCACCGTGAGCTACTTCAATGGCATCAACCTTCGCTGCGTCGAGTGCGCGGGCGATTGTGCGGACGTGGTCGAGGCTGTACTGATGGCGAACGGCGTGCATGCCGTCGCGCAGCGTTACATCCTGGATGTACAGTTTGGATTTGATTTCGTTGCTCATACGGCCTCCGCTGGGGCGCTTTCGTGTTTCTGGCGACGAACAATGCTTTCGGCTGTGGCCAATGCCGCCGAAGTCATGATGTCCAGGTTGCCGGCATATGCGGGCAGGTAGTGGGCGGCACCTTCGACTTCGAGGAATACCGTAACCTTCATCCCGGTGAAAGAGCGGTTCAATTCCGCAATGAAGAGGGGATTTTCATCGGTGTAGTGCTGGAATTGGACCTTCTGCTTCATCCGGTAGCCGGGCACGTACGACTTGACCTTGGCGACGGTGGCCTCAATTGATGCGGTGACCGCTTCTTCGTCCGTGCTTTCGCAGAGACAATACACCGTGTCGCGCATGATGAGCGGCGGCTCCGCCGGGTTAAGGACAATGATTGCCTTGCCACGCTTTGCCCCGCCGACCTTTTCGATTGCCTGCGACGTCGTCTCGGTGAACTCGTCGATGTTGGCACGGGTGCCCGGGCCTGCCGAACGTGACGAAATCGATGCAACGATTTCCGCATAAGGGACGTTCGAGACGGCGCTTACGGCCGCGACAATGGGAATGGTCGCCTGCCCGCCGCATGTCACCATGTTGACGTTCGGGGCATCGAGATTTTGTTCGCCATTCACGCACGGCACCGTGAAAGGACCAATCGCCGCCGGCGTGAGGTCGATGACGCGCTTCCTGAATGACTGCAGTACCGCGTCGTGCTTCTTGTGAGCACCAGCCGACGTCGCATCGAATACGATTTTGATTTCGTCAAAGTTCGGCATACGCGTCAGTCCATCAATACCTTCCGCCGTGATGGGTACGCCCATACGTTCTGCACGCTTCAGCCCGTCAGACTCGGGGTCGATACCGACGAAGGCGCCCATTTCAAGAACGTCAGAAAGCCGAAGCACTTTTATCATCAAGTCAGTACCGATGTTGCCGGAACCGATGATGGCTACTTTGGTTTTGGACATAGAAACCTCTTAAACGAATTTCGCCGTGACTTCGCCGAGTCCGGACAGTTGGGCGACAAACGTGTCACCAGCGGTAACCGGGACCATGGGACCCAGTGCGCCGGTCAGCACGACATCACCGGCTTTGAGGGGACGGCCGCGGCGGGCGATTTCGCCTGCGAGCCAGACAGCTGCATTGAGCGGATGGCCGAGACACGCTGCACCGCTGCCGGTCGATACGACGTTCGGGCCGGTCGTTACGCCATCGTGTTCGCGACGCATCGTCATCTGCAGGCCGCGTAAATCCAGGTCTTGAATACGACGTGCAGGTCCGCCGAGCACAAACATTCCGGACGAAGCGTTGTCCGCCACGGTGTCAAAAAAACGGATGTCCCAATTGGCAATCCGGCTGCCGACAATCTCAAGGGCCGGCACGACATACGCCGTCGCTCGAATCAGGTCGGCGACTGTCGGCCTCTCAATATCGAGGTCCTCGGCTAGGATGAGGGCCACTTCCGCTTCCACTTTTGGCTGATGCAGGCGGCTAACTGCAATGGGTTCGCCTTCCCCCGCGGCCATATCAGCGAAGAGCATCCCGAAGTCGGGCTGGTCGACGCCCAGTTGCGCCTGAACTACCTTCGATGTAAGTCCGATTTTTCGACCGATGAGACGGCGGCCTTGTGCCTCGAAAAACTTCGTATTCGCATCTTGAACGGCATATGCCGTGTCCACGTCGTCGGACGAGCTGCGCGAACGCAACGGAGCGATGGTCCGCCCGGATTCGTAGCAACTACGCAGTTCAGCCGCCAGAGCTTCAATGCTCAAAGCGTTGGTTGCGCGGTGTTCAGCAGTTGTATCTGACATGAGAACCTCTTGTATTTGCTAGCGTCGACGCGCACTCAAGAAACGGAGTCGACTTCGAGCGGGTGGTAGCAGCCGCGCCAATGGACCAGCGGCGATTTGTCGACTACTCGCGTGCGCAACACGCGTCCCACAAAAATGGTGTGGTCACCGGCTTCGATTTCGCGCTCGAGGCTGCACTCAATCCATCCAAGGCAGCCAGCGACGAGCGGCAGGTCTTCGAGGCCCTTTAACGCGTCGACCTGCGCAAACCGGTCAATCGGCTTGCAGAAGATGCGAGAAACCTCTTCCTGGTCGGATGCCAGGATGTTGACCGCGAAATGCTTTGCCTGGCTGAAGACGGGGTACGAGTACGAGGTCGTCGTCAGACTCCACTGGATGAGCGGCGGCTCGAGCGACAGTGAAGAGAACGAACTGACAGTCGCGCCGTACGGCTTGCCCTGAGCATCCAGCGCTGAGATTACCGTGATGCCAGTTGCAAAGTGCCCTAGAGCGTGCCGGAATGCGTTCCCTGTCGCGCTAGCCGCGGCTGACGACGCTTCGACGGCTCGGTTGGTATCTGACATGATTCAATCCTCGTTCGCGGTCGTTACTCTCTCGTTGATGGCCCCGGTGCTGCTGAGACCGCTAAACCATTACCTGTCGAGCAGAAAGTCGATGTGGAGACGATTGAACAGCTCTGCGTCTTCGAACTGCGGCCAGTGGCCGCATTCATTCATCACGACATACTTGCAGTTCGGAATCATTTCCGAGATTTCCTTACCTTCCGCTGGCGTCGCCGTAGGGTCATGCGAGGTCCAGACTACTAGCGATGGAGCCTTGATTGACCGGTACTGCTCTTCGGTAATCATGTTCGGGCGGCGAACTTCCATCTCCTGCAGACACATAATTCGCCTCATGGTGTCGGCGAAGCCGGGCTGCGAGTAGATGGTCCGGCGCGTTTCGATGAGGTCATCGCTGACCGTGCTCTTGTCGCACATCAGGAACTCAAGACGGGTCTTGATACGTTCCCAGCTGGGGTCTTCGGCGGCCTGGTTCGACAGGCTCTTTAGACGAGCCATGACTTCGGGGTGCGCGGTCCAGCCACCAGCGGTGTTCAGCACCAGATGGTCGACCACCTCCGGGTGATGCACCGCGAGATACGTCGCGACCCAACCACCGAGTGATTCGCCGGTGATGTGCGCACGCTCGCGGCCGAGCGCCTTCAGCACAGCAAGAACGTGGTCAGCGTAGTCTTTGACCTGGTAATTGATTTCCGGCTTGTCGGTCCAGCCGTGCCCGAGCATGTCGATGGCTACCACCCAGAAGTGCTCACCATGCGGACCAAAGTTTCTCGAATACGCTTCGGCATGACCGCCAACTCCGTGCAGGCATAGAAGCAGCGGCTTGTCTCGGGTACCGGACGAGATGAAGCGCGTCTTGATTCCGTCCGCATCGAGGTAGCCCTGACTGAACGTAACGCCGCGCAGGTCAGCCCATACGCTTGAAAAATTGGATGGTCGGGTATCGCTCATGAGTTCACTTCCGTAGCCAACTCGTTGGTTGCTTTTTCCGCGACATGCACGGGGCCGTTGGGGTCCCCTGCCAAGGTCAACGCCTTGTCGACAAGGCGTTGCATGTCGGGATTGCGGTTGCTGAGATAGTTCATCGCCAGGTTGCGAACCGGGTCGCCGGCGTAATAACGCTCGTACTGCACGAGGCGCTGGCCGAAAGCTTCACCGGCGAGGTCCCAAGCAAGCTTGAAGAGCTTCACGCGCTCGACGGATGGCATGCCACCCGCGCCCTGGTAGTAAAGTGCAAGGTCGTCAGAGAGTTCGGGCGCGCGGAAGTCAGCGCCGCTTGGCATCAGCATGAAGCCGCCGGCACCGATGGTTTGCAGCACTTCAATGACACGCGGATACGCGTACGGGAGCATCGTGCGAATAGCCTGGAGCGGGGCGAGCGAAGGACGCACGGTACCCACTTCCGTCGGCTCAGACTCGTACTCGGAGCGCACGAGTGCGCTCTTGATGTGCTCGATATAGCCGAGCAATTCGCCGAGCATCTGCTGCACATGAAGAAACTGGTCGGCCTTGATGGACTTCGCGACGGCAACAGCCAGGCCGACGGAGAACTGCATCTTGATGAGCGCACGCGTGTTGGTTTGGTGAGCCGTGTGATTGCGCAGACCGGTGTGCGAATAGAGTTGATTCGAGAGCTCGACCTGCTTGTAGCAAAACACACGGTCCCAAGGGACGAACACGTTGTCGAAAATGAGCAGCGAGTCGTTCTCTTCGAAGCGCGTCGACAGCGGGTGGTCGTAATTTTCGTGCGCATCAACGAAATACGGGTCGCGGGAAATCTGCCGCATACCCTTGACGTCAGTCGGCACCGCGAAGATGAGTGCGTGGTCTTCGTCGCCCGCCTTGAACTGCGGCAGGTTGTACATAATCATCTCGTCCGACACCGGACCGAGCGTCGCAATCATCCGTGCGCCGCTGACGTAGATGCCATCATCGGTTTCTTTCACGACACGGAGGTGCATGCTGGCCTGCTCAGACGACTGCTTCGAGCGGTCATTCTGCGGCGTAATGAGTGCATGGCTCAGGAACAGGTCGTTGTCGCGGATGTACTCGTAATACTTGACGATATTGTCGGCAAACTGCTGGCCACCCTTGGCGAAGTCGTGACGCGCTTCCCAAAAAGCCAGGAGCGTGACATTCATGAAGTCTGGCGAACGACCCATCAGTCCAAAGTTGGTCTCGGCCCAGATGCGATAGGCTTCACGACGCTTACGCAGGTCGGCCGCAGACTTCGCGGGCATGAATGCGAGGCCCGCGCGCTCACCAGTTTCCGGGACGACGTAGGTGACCTTGTCCTGCAGTTCGGGGTCATGCTGCGTGTCGTACAACGCGGCGAGTTGTTCGACTGCGCCCTTGAACGCAGGATGGGTAGTTACATCTTCGACCCGTTCGCCGCGCACCCACACGTCACGCGGACGATTCTTGAGGCCCTCGATGAACTGCTTACCGGTTCTGATTCCCATGGCTCATCTCCTAAATTATCTTTAGCGCGTCATGCTCGCGGCGTTTTCGATTCAGCAAACATCATTGCCATTCCGGCTATCCAACCCTGGATAGCCTCGTAATAGAGAAGGTCCGCCTTGTAGTCGCCTTCCACGGCCAAAGCCGCGAAGGCCGCGACCCAGGCAAGTACTTCGGGACCACCACGACCGGCTTTTTCGCGGACTTCAGCGGTAGTCAAAGCATCAAAATCTCTCAAGTTCCCGCTTTGCAACTGCTCGATGAAGCGCTTGTCCCAGTCCGCGTCGACCTGCAGGATGCTAGGGTGCCCCTCGAGCGCACGAACTCCCGCAGCAAGCACGCGTTCTTCTCTGGCCTGCCGCATTTCGGCGGTCGGATGACGTCCGTCGATGAGGCGAGCCTTAACATCGTCAGGTGCGGTAACTATGCTGGGCGTCGGCGGGTCGTGTGACAGGCCACCGGAGGCAGAGAAGAGAACGCGCTTACCTGTAGCGGCGGCAAACCGACCGACGGCCTCGCCGAGAAGTCTTGCTCGTTTGAAGGTCGGCAGCGGTGGTGCAGCGCAATTGATGAAGACCGGGATGCACGGGTACGTGGCAAACGAGCCAAACATCTCTTCCCAGATTTGTACGAACCCGTGGTCCACGGCCATCTGGTATGACACCGCTACGTCGATGCCATCGTTGAGTAAAGCCTCGCTAAGCTTTAGTGCTTCTGCCGAAGCGACAGGCAGGCTTCCGACCCCTGTGTCCCAGTCGCCAATCGAAGTCGCATTTGCGCCGACACAGAAGCTCGGCATGACGTCGTAGAAGAAACCGTTGAAGTGGTCCGGCGCAAATTGAATAACAAGGTCCGGATTGAAGCGCTCGGCGCGCTCGGCGAGCTGTCGGAAGCCGGCCTTCACTGCGCGACGGACTTCGTCTGTCGTAATCCCATCTTTCATCAAGGGGGTATGCGATGCGCTTAACACGGCCAGCGGCACGGTCTGTCTCCTATCTATGGCCGTGCTCGTCGTTGTCACTTGCTCGAGCAGACCTTTGGTCTTTTTCCATTCGCCGAGGCGTATGGACACTCCTGTGCGTCGACATGGATGTCGTCGACCGGCACCTTGCTCGCTTGCCGCAGCGATTGCATAGAGATGCGTTGAAGTGATAGTAGCGACGCGCTCGTTATTCGAATAATGCGGCTTTTCTATAGGCGGCATCCGATTTTGGTTTATCGGTAGCAACCCTTATAAAAGCCAATACTGAGACGTCGTTTGTGGAATTGCACTCCGAAAATCCTCGGCAAAACAGTCATTTATACGGGGTTACCCTGCAGGGGGAGACGTGACGACGCGACTAAAAATCCCGCGTATGGCAAACCCTACGTGGGTCACCCGCACTTTTACGCCATAATCGTTTTATGGATAACAAGCGCCCAGGTTAGTCGCCTGAGGTGTAGCAGGAGACAACCTCATGGACTCGCGACTTATTGAGTATTTCCTTCGTGTCGCCGAACTCGGCAGCATCAACAAGGCGGCCACCGACTTGCGCTTGTCCCAGCCGGCGCTCTCACGCCATATCGCGCTTCTGGAACATCAGATTCGCGCGAAGCTGTTCACGCGAACCCAAGGTGGCGTGCTGCTGACGGACGCGGGCACTCTTCTGCTGGAGCGAGCCCGTCCCATTCTCCGGCAGCTGACCACACTGGTTGAGCAGGTAGGCGACCGGGCGGCTGGGCAGTTGTCCGTCGGCCTGCCGCCTTCATGGCAGCACCTGTTCACATCCCAATACATCGGTCGACTTGTTGAACAATATCCGGGCGTGTCTCTGCGAGTGCATGAAGGTGCCAGTCACGAGCTGCGAGAGGTAATGCATGCCGGCATGCTGGACTTGGCCATCGTGCCCTTCGAGGGGTCGCCGCCAGCGGGTTACATTCATACCCCCCTCATCCGCGAGCCTCTCGTCCTTGTATCAGCGAAGGACGCGGAACTGAGGCCTGACCGGCCCGTGCCGCTATCGCGCCTCGATAATCTTCAACTTGCCTTACCTGGCAAGCCGAACGTCATCCGGACGCAGATTGAGAACACGCTTTCGCGGCGAGGGTTAGCGTTCAAGACCAAATTCGAAATCGACGCGATGATGCTGACCATAGACCTGGCGCGCCAAGGCATCGCTGACACGGTCACTCCGTGCTGCGCGATAAGCGGAAATGAACGTTTGGAGAAAGCCGTCTCGTGGAGCCCAATTCGCGGCATGTACATGACTTGGGCGTTGTGCGAGAACTCTGCCCGTTCTCACTCGCAGGCAGTTCGCGAAGGTCAACAGCTAATTTTCCAACTTGTGGACGAGATTCTGAGCCGCGGCGTATGGCTTGGTGCAGAGCGAGCGAGCAAATCCTCTCCAGCCACCACCATCGAAATGGTCGAAGAGTCATGATTCGAGGGCGGGCCGATTCAACGGGTCCAAGGTCAGCGACGCGGTCAGACCCGCGTGGCTTACCTCTTGGAGGCGCCACGCGGGCTCAAGTCGGCTCCCTAGTCGTCCTGCCGGAATCTCAGAACAAAGTTCGCACTCCGACGCGCAGGACAGTCTGATTCGCGCTTGAAGACGTGGCAAACGTCCCGTTTATAGAAGCGAATGCATCAGCGCCACCGCTTGCGCGCTGATAGATGGCGTTGACGTACACGTCGGTTCGCTTGGAAAGCAGATAGTCCACCGTCACGCCGCCCTGGTTGGCGTGGTTATTTGTTAGCTCAGGGTTACCCTTGGCGTAAATGTACTGTGCGTAAAGAAACAGGTCCGGCGCGAACGTGTACAGGCCACCGATTTCGTACGTATCAACGTGCCCATTTGTAAACGTGTTATGGGTATTCGTGTAAAGGACGTCAACCGCAAATTTTCCGAAGTCATAGCGCCCGCCAGCTCCGAAGTTGCGGATGCCGGAACCCCCACTGTCAATCCCATCTTCCTTCGAGTAGGTGTAGGCCGCGTTCAGTCGAAGAGGGCCATGAAGATAGTTGGCCCCAAAGCTCATGAGATTGTTGCTTCCGGTGTGGCCAGCGAGGTTACTAAAACCGTACATTGCGCCGAAGTCAAGGCCGCCGTAATACCTCGATGTGAACTTGACCGCATTGGGGGTTGCCTCACCACCGGCAATTCTCGTGTAGTCGAAAGTGCCGAGTGGTGTACCCAGCTTCGCAAACGGTCCACCCGGTAGCTGATACAGGCTCACGTATGGAATCTCATGCCCCCATCGTTCGATGGACAGGTTATCGAACATGTAGTCGAACTGTCTGCCCAACGTGATTGTTCCGTAAGTGGAAGCAATGCCTACGTAAGACTCACGGCCAGTGAATGCTCCGCCCTGCTGGGTCCCATTGTTAAGGTTCGGCTGGGAATCCATAACGAAGATGGCCTGCAGTCCCCCGCCGAGGTCTTCAATACCGCGAAGCCCTAGCAGGTTCGGCGCCTGGATACCCGATGCCATCTGAACAACCGAGTGGCCGCCTGAGTTGCTAACGTAACTTACTCCGTTATCGAGAATCCCGAAAAGCGTGACCGAGCTTTGCGCCTGCGACACCAGCGGGAAAACTGACAGGACGAGCACAACAAGTTTATTTTTCATAGGATTACTATCTAATACTGAAGGCGTTGGTGTTACTTGACCGCGGTGCCGAGGCACCACGTCAAGGTCCGAATTCAATATCGAGTGTTTCTGGCCTAAGTTGCCGAGGGGGAGTTGAGGCGAGCGCGCTCTTACCGCCGACGGACGGTAGAAGACTATCTCTAGCTTTACGGCGCTAGCGGCTCGATGCGGACCCGAGCATTACGAAAAGGACGGTCGCGGGGTGAGGACCTGGATTTCGCCAGGCGTGTCTTGTGCCTCGTTGCACAACGACGTCATGCGCCTGCAGGTCCCTCGTTTGACCGTTGTCGAGTTCAAGGCAAATCTTGCCGGACAACAGCACGCCATAGTCCAAAGTCGGTGTGCAATGCATACCCGGATTTTCCGCCTCGAACCGCTCGGCCAAGCCAGGCAGCTTTTCCATCTGCTCCCGATGCGCGGCCATGCCATCAAACTGGTCGCTCATCATGACGCTAACAGGGGGAAAGGTCACAACGACCACCAGGCTGCCCCCCGGGCCCGGTACCCATGAGCGAGGACCTTCACCGCTGTCAGGGAAGTCGGCTTCCGCAGGGGAGTCGCTGGCGTCCGTGGCCCATAGCATGCTGACTTCAAACCCGGGGATGGACTTGAACGATGCACACCAAGGTGAAAGTCCGTCGCTAGAGAATGTCGAGGCCCCGTCTTTGTCGTTGACGGTAACGATGCGTCGAATCATGGCATGCTCCCGTTCAGGCGATGGTCGGGTCGATAACCACGTTCGTGAAGCCGCCATGGCGGTGATTCACTGCTTCAAGCGCTTCGTTAATCTGTTCAAGCGAGAACACCTCGTGCTCGAAGACCGAGAGGTCTAATGCGCCAGAGTCTGCCATGGCAGCCATGTTTTCACCTTCGGCCGGTGTGAACCACAGTGAGCCGATGAGCGATTTTTGCTGACACATCAGCGGGAAGGGTTCAAGCGGAATCGGGTCGGATACGCCGCCGACAGACACAGCCTTCCCGCCACGACGCAACGCCGAAAACGAATCAAGGACGGCCGCGACCGGCGCCTGAGGTCCAAGCGCTTGCAGCACAACATCTACGCCATAACCTTCTGTTTCTTCCATGACGATGTCGTGGACACTTCGGTCGCCGAGTACGACCGGCCTTATACGGACCGGGTCCAACTCTTTAAGCTGCGCGAGCAGTTCCTTATTTCTGCCTGTAGCGAAGATTTTTCGAGCACCCATGGCCAGCGCACACAAGGTCCCGCCCAGCCCCAACGTGCCAGTCGCGCCGTCAATAATCAGCGTTTGCGAAGCCTCCAGGTTCGCTTTCCGCAGACCTGCGTATGCGGTGCCGATGTAGCCGAACCGTGCGCCTTGCTGGAAGGATACTGATTCCGGCAGCTTTACTAGGTTAGTGGCCGGCGCCGTCATGAACTCGCCGAAACCGCCATACGGATAATCTTCGTAAATCTGTTGCGAGCCCGGACCGAAGCCGAAATATCCTTGAAATGTATACGCCGGGCAGTTGATGTTGTCACGGCGGCGGCAAGCGGGACAACTCCCGCACGAGAGGCCGGGATTCACATACACACGGTCGCCAGGCTTCACGCCATGAACGTGGCTTCCCACCTTCTCAACTACGCCGGCCGCGTCGAGGCCATAGATTGCTGGCAGCTTGGGCAGGGGAAGAAACGGAAACCACTCGGGATAATGAGCTACCACGTTGTGGAGATTCGGGACAACGCCGCAGGCCTTCACCCTAACGAGTACGTCAGTGGGGCGCGGTTCGGGAACGGGTATCTCATCAACCTCGAATTGCTCACCAACTTTATGCAATCGTGCAGCACGCATCGTCGTCATACCTGTCTCCTTTTAAATTAGCGTTTACGTTGTCGTAAATCGTCTTTCGAGGCCCGGACTGTCCGACGGCACCTCAGAACTTTGAACTAGCAGGCGTCCGGCTTGCATGCGCCTTTACTGCGCCGGCGCATCTCGGGTTAATACCGTCGCCAGGACGTAATCGGTTTGGTCCCGTTCAACGGATACTTGCAGCGTCGTTCTGCTGCGGGGGTTTCGTTTGCGCCTTTGCTGCGACGGTCTGCGTGAGACTAAGTTACCGCAGAGGTTTGGTCTCTAGTTATGCAATCGACCTATAGCTGTTATTCACATTGCTTGCGGCGGCCGTGCGTGAGATGCGCATAGCCAACGATTGGCACGAGGACGGTTTCGCCTCGATGAACAGACTTACCGCGCTCAAACATCTGCGGAAGCGATGCACCTGAAGGTCGGGCGGCACACCGGCGCCTCATGTCGTCCTTGAGGTCGAAGGGTAAGCATGTCGGAGGGACGACCGATGCAGCCAGTAGCGGGAATGCGGCTCGGAAGTGGACCGGTGTGGTGGCTCCGCCGTCATTCGGCGACAGTGTTCGCTGGCACGGTCAGTCCAAATGACTGTGCTACTGTTCGATTTATCTTTGCGGATACCTTGTCCGGTCCTATCCATGCTAGGTCTGATGGCCGCTTTCCTTGAAGCATCGGCACCATCAGGTCCAGCGCACCCTTTCGGTAGAGCGGTACGATGTCGACACCAATCGTTGCAACGCCTCCCATCTGCGTGTATCCGCCGGGGGTATCCATCGCGATAGGAAAGTGGTTGGAACTCGCGCTGTCTGCAATATCCTTTCGGAGCGCGTAAGTATCTGCGCCCAGCAGACCAATTCCTATCTGCGCGTTTTGGTGAATGGCGTTCTTGACGGCAGCATCAATATCTTGCGCTTTGACTACAGGCGCCTGAACAATCCGTATTGACCTCTTGCCCGCGAGTTCGGTCCACTCCGAAAGCAACCTTACGTGCGTGGCATTCTGCGGGTTGTACAGAACTGCCAGCGTCGTAAGGTGCGGGACGAATCGACTCAGCCAGTCAAGTTGCTGCGAGATTCCGTCAGCCAGATAGCTATGGACTCCAACAATATTGCCGGTTGGATTAGTTAAACTCGCGGTCAGGCCTGCCTTGACTGGGTCGTCCTGAACTGAAATGCAGAGCACCGGCACCGTCGTCGTTGCCGCCTTGGCTGCTGCGCATCCCGGCGACGAAGAGACGACGAGAATATCAACTCGGTCGTTGAGGACCTCTTTCACAAGCGAGGGCATCCGTGTCATATCCCCGTCTGCTGTACGAAAGACAACGTCAAGCGTCTTGCCGTTGGAGTAGCCGTTCTCGGCTAGCGCGTCGAAAAACGCCTGGTTCGTTACAGCCATCTTCTGGAATCCGCCCGCTCCGGCTACAAACCCGATACGTTGTGACGCAGATTTGGTGGCGAGATTGCCAGTACATGCAACCAGAATGGCGGCTGACGCAATGGTCGGAACCAGATAACTGAGTTTGTTCGAGCGCAAACGCGTTCTACGCATTGTCTTCATGTTTGTCTCCTGTGAGCCATCAACGTGGATTTTGAAAATCCATTTTTCGTCGTTATTTTTGTGCTGCAAGTATGCACGCCGCGGTCCCAACGGGAACAGAGCGCACGGTCCGAACCTCGTCGGCCGACTCAGTAGTGGAGTGCTCGAAAAGCGAAGGCCATCGCCCAAACGGGGTCAGTTATATATTCGACATTTCCGCAGGTCATGCCGACGAAGAGCCAAGTTACAACAGGGCAATTCACGCTTGTTATACGAACAACCTATAGCGGTTATCCAGCAATGGCCGAGTCAATTCCGGATTTATCTTCGACAGGATTGCCTAGGGACAATGCGAGACGCTGTTAGGAAATGGCGAGAGCGAAGCGATGCGTGAAAATGTCTCATCGACAAGCTGAACTGTTCAACAAGCGCTACATTGCCTCGACTTTGGGACGGAGAGCAGATGCAGTGCCCCGCAAATCCTAACTGACGCATCGACGCCGGGCGCCAACTCGACATTGGAGAGACATGTTGACTAGCGTTGCCCGCGGCAACACGGGCGCCCGGTCTTTTCCGGTCATCGACAGTTTGGGCGGCTCGACTAATGTTCACTGCTTCGACCTCTGAGTGTCGATTTCAGCCATCTTCAATGCAGTGTCAATCAACCTCAGTTCCTGGCCGAAGTTGAGCGCCCATCTCTCGCCGTCGCACCGAACGGTCATGCCGTTGTTTAACGAGATGGGTTACCGCTGCCTTCTACAAGCGTCGTGGACCTCGCGTCGCTCTACGCCATCCGGGCACGACCCGCGCCGGCCGAACTGCGAGCATCGTCTCGCGGCGGAAGCGCTTCAGCCCGTAGGCCCTTTGTTTCACCTTCCTACGTTTGAGCATTCTCTCTAGCGTACATTCTTGTTTTTGTGAATGCCCCTTGGTGAAGTTGAGCCCCGCCTTATCCTGAGCGAGGCCTTCAGACACGTTCCAAAGCATCGTTAGATGCCCCTCGGAGCCAGCGTCGCCCGTCAGCCGTTCGCCTCAGGGCGCTAACTTCGCCACCCTGACCGGTGTCTCAAGGCTATCCCACAGTACCGGCTGTCCCGTGACCGCTGCCGTTGATTTCCGACCAGTCGCGCGGCTGCACCGCGGAACGGGCAGCACTATGTATACCGCGCCACAGGGGTGATGATTTCGCATCGGCCACGCCGCGCGGAGAAATCTGGCCGCATGCGTGGGAGTTTTGCCTGCAAAAAAATATTGAAGTGTGCAGGCGAGCTGCGAGAAGCAGACGGTTGCTCTTCACCGCCGGCGCGGGCATGGGGGTCGATTCGGGCCTTCCTGACTTTCGCGGCCGAGACGGCTTCTGGCGCGCCTATCCCGCGCTTCAGCACCGAGGCTTATCGTTCGAAGACATGGCAAACCCCGCAGCTTTCGCGGGACATCAGGAGCTCGCTTGGGGCTTCTATGGACACCGGCTGAAGTTTTACTGTGAGACTGTCCCGCACGAAGGCTTCGCGATTCTGCGCAGGTGGACAGACCGCATGAGCCGTGGCGCGTTCGTGTTCACGAGCAACGTTGACGGACAGTTCCAGAAGGCCGGGTTCTGCGAAAGCGGGGTCCACGAATGCCACGGGTCGATTCACCCACTTAAATGTATGGATGGCCGAATAAACGATACGTGGTCGGCCACGGGATTTAATCCGCTCGTAAATGATGAGACCTCCCTTCTGGAAAGCCCAATGCCCCGGTGCCTGCGCTGCGGCTCGCTCGCGCGTCCGAATATCCTCATGTTCGAAGACTGGTCGTGGGTGGATGCACCTTATGAAAAGCAACGGGAGCGCCTGGACGCTTGGAATTCGTCGGTATCGAAGCTGGTCGTCGTTGAACTCGGTGCCGGAATAGCCCTGCCTAAGGTACGACGGTTCAGCGAAAAATGCGCGCGGAATCGGCTCGTCCGGATTAATCCTCGTGAGGCGAGCACCAACCCGTTGCACGGAGTTGGGATTGAAGGGGGGCCGTGGCGATACTCGAGCTACTCGACTTGGCGGTTTGGTGAGGGTCGGTCGCGCATGTACTTTCACCGAATGCGGAACCGCACGTCGATGAGATGCAACCTTCCACATAGCCAAAGATTGGGCCTGGGAGATGCCGTTGGCTGCCGCCTCGAGGTTGTCAAGGCTGAGAATCTTGCTGAAGCGAGATGTAGCGCCGGCTTGCGATGTCATTGTCCTGTTGTGGTCGAACTGTATGCCGTCTGGGAGCCGAGCGAAAGCGTGTAGTCCGCTTCCTCCTTGGCAAATTGGGCGAGCGCAGAAATGAAGGCCCTCGTGTCGTCCGTGCGCCACTTGAAGCAATACTCGATGCTTGGGAGTTCCGGAACAGTCTTGAAGGCGTTCAGTTGACCTGCTTCGACCAGGTTGCGCATGAACAGCCGTGGCAGGAAGCTAATACCGACGTCAGCCACCGTCAGACCGACGATAGCGCTGAGGCTGTTGCAGGCCAGGATACGTCGACCGTGAATCTTGTTCGAGGCGGCCCAAGACTCGTAAGTCGCAGTGAGGCGAGACTCCGCTGTCATGGTCAGGATTGGGTGATGCGCAATGTCCTCGGATTTCAGGACGGCGCCAGTTGGAATTCGCCTGGGCGAGGACATCCACGCAAATTCGAGTGTCGCTAGCGGAACCGACGTAAGCGTTGGGTTCTCTTCGCTGCTTTGCGGAAGGATGGCGAAATCAATCTCACCGCGAACGAGGCGGCGCTCCAGTCCCGCTGCCAGGTCTACATACGGCTCCAACGCTAAGTCGGGGTGTTCGGTTGTAATTCGTGCCACGAACTTCGGGAACCAGGTGAGAGCCGTGAGTTCACTGACGCCGAAGCGGCAGAGGCCTGATAGACGCGGTGGAGTACCCAGGAGTTCGTGAATCTCCCCCTCGAACTGAAGAATCTTGTGAGCATGACCGAGAATCCGAGTCCCATGCTCTGTTAAGACCGACCGCTGGGCCGAGCGGTCAAAGAGCGGTACGTTCAGAGCGGCTTCCAGTTCGGCAATGCGTTTCGAGAGCGTAGACTGCGTTACGTGCAACCGGGTTGCGGCTATCGAGAAGCTGCCAAGGCTCGCCGCCCAATAAAAGGCCTCAAGCTGTTTGAGAGTCATATCGCGTTGGATAACCTGCTGGGACACCGCGAAATCGCGGCGTCCCATTATAGGAGCGCATGGCGGCGGTCGCTGCAGGTGAGCAGAAGTACATCGCAAAGTTTAACTAAGCGCTTCTCTCGACGAGTTGCCTGTCGGTTCCGCGACCGGGGTTTGCAACTGCTGGTTGCTCGTCGCCAGATGCTGCGCTTCGCGGTTCGATGATGCTGAGCAGAAGCAGGAACGTTGCGGCCGAGCATGCAGCCAGGAAAGCGAACACCCACGGCCAGCCGGAGTTGTCGAGAATGAGACCGACGATGAGTGGCGCGAATGCACCACCGAGAGAGCCACCGGTGTTCACGATAGAAGCGGCGAGCGGTACCTTATCGCGGGTCGCAATGCCCATCGGATACACTAGGAACGTCGAGTATCCGAGATTCAGCAGCACGCCTGCGGTGAAGAACAGGAGTGCGAGCAGCATCGGGTCATTGGGGGGCAAACAGTAGTGCGTACATCATGCCGACCGTTGCCACTGAGGTAATCATCATGACGGGCTTACGACGCCGCGCAAATACCGTGTCTGAAAGCCATCCCCCGAGCAAGTTGCCGACAATGGCGCCGACCCAAGGTGCGGAAGCGACTGCTCCCATCTTCATCACCGAGAAGTGCTTCACGCTTACCAGGTATGTGGGAACCCAGGTCATGATGGCGTAGGTAATGCCCACCAGGAAGAAATAGCCGAGCGCGCATCCCCAGACGTTCCATGACGTAAAGATGGAGCGACCTGTAGACAGCAGTTCCACCCGGCGAGTCCGAATAAGGCGGTCTACCCACGAGTGCTCAACGGTCGTGCCATCTTTCATCCGGCTCTTCACTTGCTCTACCGACGACACCGCCTTGATGTAGTCGACTTCGCTCTGCGAAACGAAGCGTGATTCTTTGGGCTCGTCGCGGACCAGCCAGAACCAGAGCAGCGAACCGATAAGTCCGGGTACGGCAAAGAAGAAGAACACATCTCGCCAGCCGAACTTTAGAAGCAGCAGAGCGCACAGCGGCGGAACGAATGCAGGAGAGAATTTGATGGCCGAGATGAATACACCTGCTGCAAGCCCCTTCTCTTGAGGCGGAAACCACCGATTGATGGTTGACACAATACCGATGTTGATTGGACCTTCGGCGAGTCCGAGGATTGCGCGAGCTGCCTTGAGCTGGAAGACGCTTCCTGTCAAGCCCATGAACAGGGTCGCGAGGGAAGTCAAGACCATGGAGCCGACCATGAGTCCTCGCACGCCGAGTTTGCCGAAGAGGTATCCGGTCGGAATCTGCACGATGGCGTAGCCGAAGTAGAACAGGCTCGCCATGGCCCCAATGTCGGTATTGCTAAGGTGGTATTCGTTTCGAATCGTTGGGATGACCACACCAAGATTGGCGCGGTCTGCTCCTGCGATGGAGTAAGTCAAAAATATCATCGCGAGAACAATCCAGCGATAGCCCGTTCGGGCGTTGCGGCTGCCTTTCATGCACGTCTCCTTCTAGCCCGGCGGCGCCGGTTGCTGTTCCGGTTCTCTGACCGTGGCCCATCCTAAGCCGCCTGAAAGGTCAAGGCATAACGACTTTTGTCGATGTTCCAGCATTCCTTTTCTGACTTGCGTATTAACCCCTAGTCGGCCGGCAAGCGGCCTGAAAGCCCGCCGAGAAAGGCGTGCTACATCTCCAACCTCATTGCTACCTGTCTGATTCAACGTTTGCCATTAAGGGTTGTACCCGACAGTCGAGAATTGAATGGTCCTGTGTCGAAAAATGTCGCTACGTATCGACCCCGCGGCGCTCTTATGCTTGGCCCCACTACCTCTCCAACAGCGGGGCAAGCACATGAAAGTCTTCGTCATGGACCCGATTGACCCGAGCGCAGTTGAACTGCTCTCGAAGGCTCACACGGTCGTCAATTACCCCCAATCGCGAAACGCCGACTGGCACGCCAACGCAGATGCCATCGTCGTCAGAACGTTTGAAGTTAGAGCGTCTGATTTTCCGAAGGCCAAAAATCTCAAGATTATCGCGAAGCACGGCACTGGCGTGGATAACGTCGATATCGAGGCAGCGAGCGAAGCTGGCGTCCTGGTGACGAACACGCCGGGAGCCAATGCAAACGCTGTCGCCGAGTACGCACTCGCTATCGCGCTGGCGCTCGCCAGGAAGGTCAGTGTGGCGGACCGGGAACTGCGTCAACCGCGGCAAACGCAACTCCAGGGCGGCGTCGAACTGACCGGAAAGACCGTCGGTCTTCTCGGCTTCGGTGACATCGGCCGAAGAACGGCGCGTCTGTTCAAGGCCGCGTTTGGTACCGGGTTAATGGTGTACGACCCATACGCTCCCGACGCTGCATTTGAAGAGCTTGGCGCCGTTCGTTTGAATTCCATCCAGGAACTGCTTCCGCTCTGCGACGTTGTCAGCCTGCACTTGCCACTCCTGGCTGCCACGAAGAACCTCATCGGCAAGGCCGAATTCGAGCTCATGCGCAACTCAGCGCTCTTCATCAACGTGGCGCGCGGCGGCATCGTCGACGAATGCGCTCTTTATCAGGCGCTGGTCGATGGACAGATTGCAGGCGCGGCGAGCGACGTGTTCGAAACCGAACCGGTCCCGGCGTCGCATCCGCTGCTGACGCTCGAGAACTTCGTAGCCTCTCCTCATATTGCAGCCAGCAGCAAGGAATCGCTGGTCCGGATGGGCCACGCGGCCGCGCACGCGGTCATCGAAGCTCTGGCTGGCCGCACTCCGCCGCACCAGGTTCTCCCGAAGCCGAACGCCATCAACGCAACTGTTTAAGGTCATCCCATGAAGACGAACCGTTTCAATGAAACCGCAAACTTCGAACGCGTCACGCCGGAACAAATCGAACGTGCCCGTGAATATCAATCCGCAGTTCTGTGCGACGTCGCTGGCCGTCGCGGCGCTCTGCACGGCGACATCCAGCCGCTCGTTCCGAGCATGGTCGTTGCAGGTCCGGCGTTCCCAGTCGAAGTGCGCCCTGGCGACAACCTGATGTTCCACGTGGCGTTGGCACTTGCAAAGCCGGGTGACGTCATAGTTGTCGACGGAAAGGGCTTTCAGTCGAGCGCGCTCCTCGGCGAATTGATGGTGACCCAGGCCATCGCCGCCAGGCTGGGCGGTCTGGTTGTCGACGGCGCTGCGCGCGATGTGGCGACGCTTCGTGATAGCAGCATGCCGATTTTTGCGAATGGCCGTAACCCCGCTGGTCCGACCAAGGGCCTCGACGGTCGCATCGGCGTTCCCATCTCGTTGGGCGGCGTCGCGGTCGCACCGGGCGATTTGGTTATCGGTGACTGCGACGGCGTCGTCGTTATCCCGCGTGCGGACGTGGACAGAGTTCTGAAAGCAGCTGAGAAGAAGCTCGAAGCAGAGGCTCAACGCCTCGCCGAAATCCGTGACGGCATCCTCGTTTCGCCGTGGCTCGATGACGCGCTGCGCGCCGCGGGCGTGATGGGCAAAGACGAAACGCTCGAGTAATCAGCTTCGAGGTTCGAAAACTACATATTTGGAGACGATGCAATGAAGCGCCGATACTGGATATACCTGTTCTTATTTTTGCTGACGGTCGTGAACTATGTCGACCGTGTGGCGTTGTCCATCGCATCGTCCCAGATAAGCAAGGAATTCTCGTTGTCGCCGGTGATGCTCGGCTACCTGTTCTCATCGTTCTTGTGGCTTTACTTCATTGCCCTCATTCCGATGGGACTGTTGGTCGACATGTACGGCACGAAGCGTTTGAACGCCTGGGGCATCGGCTTCTGGTCGCTCGCAACGGCGCTCACGGCAGCAACGGGCGGATTCGTCTCTCTTCTGGCGACTCGCTTGCTGATGGGACTCGGCGAATCGACGTCTTATCCGGCAGGCGGGCGAGTGTTGCGTGAGTGGGCTCCGGCGTCCGAGCGCGGTATCGCGACGTCTGTCTTTCACGCCGGCAGTCTTCTCGGCCCCGCAATTGGCGCAATTGGGCTCGGTTGGGTCGTCACGACCTATGGTTGGCGCGCTGCATTTCTCGTCGCCGCTTCGATGGGTTTAGTCTGGCTGGCAGCATGGCTCATCTGGTTCCGTCAGCCTGAAGACGCAAAGTGGCTAAGTGCTGAGGAACGCAAATACATCCTCGAATCCCGTGACGCTTTCGGCACGTCCAAAGCGCCGGAACCTGAGCGCCTCGGCTTTGAAGCGCTGGTTCGCTCAAAGACCATCTGGGCTATCGCGTTCGCTCACGGTTGCGCCGTGTACGCGACGTACCTCTTCCTGACCTGGATGCCGAGCTACCTCCAGGCGGAGAAGGGCATGAGTATTACGCGAAGCGGCTTTTTTACCGCGTTCCCCTATGCCGGTGCGGCAGTGCTTGGCGTGCTGATTGGTATCTGCAGTGACCGCTATCTGCGCAACAAAAAGATTTCCGATGGCAATCGTCGCGTAGTGGTCGCTGCCTGCCTGGTGTTGTCCGCGCTCATCCTGCTGATTCCGACGGTGAACGAACTTTGGTTGGTTATGACGTTGCTGACCCTCTCACTCACCGGCTGCACGGCGGCGGTCGCATCGAATCTTTCGCTGGTCAACGACTTGCTGCCGTCGAAGAAGGACTCGGGCACCGCGATTGCCATGATTAGCACCGGTGGCAACCTGTTCGGCCTCATGGCTCCTATCGCTACCGGTTACGTCGTGTCGACGACACATAGCTATCACGCCGGCTTCGTCATCACGGGTTTTCTGGTGCTGGCAGCTGCTGCGGCAACCCTGATGCTCACGCGTGGTCCCATCACCGTAACGGAGGCAACCAGCGATGTATGCACTACCCGAAACGCTTGAAGCCAAGCCGTTCGCACGCTTACCGGACGAACTGCGCACCGGCACCGAGACAAGCGAATGGAACGCGGGCCAACCGGCTGGACTGCATGCCTCGAGCTTCCTTGAAGGACCGTCTTTTGACCGCAATGGGATTCTCTGGTGCGTCGATGTAGTCAACGGCCGAATCCTGAATATCGACCAGAATGGCGAATTCTCGGTTGCTGTCGAATACGACGGTTGGCCTAACGGGCTCAAGATTCGCGAAGATGGTCTCGTGTTCATCGCTGACTACAAGCACGGCATCATGATGCATGAGCCCGGCTCGAAGGTTGTGAAGCCGTTCCTGGTGCGAGCCGGCGTGGAGCGATTCAAGGCCGTCAATGACTTGTTTTTCGCGACCGACGGTGACCTCATTTTTACCGACCAGGGACTCACGGGCCTGCACGACCCGACCGGACGTGTCTTCCGCGTGAGGCGAGATGGAAGGGTCGATTGCCTGCTATCGAATGTGCCCAGCCCGAACGGTCTGGTGATGGACCTCGATGAACACGCGCTGCTGCTCGCGGTAACGCGTGTGAACGCGGTGTGGCGAGTGCCAATCCTCAACGGTGGTGTCGCAAAGGTCGGTACGTTCATCCAGCTTTCGGGCGGCGTTGGCCCTGATGGGCTGGCGCTCGATTCCTCGGGCGGTCTGCTGGTTGCCCATGCTGGTATGGGCGCCGTCTGGGTCTTCAACGCACGAGGCGAGCCGACCTACCGTGTAAATACGCCGGCCGGCAATCTCTCCACGAATCTAGCTTTCGGCGGACCTGAGAACCGGGACATCTTTATCACTGAATCTCGCAGCGCTCAAATTTATCGAGCACGCGTCGAGGTTCCAGGGAAAGTGATGGTCTCGCACCGGACCGCAGGCTAACGGCACGTCATAGCGGGTGGAGCAACTTGCTCCGCCAGGCTGCCGCCGTCGCCACCCATCTGTTTCTCTTGCTAGCCAAGGAGTTGCCACCTTGTCCGACGATGCACATGTCGCGTATCCAGTCTAAGACAGCCATACACTGTCTGCACTGTTCAACAAAGGGTGCCGGCCAGCTTTATATGAGCCGCGACGCGGCTTATCGATGCTGCTGGGATGTTTGACCGCCCCTCGCGTCGGGAATCGTGGTGAGCTGCCCGGCATACCTGCAGGTGGAAAACTCCACCTGATTCGCCGTCGTGGATTCCGCGCCTTTACAGCGTGGGCAATGGCTCAAAGGAGTCAAAGCGAGCAAACGGCGGCTGCATCTCGGTCACCTCGAGCGTTTCGACCAGCGCCGCGGACATGCCCTCGCTTAGCCAGACGCACATGTCGGCAAGCTGCTCCGGTGAACCCTGCAGCATTACCTCCACCGAGCCGTCCATGCGGTTCCGTACCCATCCGGTGACGCCTGCTGCCTGGGCCTGGCGTACGCAGGCTTCCCGATAGCCGATGCCCTGCACCTGGCCACGCACCTGCACCAGCCGAGTCTCAAGCATTCCATCATTGTTGTTGGTTTCCACGTGTGTGGTCCTTGCAAAGTATTCACGCAGCCTCGCCGTTCAATGAAATGGCCGGGTTCTATGAGCGCCGCATGACATCCGCCAGGTCATCAAGCGACAGTGGCTTGGTGAGATGGAAGTCAAATACCCGTTCGTCGGTCTGCGGTCCGCTGGCGGCATCGGTATGGCCCGTCAACGCGACCAGCTTCGTCTGGCAGCACTGGGCCCGAAGGCGGAGCAGTTGCGCAAGCTCGAGGCCATCCATGCCGGGCATGGTGATATCAACCAGGGCAACATCCGGGATGAACGATTCCACAATCGAGAGCGCGTCGGGTCCGCTCTGAGCCCGTTTCACCTGATGTCCATCGAGCTCCAGCAAAGTGCCCAGTGCCTCCATGGTGTCCGCGTTGTCGTCGACGAGGAGGATGCGAATCGGCGCCATCGGGCGGCTCGTGGTGACAACGGGTTCATCGATGCTTTCGCAGACAACGGGGAGCTGTACGGTGACTTCTGTCCCTTGACCTTCGCCCTCGCTTGCAATGGTAACCGTGCCGTTGTGTGCGGCGACCAGATGCTTCACAACCGCCAGTCCGATTCCGAGTCCACCTTCTGCATGCCCTCGCGCTGACGCCGCCTGGGTAAACATGTCGAAGACGTGCGGCAGCAGTGACGATGAAATGCCCGCGCCGTTGTCCTTCACCGTGATGACCGCATGGCGAACCGACGGGTCGTGTGACCCGGTGCTAAGGTCCGGCGCGTCTACGGATAAAGAAATGTCGCCGCCGGGAGGGGTATATTTCACCGCGTTCGTCAACAAATTCGATATGACCTGGGTGAGTCGAGCCGCGTCGGCGTGAACGGTTACCGGATACGGCGGAACGGTGACATGCAGGCGGTGCTCACCGTTTCTGGCATCGGCCTTCATCGCGGTCACCGCATCGGCCACGATATCCTGGAGCAACCCGTACGATGGGCGCACGGACAATTTGCCGTGCCTTATCCGGGACGCGTCGAGCAGGTCTCCGACAAGCCGTTTCAGTATCCGCATCTGCCTGTCGGCAATGCCCAACGCAGCCAGCACAGCGGAATTGTCTGTAGCGAGTTTTCGTGCGACCGTCAGGGCGCTGTCGATGGGCGCAAGGGGATTGCGTAGTTCATGACTCAGGGTCGCAATGAAGTCATCCTTGCGTGATTCTTCCAGGGCCAGTGCATTCGTGGCCGCCTCAGCTTCCGCCGCCCGTGCTTCCGCATCAGCCTTTGCCCGGGTCATCGTGAGCGCGGCGCAGGTGAAGTTCGCGAGGCTGGTCAGGATTCGGCGGTCCTCCGCGTCGAAAAGATGCTCCCCGTCGTGAGACATGACCCACAGGGTGCCCCACGGTTCAGGTTGGCCTGGAATCGGCGCGACCAGTTCTTCGATAATCTCGGGGGAAACATCATTCAGGCAGGCGAAGTGGCGCTGGGGAAACGAAAACAGTTGTCCTGCAGCTAGTTCGAGCGTCAAGCCGCTCGGGCTATCTGCAATCGGGGTGGTGGTGCCCAACGTGTCAACACATGCGCCCGAAACCGCGACCCAGCGGAACACAGGGGTGCCGTCAGTGTCGGTTTCCAGCAGGCCGATGCCCGCGCTACCCGCTTCACACAAACTGAGTGCCATGTCAGAGAGCGTCTGCAGCATGGCGCCGTCGGACGAAGTAAGTGCCTGCGCCAGACAGTGCATCGCGCTGCTTTCTGCCGCATAGTCGGGCGGACGATGCGCGCGCGTGTCGAGCGTCGGCGTGACAAGACCGTCCTCGCGCCGCGCGCGGTCCGCTGCGGATGACGCAGACAGTGCGGCCATATAGCCTCCAGGTTGTAATCGGTGTGTGGCCGCACGGAAGAAATTACCATGCAGAATGAATTGTAGGCGCTGCATCACAAAGGCCCGGTGTAACAATGCCCGCCAGGCCGCCGACGAGCCTGGGTACAACTATTGCTGCACTACACCATTACCCTTTGTGGTTTAAACGCGGCTCCTGGAATGGCGACAGTACTGCTCGTGGATGATGACCCGAATATTCTGCGCCCGCTTCGAGTGCTGGTGGAGCGGGAAGGATACCGCGTGCTTACGGCGGAGGATGGACAGGCCGCACTCGCGGTCGCCGCCATCGAGAGTCCGGGGCTGATTGTGACCGACTGGATGATGCCGCACCTGGACGGCGTCGACCTGTGCCGGCGCTTGAAGGGCGACACCGCTACGGCTGACATTCCGGTGGTCATGCTGTCGGCCGCGCTACCGCCTGAACCAGAGGAGCCGCTGTGGGATGTGCTATTGCTCAAGCCGGCCCCCATTGGCCGGTTGATAGAGGCGATTCATGGCCTGCTCGACGGAGCGCCCCCGGAAGTACCGGGGCGGAAGTCCAGCCACTAACATTCGATATTGGGTTCCCGTCATTTGAACGGTAGATTTGCTGCACTATAGGGAAGCGAAACTTCTCTTCTTGCCTCCCTATAGTGCAGCAGGTGAGTTCCAGAGTGATTAGGCTTCGCTAGAGGCGGTGATACGAACGGCTGTTCGTCAGTTGCCCATTCCGCAGAAGACTAGCGCTAAGCATTGCACGATGGCCCGGGGCCCGCACAAAAACGCTTCCCAACCTCGTTAGCGCGGGTATGCGACCGCGGCAAACGACTCGTCATCGACTCCCTCGAGGTGTGGCGTTGCCGCGCCCGCCGCCTGAGGGATTTCCAGTCGTACTGGGCCAATTGCCGCCGGAAGAGCCACTTCCCGGCCGGCCGCCACTCCCGCCCGATTTGGCCCCACTGGACGGGCCTTTCGATGCGCCGCCCGAGTTGCCGCGCGCGCCACCTTGGCCGCCACCTGTTCCTTTGGTCATCGCCATCTCCGTTGCATATATTGAGTTCTACTAGCCGTTTTCGATGAGTCGGATTGCGCATGGCAATCAAGACTGTCACCCAAAGATACTCCTACTCTTGACGAGCGGCATGCGCCAGACGGGCCTTATGCACCGAGTTGGTAAAATCACCATGTCTCTATCAACCAACCGAACAATCAAGCGTCGTTGAATGGACATCTTCTACTACTGGCAAAAGCTCGAAACCAACCTCAAGAACCGTGAGGTCGGGTACTTTGGTTCCAACAACCCAAAGCTCTCGGAACTCGCGGGACGATTACCCCAGCGAGTCTGGGTATTCAAGACGCCGAAGGGCATGAAAGGTTCAATTCAGCTAGTAGGGTCGCTGATGGTCTGCGATGAGCCGCGCGTTGCAGTCAGCACTGACTACCCGAACGTGATTTACTACGACCCGTTCTCGCCCGAGTCGGTCATCTACACGGACTCAAATACGCCTGAGCGAATAGCCGAAGTCTCAGGATACTTTCAGTACCGGTTTCACTCAGCGTTCAGTGCCAACTTCAACGGCGACGCTGGAATACAGCCGCTGGAAACCAATGTGGTGCGGGGCCTGGAGGCAAAGGTGGCCAACTGGTCTAAGGTCCAGATGCTCGAACGGGTCAAGGAACCCGAGAAGGTGTACCCCATCAACCCATTCGCTCAGCAAACCCGGTGACAGATGCGACATGTCAATGCGGCGTCAGGCCCGCTCTATGTTTCGCCCGACGATAGCCCACGCAATCGACGGCGCAGCGCCTTTCCCGCATTAACCGTGGCTATCGACCCACGCGCGACACCACGCAAGGCCTGCTGATTCTGCCTCTTCATCAGTATCGAATGCGTCGAGCACCCCAGACGCCGCCACGACCTTCGAGTCGCGCATAATTGTGCCGCTGCTGGCGAAGCGCTCCGGTCGCAAGATGTCGTCCTGCTGAAGGATGGCATGGCCCCACAGGGTGTATCCACGGTATTTGTCAGTCTGCATCTGTCGACCCTTGTCGGTCCTCCGTCCGCTTCTCGTCAATGATTGCCTAAACTCGAGCGGCTCGACAAGTATCTACTGCTTGAGCCGTGCAGTGTCGATTCCTGCCATCTTCAACGTAGCGTCAATCACCTTCAGCTCTTGGCCGAAATCAAGCGGCCATTCCTCACCGTCGCATCGTACGGTCATGCCGTTATGCATCGAAATCAGATGACGCGCGTTGAACAGGGCGTCCACAAGCTTTGATTCCCGTCCGCCTTGCTCATTTTTATTCGACGCTGACTTTCGCTTGGGCCTGGAACATGATATGTTTCTCGGCGTCTGCGGACAGATTTATTATCGCGCTTCGCGATAAATGGAAGTAATGCGCAGAGGCGCTGCCCTCGCATTTCGTAGCGACCGTTTCGCGGATGATACGTTGCCAAAGAGTGTCCGCAGACACTCATCTCTTATGCCGAATGACAAAGCCTACTCATATCGCGCAGCTGCGCTCACAGAAGTCGCTTCACGGACTTGCAAGGTTGTTGGGGTATGAGCCAAAAGGCCTTGCATATGTTGTGTACGGAATAGCCGACGGGTCTAAGTACATAGATTTTCCGATTGCTAAACGAAGCGGTGGAACTCGGACTATTAGCGCGCCGGTCAAGGAGTTGAAACTTCTCCAGGCCCGCGTTTCTGAGTTGCTGGCCAACTGTGCCGAGGAAATTGAGACCGAGCGGGGGAAAAGGAATAAATTTTCCCATGGTTTTCGGAAAAATCATTCAATCTTGACAAACGCCACAGTGCACCGTGGGAAGAGATACGTATTCAACGTCGACCTGAGTAATTTTTTTGGTACGATTCACTTCGGTCGAATCACAGGTTTTTTTGCGAAAAATCGATACTTCACGCTTGACCCGGTCATCGCGAGGATATTGGCGCAGATAGCTTGTCACAACAAAGTTTTGCCGCAAGGCAGCCCTTGTTCACCCGCAATTTCGAATCTTGTCGCTCATATTCTTGATGTGCGGATGGCGGAATTGGCCGCGCGCCACGATTGTTTCTACTCGCGATATGCGGATGACCTAACATTTTCGACAAACCGAAAAGAGTTTCCGACGTCGATTGCTTCGCGAATCGGCGACTCTAACGAATGGGCCCCAGGGAAATCACTGTTGAGAATCGTGAGGGACTCTCGTTTCGAGTTGAATCATAGTAAGACGAGAATGCAATTTCACAGGTTTCGGCAGGATGTGACCGGCGTAATCGTTAACAGGAAGCTGAACGTCCCAAGCGAGTATGTAAGAAGTGTTCGGGCAATGGTGAATACGTTCGTCAAGACGGAAAAGTTTCAGGTGAAGAAGTTGTACCGAAATGACACCGGTGCTTGGGAATACAAAGAGGTAGCTGGAACAAAGGAACAACTCCGCGGGATGCTGAGTTTCATCGATAGCGTGCGTGTCTTTCCGCAAAAGAAGCTCGCGATGGAAAAGAAGGATAAGCGAGAACAACGCATTCCTCGGGTAGAGCTGAAGGATATGGACGGAGCTTCTCGCACATATCGCCGGTATTTGCAGTACACGCAATTCTTTAATCCAGAGTTCCCTTTCGTTATCTGCGAAGGCAAGACGGATAATGTCTATATCAAATGCGCGCTCCGACAACTCGCAGATTCGTATCCGCAGCTCGTTTCAAAGACAGCGTCAGGAAAAAAGCTCTTGCTCAATTTCTTCAACTACACGAAGGTGGCAGACAGGATTCTGCATCTGGGGGGCGGTACTGGAGATTTTCGGAGTTTTATCGCAACATATGGCAGCGAATTCAAAGGGTTCCTCAGTGCATCGAAGCGGAATCCGGTAATTCTGTTGATTGATAACGATGACGGGACGAAGGCGATATTTTCCTCCGTTAAGGAAGCGACTAAAAGCAAAAATCCCATCGATGGCAGTGAGATGTTTTATCACATCTCCGACAATTTCTACGTTGTAGCGATTCCCCGCTTGGGTGGAAAATCGACGACTATCGAAGACTTTTTTGAGCCTGCAGTTTTGCAGACGAAACTTGGCACTAAAGTTTTTAGTGGAAAAGATGGCTTCGACCCCGCGACACAATATGGCAAACATTATTTTGCGGAGTATATTGTGAAAAAAGGCCAGGCCGGCATAAATTTCAAGGGATTTCATCCAATCTTGGAACGCTTAGTCGCAGTGCTGACGGCACATGCCGCCAAGCCATAGACAATGCGCTCGCACAAGAGTTTCGAGACCATACGCCGGGGAGGTGGCCGACGCTGATTCGATTGCGTTCGAACTGCGCATATTAGCCACAGATATGCGGCTCATGAGTCTCACGTTTCAAAGCGTTAGGCGCGGACCATCAGCCACGGTAAAAGTCACAGCGCATGATGGATACCAAGACAACCGGGCAGCGTCGCTAGAACAGCGACTGCAATCGGACTCGACCACAAGAGTGGGACGGCACGCAACGATTTGATTTCGTCAAACAAGCGCGGCGTCGATTACGCAAATGGTCAATATGCGAGGGCTGGTCGTCTGGAGGAGCACCATGCCGGCGAAATACAGCGCCAAGGGGGAATACTTGTGCACCGCCTGTGTTGAGTCCCGCTTCACCGGAAGCCTTATGTTCCCGCCAGCTATGCGTTACTTTGTCTCTGTTGGGCCAAAGGAACTGTCCTGGTTCATTCCGGTTCGCGCCGTTTTGCCAATCCGCTGAAATGTCGCCGCAACTAAGTGCGACTGTTTACTTTACCGTACAAAGCCAATATCGCAACCTGGAGGTTATATGAGCACCCGCCGGTGCCTGTACCAACCTCATAAGCGAATCTACTGCACGCGCTGTACACTATATCTTTAATTGCCAATATTGCAAGCTAAGCGGTAATCGTGCCAAGAGTAAAATAAACCGGCGTATTCTATTTTTAATAAATGTGGCCGTTGTGAAATCATTGCAGCATGTTACTCTCTGTGAGGGAATAACTCACTTGGAGGGTCCATGGACAAATCGGATGAGATAGTCTTCGCTCCGTCAATTGACTGGGCCAAGAGGAAAGCCAAACTCTTGCGAAAGCGTATTGGTCCAGATTCGATTACTCATACTGCCGCTCTCGACCTGCTATCCAGAACGTACGGGTTTAGGAACTGGTCGGATTACGTTCATTTCAAAACCAGCGACATGGCGTTCGAAACAGGGTGGGATACTGAACTTCTTGAAAAGACGCTCGACGAGAGGCGTTACCTTCAGTCAACGACATTGATGTCCGAGTTGGGACTGACGGAGGCTGAAGCCCTTCAGGTGCTAGCAGACGTCGGCGTCTCAGGAAAAGCAGTGAATTCGAAAACGAACGCGGCAGAATCGGCCCCTACTCCGGAACAAAGCTTCACGCCGGTTTCGCTTGTCAAGCGTCACAATACGGCTTTGACGATGTTGCGGTATTACACGCCCGCTGGAAGCCGATGTGATGCGGAGCCTGAAGGCAATGGCTGCGAACTGGTCCAAGGTCCAGATGCTCGAACGCGTCAGTGACCCCGAGAATGTGCCCCCCATCAATCCCTTCGCTCAGTAAGGCCGGAAGCTGCTTTAGCAGAAGTTTCGACTGACTGCGGTAAGTCCGCCGAGCAGGTGCGACATGTCGACAAGCCGTTGCGCGACCAGGTGGCGCACCTCGCCCTCGCATTGCCACGTTCCGTAGACCGCCAGCAGGGCAGCACTCAGCGCTTCCTGTCGGAACTTCTCCTGCAGCGACGGCCAGATGATGACGTTCACATTGCCCGTCTCGTCTTCGATGGTCACAAACATCACGCCTTTTGCGGTCCCGGGGCGCTGACGTACCGTGACCAGCCCACAACCACGAGCGAGCCTGCCGTTGCGGTACGTCATGAGCGTCGCGGCCGGCACAAGACAGTGTTCGAGTAGCACCGGCCGCAGCAGCGATAACGGGTGCCGGCCTAGCGTGAGGCTCATCGAGTTGTAGTCGGCAACGATGTCTTCCCCTTCCGACGGCGTGCCGAGCACCGGCGTGTCATCATCCACTCGCGCATCGGCGAGAATGTCGCGGTCGGATACCGCGGCCACCGACGCCCAGAGGGCTTCACGCCGGTTGCCGGCGAGCGACGACAACGAGTTCGCTGCAGCAAGAACCTGGAGGTCTTTCCGGTCGAGTTGGGCGCGTTTCGCGAGGTCGCTGACCGTTCCGAACTGTCTCACGGCTCTGGCGGCTTCAATGCGCTCCGCCGCGCCATCCTTCATGCCCCTGAGTAGCGACAGGCCAAGGCGTACTGCTGGCCTTGATGCAGAGCTGTGAGGCTCAAGTACCGAGTCCCAGTTGCTGATGGTGACGTCGGCCGGCAGCACCTTCACACCGTGACGCTGCGCGTCCTGGATGAGCTGCGACGCGGAGTAAAACCCGAGCGGCATGCTGTTCAGCATCGCAGCGAGAAATGCCTCGGGTTCGTGGCACTTGAGCCAGCTGCTCGCATAGACGAGCAACGCGAACGACGCCGCGTGACTTTCCGGGAAACCGTATTCGCCGAACCCATGAATCTGCTGGCAGATTGATTCGGCGAAGTCCTTCTCGTAGCCGCGCTGCATCATCCCGTTGACGATGCGGTCGTAGTATTTGTCGAGGCCACCCTTGCGCTTCCAAGCCGCCATCGCGCGGCGCAGCTGGTCCGCCTCGCCTGGTGTAAAGCCGGCAGCCAGGATTGCGACCTGCATTACCTGCTCCTGGAAGATGGGCACGCCCAGCGTTCGCCCGAGCGCAACCTTCAGTGCATCGCTGGGATACGTTACAGGTTCCAGCCCCTGGCGGCGGCGCAGGTACGGATGCACAGCGCCACCCTGAATCGGGCCCGGCCGCACGATGGCAACCTCAATGACGAGGTCGTAGAATTCGCGCGGCTTCATCCGCGGCAGCATGCTCATTTGTGCGCGCGACTCAATCTGGAACACGCCCACCGTGTCGGCGCGCGAAATCATCTCGTACGTCGCTTCGTCTTCGGCAGGAATATCCTGCATCTCGAACCGCTCGCCACGCTGCTCCGACACGATGTCGAGCGTGCGACGAATCGCCGACAGCATCCCGAGAGCAAGCACATCAATTTTCAGCAGGCCAAGCGCTTCGAGGTCGTCCTTGTCCCACTGAATCGCAGACCGGTCGGCCATGGCGGCATTCTCGACGGGCACGAGGCGCGTGAGCTTGCAGCGGCTTATGACGAAGCCCCCGGAATGCTGTGACAGGTGACGCGGGAAATTGAGAATCTGGGCGGCCAGTTTCGCCCACAGACCGATGAGCGGATTCTCCGGGTCAAGCCCGGATTCCGCGAAGCGCTTGAGAAGGTCCGTCGAATGGTCGAACCACTGATGCGACTTCGCGACCTTGTCCACAATCTGAGGGTCGACGCCGAGCGCCTTGCCGCTTTCGCGCAGCGCGCCGCGCGGCCGGTAGGTGGACACCGCGGCTGCGATGGCCGCGCGGTCGCGCCCGTACTTGCGGTAGATGTACTGTATGACCTCTTCGCGACGCTGGTGCTCGAAGTCCACGTCGATGTCAGGTGGCTCGCCGCGTTCCTTGCTGATGAAGCGCTCGAACAGCATGTTACCGCGGGATGGGTCGACCTCGGTCACACCCAGACAGTAGCAAACCGCGCTGTTTGCCGCGGACCCGCGTCCCTGACACAGAATGTGCTGGCTGCGCGCAAAGCGCACGATGTCGTAGACCGTGAGGAAGTAGGCTTCATATTCCATCTCACGGATGAGTTGCAGTTCGTACTCAATCTGCTCCTGCACGCTGTGCGGAATGCCATTGGGATAGCGCCGGTGCGCACCGATGTAGGTTTCCTGCCGCAGATACGCCTCGTGCGCGAAGCCCTCTGGCACAAGCTCGTCAGGATATTCGTAGCGAAGCTCGTCGAGCGAGAAATGACATCGCTCCAGAATGTTGAGCGTCTCCGACAGCACGTGCGTCGGATAGAGGTTGCCCAGACGCAATCGCGAGCGCAGATGCCCTTCGGCATTCGGCGCGAGGTCGTATCCGCATTCAGCCACCGTCTTCCGCAGCCGGATTGCCGTCATTGTGTCCTGGAGCGGCTTGCGTGACCGGACGTGCATAAGGACATTGCCTGTCGCCACTACGGGCACGCGATACTGGTCGGCCACATGCTGGACGATGCCGCGATGAATGTCGTCCATCGCGCGCTGGTGCATGACGAGCCCGGCCCATGCGCGGCCCGTAAAGACATCGTTCATCCATTCGAGCTGAGACGCAAGCACATCTTCTTTAGCAGGGAAATCCGGCACCAGGATGGCGAGGCAGTCCGGCATGCCTCTGAGGTGCGCGCAGCCTTTCTCTGGCTTCGAGATGTCGTGCGGTGTCAGCAGATATTCGCCCTTCGACGCACGCATGCGCCCCAGCGTGATGAGCTCGGACAGGTTGCCATAGCCTTCCCGATTCTGTGCCAGCAGGATGAGGCCGAACGCCGGCGTTCGGTCCGCATGCACGAGCTGGAAGTACGAGCCGATGACGAGCGGAAGCTTCTGTTTCTTAGCCTCGACATGTGCGCGCACGACGCCGGCGAGTGAACACTCATCCGTTATTGCGAGGCCAGAATATCCGAGAAGCGAGGCGCGTTGTACCAGTTCTTCTCCGTGTGACGCACCACGAAGAAACGAGAAGTTGGTGAATGCAAAAAGCTCCGCATAGTCCGGCAGCATCGACGAAGGAAAGTCCATGGCAGTACCGTCTTAGCCGAACAGACCATGGAGGAACCAGCGGACTTCTTCCGTCTTCACGCCCGGACGTTCGCGATAAATCCAGAAGCAGCTCTTGTCGGCGGCTTCCGCGACGTAGTAGTCGCGTGTGACGGCTTCACTGTCATGCCATCCCGCTTCAATGCGCTCACCCATCGAGACAAGCCTGAGCGGCGAGCCGTAAAACGGTCGATGGTTCTTCATCATGAGCTTGATGGGTTCATCGAGCAGCCAGGTCGGTCGTGGCAGTTCCTGCGGAGGCGTCTGCGACTTCGCGTCGTTCTGGATGGGCACCCAGCGGTTCGCCATCTCGGGTCTGTGGTCGGATGTGGGTGCCGCGCGCTCCACGTTCTCAGCGCCGAGTCGAGCAACCAGCAGCTCGATGAGGCGGTTGTGGTCTTCAGCCGACCCACCCGGGTCAGGAAACAGCAAATCGCTTGGCGGCTCGGCGGGCTGCACGCTGGAAGCCATCAGGCGAACCGCGAGCACGGCAGCCGACAGTTCGGTGCGCCCCAGACGTTCCTTCAGGAGGCGAACAAGATGCTCCTCGTGCCACGTCGGCTCGGCGAGAGCGATGTCGAGGAAGGTGGGTTCGACGGCTTCGCGTCCACGCTCATGTTCGAGCGACACAGTGGCGTGGGTCAGCGCCAGCTGTTGCGCGCTCAGCCAGCCGCACATCTGAACGATGAGCCTTCGCGCGGAAAACAGGATGGCGTCGGCGTGCTCGACGCGGTCGGGAAGTTCAGTTCGGGCACTGAAGGTGGGCGGCACTTCCAGCCATTGAAACAGCTCAGGTGACAGGCCATAGGCGCGGTCGAGCGCATCGAGCAAATCCAGTCCGCAACGCTTCTTCAGCCCGGCGCGCGGCAGGCGGCGGATGTCACTGAGCACCCGGCAGCCCAGACCTTGAAACCAGTCAGCGAACGCGCGGAGCTCCTGGACGACCGTGAACGGCAACGCATTGAGGTTTCGTTCGAGCGACGGCATCTTGAGCACGCGACACCGGCCCCGCTTCGCGAGCAGCCATGCGCCCTGACCGGTCGGCGCCACGCTCATGCGCGCGGTCACGCCGACGGATTTGACGACTTCACGCATCAGTACGCAGACACGACGTATGCCGCCGAAGAGCCGCAGGCTGGCCGTCACGTCCATGACGATGGTTTCCTCGTCGCAGACCGCGACCTGCGGCGAGAAGCGCAGCAGACCGAAGGCGACCTCGCGTTGCATTTCCCGTTCACGCTCAACGCTGCGGTCGTACATCAGGGCGTCGGGCGATAACGTGGTGACGCCGCCCCGTTTCATTCCAGGTAGTACGCCGGCTTCCCGCGCCATCGAATCCATCACCACGACCTTGTCGCGCTCGAGCACGACGCACCCGTGTTCAGTCGGAGGTGACCACCTCGGACGGAACACCTCCAGCGAAAGCCGGGGCAGGTAGATGGCGACGAACACGGCCATAGGGGCTGAGGGTAATCGGTGAGGGTTGCAGGGTGATGGACAGTGTTTCGGTTCGCGTCGGGCCTCGTCGCTTGACGACATCGACGACGAGGCCGCCGTTAGCCGGTCTGACGGCGAGCCGCAGCGTGGCGGGTGAGGCATCCTGCGCGCTGGCCAGCGGCCGCATGAGCACAAGGAGCGTTTCCGATGCCTGCGCTGCCAGATGTAATCGCCGCAGCGCCTCGGTCCGGATGTGCTGCTGCCACAGGATGAGCGCGCCGCAGCTCTTTGCCTGAAGCACGCGCTCCGCGCACCAGAGCGCGTCCGCCGTCTTCGGTGCCCGCAATCTCATGAGCCGGTCCACCGGCAGGCCGAGATAGGAGAACGCCAGCGAATTGGGGACATGCGGCGGCTGCAGCAGCACAACCGGTCGCGCACTCAATTCCGCGAGCGCCGGCTTCAGGAGCCGCATCTCGCCAATCCCTGGCTGCTGGACCAGCAGTTCCACCAGTGCACCCAACGGCCAGCCACCGCCAGGCAGTTCGGCCGACAGGGCTGCGTAGCCCGTATCGACCGTCCTGCCATGAGCACGCGCGAGTTGCGCCCCGCGCCACAGCGCTGGGTGAATCGACTCGACGTGTTGGAGCAGGGTTGCCATGGCAATAAATACTGTATGGATGTACAGTATCGTATCTTAAAAATTACGTTTGTGAAGTGCCCCTTTTTGGTCACTACGGGAGACGTCGATGGACATGCCTGTGCGCAAGCACCCTATGCCGGAGATTGCGGCGTTCGTGGCCGGATTGCGCGACGCGTTCGGGGATGCGACTATTGACGAGGCGGTTGCGCGCGGCAGAGCGGGTGAGTCGACGTTCTTCGCGAGCGAGAATGGCCGGACGGTGGGCACGAGGGCTGCCGACGCAGTGAACTGCTGGCGAGTTGACGACAGCGTGCGGGACCGGCACTTCTGTCCCGGATGCGACGGGTCGTGCATCGTGACCGAAATACGGTGCAGTCAACGCAGATGATTGAGCGGGCAACCGCATCGACCAACGGAGATGACGCATGTGCTACTCGGCTCAAATCCAGGCGGACTACCGTCGATATGTACGGATGTTCGGCGCGCACATGGACATCGCCGAGTTCGCGCGTCTCTACTTCCTTCAGGCGGAAGGGAGCAGCGCGAAGACGCCGAAAGCGCTCGACGATGCGTTCTGCGACCCACAGAACGATGGCGAGCGTGAGATTTGGCAATTCATCGACAGGACGCGCGCCCAGCAGAAGACGAAACTCGAGCAGGAGCTCTTCAAGCAGCGAACCCGCCTGACGGATGCTGAGCGCAAGCTGGAATCTAAGGTAACGAAGGCTGCGACCGAAAGCCGGCGCATCGCCACCGACAAAATCGACGCGGCGCTTGGTCGCATCGAAGACATCAACCGGACCGAATTAAAGCCGCGCGACTCGCGCATCTTCCCAGGGTGGTACGCGCCGGTGTTGGTGATGGAGAACGGTGAATACGTGGTCAAGCCGATGCGATACCAGTGTCGGGTTGCTGGCACGCCAGCCAGTTTCGATGTGAAATATCCGGGGACATACAATGCCCGCAAAAATTCGCTGGAAAGTTTCTGGAAATCGTGCTTCGGCCACACGCACGGTGTGTTGCTCGTCGAGGTCTTCTACGAGAACGTGAAGAACGCAAAGATGGAAGGCACGGTGCTGGAAACGCATGAGAAGGACGAGAACGTCGTCCTTGAGTTTCGCCCAAGCAACCGGCAGCTGATGCACGTGGCCTGCCTGTGGTCGCGATGGACCAAACCGGGTGAGCCGGATTTGCTGTCATTCGCGGCCATCACCGACGACCCTCCGCCGGAGATTGAAGCGGCCGGTCATGACCGCTGCATCATCCCCATCAAACCTGAGAACATCGAAGCGTGGCTCAATCCTAGCGCATCGAGCTTGGAAGCGATGTACGCCATCCTCGATGAGAAGGACCGGCCTTACTACGAACACAAACTTGCGGCGTGAGGCGCGGTCAACCGCCTGTTGTCCGTTGCGCTGAAGAAGACGCCGTTGTGTCATCAGAACTCGTCGGGCAGCGTCTCGCTTGTCGGCATTGCGTCAAATTCAAACAGCATCCGGAGCAGGTGAAGCTTGTGAGTAGTGCCTTCCAGCTTCGACCTGATGCGAATCTTTAGCTCATCAAGGTGCTGTTGCTGAAGACGCAACTTACGTGTGTAAAGCGCGAACGCAAACTCGCACGCTGCCTCGCCTTGTCGCCGATTGTGCTGCTCGAAGATATTTGCCAGCAGGTCCAACATGAATTGGCTAGCACCCGCTTCCCGCGAGTAGTCCAGCTCGCTGGGTCGCGCGCAGCGCAACAGTGCCGCCTGGATTGCGCCGTCGTTGTACCGGGTAAAGTTCTCTGGATTGAGGATGACCTGCTGGAATGCGTCGGTGGCGAGCCGGTCGATTTCACTAGCAAATTTTTTCCCCTCTCTAGCATTCTGGAGAAGCGCGCCGGCCGTCGCCATAACAGCAGCGTTTGTGTTGTTCGCTTCCTCGTAAAAACCGTCCCAATATGCGAAATCTGGACGAAGTCGCATATCCTCAACGAGGCTGTCGTCTCTCGGCATGAAGACCGCGTTCCCCAAGCCATTCGCGGACCCCGCAAGGCGCTCGAGGCGCGCGAAGAATGGGCCACCTAACTGCCGTAGAATATTTCGGAAAGCATGCAACTCTTCCTCGAACGACTCGTCGATACCTTGCCCAACAGCGACGCCCATGAATCGTTCGATTCTGATTTCCGCCCCTGAAGCCGAGTGTTTGAGATTCAACGGAAGTGCGGAGAGCTGAGCTGCGGTTTCCGCAATCTGGGCCCCAATGAAGTAGGTGCGCGCTCCCGAGTGGACGTCGCGTAAGTCACGGCTTATCGAAAGAAGGCGCGTGCCACGCCCGACCACGGCTGCGACCACCAGAATCCCGGCCGTGCTATCCAGCCTGGCATCGCCAGACTCGATTTCGGTATCGCTTATCAGAGTGAGCGGAGTCGCTCGATTCATGACCTCCTGCAGCCGCTTAGCACAGTGTTTCGCAATCTCACTCGACGCTTCATCATTTTGATAAACGATGGCGCTTACCGAGGCGGGGGTCTGCTGACTCACCAGCTTGTCGGCAAAATGCTTGAAGCCGAGGTCATCCAACAGCTTCCGTCCATCAAGATAAATCGGGCGGACCTTCGCGGTTGGAATCGGGCCACGAGCTTGAACAGCAAGCGCGCCGTTCAGACCGAAGGCCTTACAGAAATCAGAGACCTCCGGCAGTCGATGTTCCTTCTTTCGGAGCAGAACTGACTTTGGCAACAAGTCTTCTGGTGCGAAGCGCTCGCCGACGATTGGCAGGTCCTTCAGGTGTCTATGATGCGGTTTGTCATCGAGGCCTGCAGGAGCCGGAAGTGCAAATAGAGCATCTTGGGCGTCCTTCGCGTCGAGAAGCGTTAGAAGGGTGACCACTTCAGTGGCGTCGCATTTCACCTTCTGTTTCCAATCTCGCTCCAGATTCATCGACGATGATGCCGAGATAAGCGTGAACGACGTGCCATGAAGTGGCGCATCGATTTTGTCTATCCCATCATGAGAATGAAACGTGACCACGCGAGGCTTTGGAACGTCGAACAGCGTGCAGTACATGTCGCGCAGCGCATAGGCCACTGCAGCAATTCCCATCGTGTCGACGAAAATCACATCCAGCTTCGCCCCAACTTTCCGGGCGCGATTGCAGAGCTTTTCGAGAAGGGCAAATGCGAGGAACTGGACTCCTTCAACTTCGGTCAACGCTTCTTCGGCGCGCAAGAAGTGCGTCGAGCGCTTTTGAGACGGTTTGACGAAGGTAAAGCCGGGCGGCGCAACGACGGAGACGTGCTTGGCAGAAAACAGTTCTTTGAGACCCGCGTTCCGGATGGCAGCGCTCTGGCCACGAAACAGGCGTTCGAGGTCAGCTACGGGGTTGGTTAGCGCATCAACCCTGTTGATGGTGCCGTCGTGGCCAAATGAGCAGATACAAAGACAAACTTTGGTCGACGTACGGTTCGAAGCCTGGACGAGCAGCGGTTGCTCGAACGCCTTCTTCACCCCAGTGGCTTCCTCCGACTCACAGATGATTGCAACCACGTCCGGCGGATTGATGCCCTGCAAGCCGGCCTCAATGGCATCGGCCAGATTTTCTACGTTGAACGTGCCTGGTGGCTTGAAGAGGAAATGGAAGTTTCGGACCGGCGAACTGCTTTCGAGCATCCAATCAAACGCAAAAAAGCCCTTCATCGCGACACCGCCGTCGTCATGGGAATCACAATGGAGTACGACGCGCCTGCGGTGTGGCTCAATTCTCTCTGGTTTTCAAGCCAATGCGTTGGCTCAAACGCGCCGGCGGGTGTGTTCGAAAAATCTTGGACGAGGCAAATCCGTCCCGTGCGGAGACGGAGATATGCGTTCAGCTCGCTCAGTGTCTTGAGCACATAGGTAAGCCCACCACCGCTTGCATTCGTCTCCTTCGTTGTTTCGTGCAGAGCGAAACAACGTTTGACGATGTCTACCTCTTCGTCAATGGAAAGAGTTCCTGCCGACGGCGCACCGTATCGTGACATCCAGCGACGGACGAGACCTGGCCCGGTGTCGAGCACTGTCAACTCTAAGAATGACGTACGCTGAAGCGGGGAGTCCCTGCCAGGAGCCGCTGCCGCATGGGCTGCAGAATGCTCTGCCAAGTATTCGCTGAATGCTGCGTCGTCGGAAACCACCTGCTCGTATTGAGCATCGCGGTCATAGGAAATGAACTTCGCCATAAGAGCCCGTACGTTTCTGACGTACGGCTTCCCTTCCGCGTCGACGGTGGCGTGCTCGTCTGTGTTCTTGAAGAGCTCGTAAATCAACGTCCCAATCGCGGTATTGTCTTGCTCGGTAACCTTCCATTCCGCCGCGGGAGCGCATGCACTGATTATCTTCGAGGTGAGTTGGACAAAGTCCGCGCGTGAGCGCAGCCCACTGGGATGCGGCCGGCTGTAAAACGGAAGGAGATATTCGTTCTTCGCCCGCGCGAAGCAACAGAGGAAGACTCCTCTGCCGCGCATCGTGTCGCGGAACTGGCTCTCCTGCATGGCTTGGATTCTGCCGACGCCAAATGAAAGTGCCTCCCGTGTCGATAACGGGTCTTCACGTCCCGGCACTAAGACCGAGCCAGCGAAATAGGTGGAGACCAACCCGTGCGGCTCTTGCGCTAACGCCTCCATTGGATTGCTGTCAACATTTCCGTATAGTCGAAGCGCAGAATTAGCGTGAAGACGCGACCACGTCGCGACGTACTGCATCAGCGCTGAGGGAACGCCAACTGCACCGCCGTATCGAAGAGCGAGCGGAATCCGCAAAATCGGGTCGCGGCTAACCGTATCGTATTCGGCCTCAATCTCGCGAAGGCTGACGGCCTGCTGGAATGAAATCATAGAGAGAAGGTAGAACGCTTAGGGTTCAGGGCGCCGACAACCGCCTACGATTTCTATTTGCAGGTAGTCGAACGTGGCATTCACTGCCGGTTCGATGGCACGAGCATAGTCAACTGAAAAAGTGCGGAAGGACGGACATGGCCGCTGGGAGCATGTCGTTCGGCTCCGTCGGGTTGGTCATCAAAACGCTATTTTAGCCCTTGCTCCATACGGTTGCCTACCGAGAGCCCACGGATTCGATGCGGTTGCACTTTCAGACCCGCTTGTGGGCTTGCGATATTGTCCAAAACGCAATACCTCGTCAGTCGACGGGGGGCATCTGAAACCCCTCTGTAGGCTAAACGACTGTGACATCAGGTATCTGCTTTGCATATCGCGAGTGTCGCCGCCCGCTATCAATACCGCGCACCATGCACGGCAAATTGCGCCACGGCGTCGATAAGATACCGTGCATTTGGCACTTGGTAGCCCATCAAACGCCGGCGCCCGAGCTTGCCGTAGCCGGCACGACGGTTGAAGTGGGCGATTGACGATTCATGTCACATCTTCTACAACCCAACCCAGCGCTTCCAGGCGACTTCGATGCGAGGTAGTTAGCCTTTGCTGATGGATAGCGAACGCCAAGAAATGTCGCGGGCGCGTCGCCGCTACAAAAAGACTGTGGAGGCGACTTAATGTGTTGCCATCCGCTTCGGTAAGGCTCGATTTTTCTCCGCATAGAAACGGCAGTGACGCGGTGACATCGTACTTACGGTTGTAGACGCATTCGAGGACCAATGTTGCTGCGTGGGTTTCGCCTTTTACCGCTGCAATAGTCTCGACAACTGGACCGCGTGACGTAGTCCGAATTTGAGCGAAGCTTAGGGGGGCTGGCTGCGACATGCTGAATCGACTGATTTCGCGCTCGCGCAGGTCATCAAGCGTGATGATTTGGCCAACAATCGCTGACAAACGCACGGCCACGCCGCTCAGAACGACGTCCCAGTCGCTCTCAACGACGGATGGCGTAGGCATATGCAGCAGGTTCTCAACCATCGCGTTAAACTCGCGAAAAGCCGACAATTCAGCGTAGGCTTCCAACTGTCGCCAAGTCTTTGCTTCCTTCGCCGGCAACCAGCCCAAGTCGCGCAAAAGGTGAAGAAGCGCAACTCGTGTCCGCGACGCCGCGTCGGCGAGGTTGCGGGCTTCTGCGCGCGCGGCTGCAGCCATCTGCAGCGCCATATGCAAATTCACCATGTATGAGGCTTTTCCGGACGGGGGAGCATCGGTATCCGCGTAGTCCCCGAGGAACCGTCCACAGCCAGCTGTAGTCGTTTCATCCTTTCGTTGACCCACGGCCTTGATGCCATACCGCGCGATTTCGGCGGCCGGCACTAACTGGCCGGCTCTCTCTGCGAAAGCAGGTATGACGGCCTTCACGCTTTCGTCACCAAAAGTGAAAAGCGTGACGGGGAGAGAGCTCTCGATATTGTCCCCGACAATGTCCTCGCCAAACGCGCGCAGGCTGTTTGCAACGGCCGCTATGCTGGCGCCGAAGCGCTTACTTGTCGATACCGGCAGCGAATCAGGCAGTGGGAACGCTGCGGCGGTTTTGTCGCCATTCCGCAATATGCGCTGGTTCACGTCGCCGAAGCGTTGGAAGATACTTCCCGCGCCCATAGCGCTCTTGAGAAGCTCATCTTGTGCGTCGCTAGTGTCCTGCATTTCGTCGACGAACACGAGCGGAAATCTGTGTCCCAAAGCGACCGAGAGCGCGGGATATTTCGCCAGGGCGTATTGAGCAAAGGCGAACATGTCGTCGTAGCGAAAGATTCCGTCTTTGGTCAATGACTTCTTCAAGTCTGCGATAAGAGGATAGGTGGGTGCAGTTTTTCCCGGTAGACTTCCATCGGCGCACGATAGCTCCAACTTCGGACCGATGTAGCGCAGCGATTGCATCGCAGGGGCGTACTTGTTCGGCGAATTTCTGGCCAGAGCCGCCAGCTTATAGCTCGCGTCGATTCGTAGCTCTGCAAGCCGTCGACACTCGTCGTCGTCAATCACTCGCACTTCAATGCCAAAGCTTCGGAGCAGCGGCAACGATACGAATTTGTGAATGAACGTCTGGATTGTCCCGATAAAGTGCGGATGCGAAAAAAGGAGCGTCCCATTGCTGCTTTCGCGGAGCCTCGCCTCAATCTCCTCGCGAGCAACATTCGTATGGGAGACAACACAAATTCCTCGGTTCGCCTGCTGCCATTTCTTCGCCAGAATGGATAACTTCGCGGCCAAGAGTGTCGTCTTGCCACTTCCAGGTGCCGCCTGGACGTCCACGGTGCCATCAGCCAATAGAACAGCTTGGCGCTCAGGGTGGGAAAAGTCCAGCGAAGGGTACTCAACTTGCAGTTCGTCGATGTCTGCCTGAGTAATAGCGGGAATGCTCACGGCGTGGCCCCCGGCGAAACTACAACGCTCGCACCCACCGCGGATGCCGCTCCGTTTGCCGACGTTTTGGCGGGCGGCGTCAGGCTGTCTGTAGTCACGTAGCGAAGCGCATTCTGAAGATAGGTTGGAAGCGCCGCCAATAGACTCGGGCCCGAGCCGTAGTTTCCAGTCTTGAGCAGGTGAGCGCAGAATTGGGCGGTGATGGCTTTCGACGCTTGTTTCGTTTGCAGTGGCTTGTAGACGTTTGCAGCGATTTCGTGCGCGGCCTTCCCGTCTTTGACATAGCCGTCCCAGACCAACTTGGCCGACGTAAGCTCTGTTTCAATTTCGGTTTGCGTCAGAAAGCCATCGTCGCCGGCCTTCTTTGCCAATGCGACCGCGTCGTGAAGCAGCTTTGCGCAACCCGACGCGGCCATGTCGTATTCCAACGTCCAGGCGTCCGAGACGAAAACTTTGGTGGAGCCGCCTTCTGCACGTTTCTCTTTCCGTTTCACGTGGTCGACAATCTCGGGAGCCGTGTACTGGTCAAAGAAGCGCTTTCCTTTTGCCGGACGTTCAACATAATCGATGTGTGTCGGAACTATGTCACGGTCAGTAATGCATGCGACCGGGATAGGAAGGTGGTCATCGTTTTGACGTTGAAGGATGCGCGCGTATCTGAACAGGCCGACTGTGCCGACGTTGACGATAGAGACGCCATTTTCCGAAAATGACAATCCGCACTGAGCAGCTAGCGTCGGGAGCAGAATCGCCTCAGCTGGGCCTTCAACAATGACGACTGAGCGAGCAAAGAAAAGGTTCGCCTTTGTGCTATCGAGGAAACGCTGAAGGAACGCGTAGTCTCCGTCTTCGAGTTTGGTGAAACCTTTCCTCAAAGGGTATGGCTTACCCTTAACCATCAGAATCGTGCTCTCAACCGGCGCAGCACAAGCGAGCGTGGGACTATGGGTGCTTATCAGCACTTGTACAGGCTGCTCCGTGCGCTCCGCGTGTTCACGGAATAGCTCAAGTACGCGGCCTTGTAGCTGGGGATGAATGTGCGCTTCGGGCTCTTCAATCAGCAGAAGGGCCAGTTCCTCACCTTCACTTAGGAGAACAAGTTCTGCCGACATGAAGAGGACATTGTTGTAGCCAAGACCTCGCGCGCATTGTTCGAATTCTGAGACCCCGATTGGAGGTAACAGGGAAAGTTCCAGTTTCTCCAAGATTTGGAGAAGTGACATCCTTGATGAGATGCCAATACGCGATGATAGCTGGTCGCCGGAAAATGACACCCGAGCAAGGTGCTTATCGTTAACTTCCTGCTGTACAGCCTGAATTACCTCGCTTGAAGAGATGCGATGCTGGGCCTGCTGCATGAATCCCACAAGTGTCGCCGGTTGCTTGGACGCATCGTCACGGTCGAAATCGTCAAGGTCTTGGCCTACGATGTTCTTGTGAGCCAGCAGGATTTGCGAAAGTCGCGACTGGCGACCCGCGCGCAATTCAGCTTCCGCGTCACGTAGCGGCCTCAGATAAGTAGCGCGAATGAGGTCACGCACTGCGCTGCCAATTTCGACTCCCGAACCTCCGTGCCCTGACATCACGACGGTGACGACATTCCCGCGGTTCCGACCAATCGGCTTGCCGAATTTTGCGGTTACGTGGACTACTAGATAGGGGTCGCCCGAATTCGGGTATGTCAGCCATTCAACGACTGTTGCTCGTTGTTCCTTTGACAAGCCGCGGAACTCGGCTTCGAGCCAAAGGGTTTTCGCACGCGTGTCCCCTTCGATGTGGAAGTCGTGCTCTTGAATTCTCAAGAATTCATAGCTCGTGGTCAGCAGCACATGCCGAATAGCATCGATGACCGATGTTTTGCCTGCGTCGTTCTCCCCGACGAGCACATTGAGACCCGAGGTGAACTCGAGTTGCAAGTCTGCGCAACTTTCTTTAGAGCCAAACACGCGGAAGTTTTCACCACTTATTCGATGTAAGTACACGTTCTTTCTCTTCGCGTAGATATTTTTTCCCAAGCCGCTTAGTCTGAAGCAATCCGTCTTGCCGGGCTTGCGCGAGAGCCTTCCGTTCCGATGTGTCACAAGCGTTTTGGCCTGTCACAAGACATTGTTCGAGAAGCTGTGACCGCAGTGGTCAAGCCGATGCAGACACAACGTGAGGCTCATTGAGTCGTAGTGCGCGACAGATGTCTTCCGCTTCCGGCTGCTCGACAAGGACGAGCGCTTCAGCAGCCGCGCACGTACGGCTGGAATGTCACGCTCGGACGCGGCGTCACCACAATGGTCGCCCTGCGCACGGTTTCGCTGAGCGACCATCAATCGCATGGGTGCCCCCTCGCTCAGAGCTGGCCCGTGAGCAGTTGATGCATCAGAGCGACATGGTGATAAATCTGCCGCTCTTTGCTCTTCCCCAACCCAGGATAGTGTTGTGCCGCGACATCGGCAGCGTAATCCTGCAATGCTTGGTCGTTGCCGAATTTTCGCGGAAACTGACGAGCGCGCGTGACAAGTTTCCCTGCGGCCTGGAGAAATTTCTCGCCGACGGTGCCAACGTCGAGTTCGACGTCGTCGGAAACGAAGTGCTCAACCCAAACGTCTCCGCCGCGCTCCTTGAACGTGCCGTGTATCGCCACCGCGGCGGCAGGACCGCCACCCGCTTCAAATGTCGCCCCAAGAATTGGGTAATCACCGAAGCCGACAGCTACTTGTTGATAGTTCAAATGTCGGTCGGTGAAGAACTCGATGCCGTCGTAGTCGGCATTGCGCGCCTTGCGTTGGAAGTCATCGCGAATATCCACAACCTTTCCACGAGGAAGCATTGCTCGATGCGCCGCGCTCATCCGCTCGTGCAGGTTGATATGGAATCGAATGTTCGCCCTATCTGCCAGCCGTTGTACCTGAGCGTCCGACAGCCGCGCATTCATGTACATCAGGGCAACGTCGCGGCCACGATATTGCGCGAGGAAATCTCTGATTTGCTCTGCAGTCGTCGCTTGCGAGCATAGCAGGCCAGGAATCAGAGAACCATGCGCGTCAATAGCTTCCTCGATAGGCTCAATCCAACCGTCGAGGCCACGGCCATGGAACTCGTGCTGGTAGGGGTTTGTAACAACAATCAGATTGTCGTTAGCCGCCCCGAAATCGTTCAACAATCGTTGCAGCGGCGCATGGGCTCGATTGACAGGTTCAAGTATCGGAATCACGACATCTCGCAGCGGGTAGTTACCGCGCAACGAACGCATTGCCAACATCTCAGACTGTCGAGCGTATAGATATGGAAAGTACAAAGTTTTGGCCCTCTCTCTCATTCCGCCATGCAGGCGTAGAGAGAGCCTCAGACGAGCTGGAAGCCGACGTTCTCTCTCAGTGCAGAGAGTGCGGTTTCTCTCTGGCGCCCCGACAACGGAGTGGCGTAGCCAAGCACGCGCAAGCTTTCTGGCAGCGCGGTAACAAAGCGCACGGTTTCCCCGTCGGTTTTTCTTTTTCTTAATGCGCTGACGAAGATAGCATGCGCTTCTAGGGGCGTAAACTCTTGGAAGACTTGGCCGCAATAGGCTTGAATAATCCCGGACGGTTTCACTACAGGCTCGCCAACTTTCTTCGAAACTGCATCGACATATTCGGCTTTTTGGAGACAACTGAATATGGTGCTGGGTGCGACGTTGTTCCGGTTGGTCAAAGGCTCGCGAATCTGCTGCAAGGAGCCTCGCTCGGTCAGCACAAGGACACCCACGCGCGGGTCAACGATGTCAGCGTAGTTTTCCGCGCAGCGCGGATGGGTCACCAAAACAAACGCGGTCAAACGCAGCCAAGTAGTTCGAGGTTTGTGTAGTGAGACGTCGCGGTGTGTCGAACTCGGTTTTTATTTCGTAGGCCGTCGACGTGCCGTTGAAGACCGCAACGTCGACAATTGAGCGTCCGACGGGAAGCTCTACGTGCAGCGACGCAGTATTCGGACTGTGCCTTCCAAACACTATCCGGCCGGCAATTTCAGTCTTGTAGACGAACTCGTTGCGGTAAGCTCGTCGAATCTCGAGCCACGCAGACTCAAATAATGATGCTAACGGCTGGCCCTTGGCCGCTGTCAACAGTCCGTGCTCCGCCAGGAACCCGAGCGCTACCTGCCAGTTTCCAGACCGCGCAATATCCGTAAATACCGGTCGCGTGAACATCCGCGCGAGCAGCCGCAACCGCTCGGCCGAACTCAAGGTTCGGCGCGATGCGCATAATTTCTCGGGCGGAGCGACGAATTGCAAAGCAGTCATTTGGTCCGGGTTGTGGTCAGCGGGTGTACCTGACGGGTCGGTCGTCATTGTAAGCCCGGCGCCGTTTTCATTGCCAGGTCTCGGAAATCAGTGCCAGCTTCTTTTTGGTTGCCCAGGCCGCGGGACGTTTTCTCGCTACATAACCACGCATCGCCCCTCCACCCGTCGCTCAAAACGAACCGCGCCTCTGCGCCCCTCTCGCGATGAAGAAGTCGGTCATGGCCAACGAACCGCCTCAACACGATGGTCGATGCCGTCATAATTTCAGCGCGGTGGCCCCACGTTTAACCAGATTTCCTCCGGTCATTTTCATTTGCCTTGTCGCATGCAGGGCACGCGAACAGTATCCCAACGCTGGCACTCAGCGATGCCGCGACGGCTTTCTCTTTCAATGGTCGGAAATTGGCGCGGTTGCCCAGCAAATTTTAGAGCTCGGCGGTGCGTATATCTGTAAAAAGCGCCTATGCAACTTGCACATATATCACCTAAAACAAATTGAGCAAATGATTGCTCTTTTATTTGCTCGTTGAAATGTCGTCTGCATCCGGCAGTCGCCATACTAGAAGGGGTTTTCAGTCACTACTGTCTAGGTTTTGCATAATTACTAGCTTGTATTTTTGTTAACTACGGGAGGCCAATTTTAATGGTATATCGTTAAATGAGATTCTGATTCGACCTTAAAAAAACTTTGATAATTTTTTGTTTATCGGTTAGTCTATTTTTCAGGCGCAATGCCGAATTGAAACTATTCGTGACCTGACCGTATTCTCTTCGCGCCAACCGCTCGCGAGTCTCTCTATCTATGAGTGGATACCATTGAGAGGCTCGCGAAATGAGATTTGGCAAGATTTGTGACGGCGGACAGAGGTTCACGGCCTGTGGCCACGCTGTACCGCGGGCTTTTGGGCGCATCCTGAGGCGTTCCCCGTCGCTGCGCGAGACGACAGGCCGCCGTGAGAAGCTCAGCTGTGTCACCGCTTTTGGCCGGCCAGTTGTCCCGCTGGCCAGCCGCGTGACCCCCTTGCAAGCTGACCCGTGCGGGGACGTCCGTGTTTGAGTCAACGGTCACCCGAGGGCGCGTATTCACCGACGAGACTGGTATCTCGTACGTGATTCCCGTCCTCCTGACCATAAACGGCCCGGTCGAGGTCCTGGTCGACTACCTGCTTGAACATTGGGATTCTCGCAGTCCAGCCTGGATGCTGAAGGTAGTCCGAGCAGTGCGGTTGTTCTTGGATTACGTAGACGCGCACCCCGGCTACGACGATGAGCAAGCCGTATTTGTGAATTTCCGGCAGCGTCTGCTCACAGGGTCCATCAGCGTCACGGGAGACGACCCTAGCGGCCTATGGTGGACCGCCCGACGATTCGGCGAATCGAGTCGCATCATCATCAACCTCACAGACTTCTTCAACTGGTGGGCAGAGAAGTATCCCGGTAAGCACAATCCAGCCAAGACTTGGGTGGGAAGTCGATACGACCGGCGATTGGCCGAAGCGGCTTACATATATCGGCGGAACTCTGCTTTCCTTGGGCACACCTGGTCCACAGTTCAGGAAACGAGTCGTACTCCTGGTCAGCATAGCGGGACACGATACCGGCACAAGACTCCGCGGGTCGAGCAGGAGGTGCCTCGCTCATTTCCTGAAAGCCGGATTCTGGACCTCATCCTGAAAGGGTTCAAAGTCGGTCGGAGATACAACTACCGCGACATGCTCATCACACTCCTGCTCAACGGAGCGGGCTTCCGTATGTCAGAACCGTTCCATCTCTATCTTTGGGACGTGATGGAGGACCCAAGTCACAAGGGACGAGCATTGGTGCTCATCCACCATCCCACTTGGGGGGCAGGGCCTCTCGACCCGAAGTGGGTCGATGCAGCCGGTAATCAGCGGACAGGTAATCGCGCTGAGTACCTAGCTGAGCGATTCGGACTTGCACCGCGTGACTGGGACTTGTCCACCTCTGCGGCCGGCTGGAAAGGAGGTATGCACGAGACGCAATTTGGTGGTTATTACAAACAAGCGTACTGGTTTGTGCCGGAGTTTGGAGAACTCTTCTGGGACATCTGGCACCTGTACATGGAACAGGTCCAACGGATAGACCCGGCTTTGCGTCATCATCCGTTTGCGTTTCTAAATACGGCCCGTGACCCCAAGGGAGCTCCCTACAAAATCGGGAAGTTCGAAGAGTCTCACGCGGATGCAGTGCGTCGTATCGGGCTAATCCCGGCTATGCACTTCGGTACTCACGTTCATGGGCATCGCCATGCTTACGGAACACGGCTTCGTAAGGCTGGAGTCAGCAAAGAGATGATTCGACGGTTCATGCACCACGTCGACCTCCAGAGTCAAGACGTGTACACCGCAGCGGACCGCGCGGAGTGCATAGAGCATCTGGCCAAAGCAGTCGACAGGCTTAACACGATGAGTGCGGAGCTTCGCGCCCAAATCGTCAAGGTGAACCGGGACCACGCTTCGAATCTGTTATCTCCTTCAATACATCAGTATAGCTAAGCCACCATGAGAAAGAAAAAGAAGCTTTCTAGGTCGTACGTCAAAGCGAAGAAGGTAGCTGCATCGTTTGATAGCATCCGAGAAGCCCTTGCGGCTGAGTGTCAGAGAGACAAAGATTCTGGAATATCGTTTGCACAAATCGCAGACAAGCTTAACCGTCAAGGGCTCCGCACAAAGACTGGTCGACTATGGTGTCAAGGTAACGTTTTTCATTTGCTTAAGAACCCTAAGCCTCCTGTTGAAAAGCCGAAGTCCAAAGCGGCTGTTGCACGTGAAAAGCGTGCCAAGAAGGGAATGCTGCGACGCACTGATAAGCGGTTAGGATGGGTTGCTGCGGAACATCCTGAACTTGAGAAGTGGCGTGTACTTGCCGTCCAGTGGCTTAAAGGTAAGGACCAAGGGCTCGGAGCCGCCCTGCAAGGCGTGAACAATTTCATCGGATTCTTGGTTAAGTGCAAGCTGCCGGTGGAGCCGGCTGAACTTTTTCTTTCACGAACAAAGGTGCCTGACCTTTACGAAACAACTTGGGGAAAAATTCGCACGCGAAACCTAGTGGTTCTTAACAACCTGGTTTATTCATTTCTCGAATGGGTGCTGACGCAGCCTGACTTTTGCGAGGAGGATGACTTTGGTCGGCTTGAAACGTCGCCTGCGTTTCGAAATCCGGTTCCCCGTCTGTCCGCAAGTGGACTGATGACTCATGTTGAAAGCGTCCGGGCAACATTGCCCTATGGGTATATCGAAGAGCTCCGAGAGATGATTGCTGAGGGGCCGGATTTTCGTGACTGGGTGTGGGCCCAAGGTGCCTTGGGAAAGACCCCCGCGGAAGTAGTCAGAGGCTTGCATCCCCAACTGGCTTCGACTTGGAAGGATGCGGAAGACGTCGATAAGATAGCGCCCATATGGTTTGAGGTTGACAAGAATCTGATAGACGAGTCCGACCCGGATTGTGTGTGGCGTATCAGGGAGCGGGTTATTAGGGCGGAACCTGGCATTGCGTACGGAAGCCATAGGACAGAGACCATCTATGAGATGTGGAGTCCAGTGCGGTGGGTCGCTCTCTTGGTAAAGCTGCAACTTCCATTGCGTACATTTCAAGTACGGATGCTTGACTCGGGTGAGGCGGATACCTGGCGATGGCAAGGCGGTGATTGGAAGTTGAACCAAGGTGGCCTCGCGCTCGGGTCCGAGTCAAAGCCTTACGCAAACGGTGTCTTTTTGAGACCGACCGCAATCGCAGATGGGGTTGCGAAGTTGCTGCTGCACGTCAACACAAACAAGACGGCGGACATTGGTAAGGAAGGCAATCAGAAGGGATACGATGTTCCCTGGATGGTGGACGGGCCACCTCACCAGAACCCTTTCTATTGGTTCGAGAAGCTGCGCCGGTGGCAAGAAAAGTACAACCCGCTGAAAAAGCTGACGCAATGGAAGGATTTGGACACCAGACACCTTCCGGTCAAATCCGACGTGCAGCTTGCGGCCTATCCGGACACGGCCTTTCTATTTCGGACGCCGGAGACGACGGACCGTCCTGATTTTCCTTTGACCATCACGGTTATGGACCGTCCGTGGTTTTTGTGTTTGCAGAGGCTCGAGCAACGGCTTGAAGCTCGCGGAGAAAAGTTACCAGGCGGGAGACCTATTCGTCTGCTGCCTGACGCGGCACTGCACAAGCGGAATGTCACTACGACCTTGTTCCCGTTGCACAGTCTACGTGTGTCGCTTATCACAGCCCTAGCGATTGACGGTGAGGTACCGCTTGCAATCTTGCAGAAGATTGCTGGCCACAGCCGCTTGGTCATGACGCTGTATTACACAAAGCCCGGTGTGCAGCACGCGATGCAAGCCATACAGGCGGGAGTGGAGCGCCTGAATGAGGCGGCAGGGGACACTATCATCGATTGGCTTGCTAACGCGGAGTACACACAACTCGTCAGAAATATCATCGCAAACAGCCCTGCAAGCCTCGCCGCAGCGGTTCCGGAGCACGTTCAAACGCGTACACCCGCCGGCTGGATGGTGATGGTTGACGGGCTGTGCCTCGTGGGAGGAAACACTTCAGAAGTGGAAACGTCAGGTTGCCACAACGGCGGTCCAAACATCGGCAATGACACTAATCCTCGATACGCTCCCACGCCGGGAGGTCCCCGGAATTGTCCTCGTTGCCGATGGTTCATCACACTGCCGGCTTTTTTGCCGCAGCTTGCAGCTCGTTGGAACAACGTGATGTATCACTGCACTGAAGCTAAGCTGCAGGTGGTCATTGCTGAAAAGCGGTTCCGGGAACTCGATGATTGGCGTGCCGAAGTGTTGTTCGAAGACAAACCCTTCGAGCAGCAGAAGCAATATGTAGAGGCCGAACGACAGCGGGAGCAAGCCATCACCAAGTTCGACAACCTCACGATGACAGTTGCAGCTGTCACGAAGTTGATTACACAGTGCCGCCGAGCGCTGAAAAACGGAGACGATACCGCGCTTGTCGCAAATGGAGGCATCGCAGAATTTGATTTTGCAATCGAGGAAGTTGACTCCGAGCTGTTGCAACTCTCCGGCGTCTGCGAAGGGTCCATTCTGTATCCGGACCTCGACCCGGGAAAGGCTGTGCTCCGGCAGAGCCAAATTCTGGATGCAGCACTCATGCGTGATGACATGAGACCGGCCTTCCTCCTGCTCACGGAAGAGGAGCAGAAGCTCGCGGGCAGTGCCGCGATGCGCCACTTGGCCCAGCGGATGAATCCCGACAATCCCGGCCTGGGACGCTACGAGGTCATCTCGCTCATCGATGCAGGAGCCTCTTTGAAGGACCGACTGGGCCCGGCAGTAGATGAAGCGTTGAGGTTCGTAACGGGAGCTGAGCCTCCGCGGCACGTCATTTCTTTCGAAGGTCGGCTCGAGCCGGTGGCCGCCCCATGAAAGAAACTACCGACATGCATCCCAACACAGTTCTCGAAGCGATGTTGGCTTTAGGGGCGCACCCGACAAAGCGTCGCAATCTGAACCTGATTCATCAGGTTTGCGAGGAACGGCACAAACTAGGGAGCCGAGACTTCACGCTTCGGTCCATAGGCGAGTTCGTCGAAGCTCGTGGCGGCTTGAAGGTCAAGGCGCTTTGGAACGAGACCTCTGAGGACTATCGAAAGCTCATTGAGGCTTGGGAGGCGTTCGCGGGCGACCCGCCAAGCTCTCGACGGGTGGAGAAGCCTAATCCGGCAGACGCGCTGCTACGAACGATTTCTGACCCTGCCACGCGCATCATTGTGGAGAAGCTCGTCCGAGACAATAAAGCTCTGCGTGCTGAGGTGAATATTCTGAAGTCTCAAACGACCTTGACCATCGACCGGCGGCCCATTGCAGCCACGAAAACGGCACAGGAAACGACGGACAGCGGGGTCACGGTAGAAGTCCATACCGGCCCGTCATTGAGCGTACTGGAGCGTGAAGCGCTTGAACACGCCGTGTCGAAGACGTTCTGGGATGACGAAGGGTGGGTAGAAGAAAAGCACGGCCGAATAGTGCGCTCGGCGGGACCGAACGGGTTGTCACGTACTATCTTCAAGCCAGGCTTCGTGACAGCGATTCGCCGGATACTCGACGCCAAAAAATGAATATGAGGGCGCCTGCGGTCGAAAGTGAAAAGGCCCTGCTGCGTTAGCAGCCAGGGCCTTAGATTGGTGGAGCTGGGGGGAATCGAACCCCCGTCCGCAAGACTTTGCCAACAAGTTCTACATGCGTAGCTGACTGATTTGAGTCTCGCCATTACCGTCGCCCAGCAGCAGGCTACGGTAACCGCCAGTCACTAAGTCTCGTCCAGAACCGAGTGACCCAGTCCTGAACCAGCCAATGTAAATGACCGCTCTGTCTCTAGCCTTTCAGCCTTCAACCCGGACCATCGGCCTGCCGGTGAGCGGCTCGCCGCGATTAAGCAGCGAGAGCGTACGAGTTATCGTTTGCGCTTAAGTGTTTTCCAGACAGATTAACGAGCGAACTGGAGTGCTCGGCATGCCCTTCCTGACGCCATACCCACGTCGAAACCAGGTCAGCCCCGGAAACTCTATTTTACCAGCGTTCGCAGACCCGCTGGTCACTCGGCAGAGGCGCTGTTACGCGTCCGCTGCCTTTGATGCATCTATGGATGTCTATGGAAACATCCATACTTCAGAATCGGCCCGAAACCCACAGTGGGCGGCGTTGCTCTCTCAAGTATGGAGGCTTAGGGGGGCGGAGCGTTTTCAGTTACGTTTTTCCCATTGATTAACGAGGTGACGGGTCCTCGGTATGCCCTAGCCGCTTCGCAACCCCTGTCGAAACCAGGTCGCCCCCGCGGTTCGTTGCCCAATACTTATGGGCCAACGTAGATTTTACAATAGTTTGACGGCCACGTCCCAGGTGATTGTCTGGCCGTCTTGCTATCTCGCTGTCTCGACGCATTGCTGCACTGTCGCGGCGAGGAGGCAAGACGCCGCATTGCGTTGTGTGCGCCGCATCTGCCGCGTTCGCTGCACGCGCTCAACCGCTTACTCGATGTCGCGCAGCAGCTTCTGCAATTCAGCAGGTGATTGCACGACATGCTGCGCGTGCCATTGCGTCGGCGGAATATCGTTGCCGCAGTACCCGTAGGCGGCCGCGATGGTCTTCATGCCGGCCGCGAAACCCGCCTGCACATCGCGCAGGTCGTCGCCGACATAGACGATACGCTCCGGCACCACATCCAGTTCGCGCGCAGCGTGCAACAGTGGCGCGGGGTGTGGCTTCGAGTGCGATGTCGTGTCGCCGCTCACCACGCAGCCCGCGCGTTCTTCGAGGCCGAGTTGCGCAACCAGCGGCTCGGTGAGCCTTGCCACCTTGTTCGTCACGATGCCCCAGCGCACGCCCCGTGCGTCGAGATCGTCGAGCAATTCGGGGATGCCGGGAAACAGCGTGGTCTCGATGCACAAGTCCGCCTCGTAGTTGGCGAGAAACTCCTCGCGCATCGACATGAACTCGTGATCCTCAGGGCCGATGCCGAAGGCCCCGCCGATCAGTCCGCGCGCACCCGCGGACGCGAGCGGCCGCAGGTCTTCGAGCGGCACCATCTCGAGGCCGCGATCATGTCGCATCTTGTTGACGGCAGCCGCGAGGTCGGGCGCGGTGTCGGCCAGCGTGCCGTCGAGGTCGAACAGGACAGCCTGGCAAAGACCGAGCGCGTTGTCGTTGTCTTCGCGTTGGGGCAGGGGCGTGGGATCGCTCATTGATTGGATTGAGTCCGGCAGGTCGGGGCGGATCAGACGTCGCGGCGGCAGGCGAGCATGTAGTTCACGCTCGAGTCGGCGGACAACGTGAAATGCTTGCTGAGCGGGTTATAAACGATACCTTTGATGTCTACCGTGCGCAGGCCTGCGGCACGCACGAAGCCCGCCAGCTCCGACGGACGGATGAAGCGCGCGTAATCGTGCGTGCCCTTAGGCAGCATTCGCGCGATATATTCGGCGCCGATTACCGCGAACAGATACGACTTCACATTGCGATTCAGGGTGGAGAAGAACACCCAGCCGCCCGGTTTCACCAGTGTCTTGCATGCCTCGACGATGGCGGCCGGTTCGGGCACGTGCTCGAGCATTTCCATGCAGGTAACGACGTCGAACGTGCCCGGTTCGCGGGCCGCGAGTGCTTCAGCGGCGATTTCTTCGTAATTGACGGTGACACCGCTTTCGAGGCTGTGAAGATCCGCCACGCCGAGCGCCTGGCTCGACAGGTCGATTCCCTTCACGTGCGCTCCCAATCCAGCCATCGACTCCGACAGAATGCCGCCACCGCAGCCGATATCCAACACGGTTTTGCCCGCGAGATGCGCGTGCGTGTCGATCCAGCTCAGGCGAACCGGATTGAGTTCATGCAGCGGTTTGAATTCGGCGTTAGGGTCCCACCAACGGTGTGCGAGGTCGCTAAATTTCTGCAGTTCGTGGGGATCGGCGTTGGTCATAGCGGAAACTGCCTCGATAAGAGCGTTGAGCGGGCGCTCGAGGATAAACCCTGAGTATATAGGCCGAGCGACAGGGCGGCAAAATGCCGCGCAGCGGCTGGCGCGTCCTGTTCCGGCAGTCGGGCGCGTACTCGGAGGAGAGAGCGAGCGGCGCCCACGGCAGCGGCATAAAAAAAGCCCCGCGGAAGCGGGGCTTTGATACTGCGGTAATTTGTAGCTTACTGCTTCGAAGTACCGACAACTTCGACTTCCACGCGACGATCCGGTGCGAGGCAGGCGACGAGTTGCTTGTGGTTCTTCTGGTTGCAACCGGTCGTGACCGGGTTGCGCTTGCCCTTGCCTTCCGTATAGATACGGTTGGATTCGATGCCCTTGCTGACGAGGTACGACTTCACAGCTTGAGCACGGCGCAGCGACAGACGGTCGTTGTACTTGTCCGAACCGATACGGTCCGTGTAACCCGTTGCGACGATGACTTCCAGGTTCAGCGAACCGACCTTCGATGCCAGATCGTCCAGCTTCTCCTTGCCAGCCGGCTTCAGGATAGCCTTGTCGAAGTCGAACAGAGCGTCAGCTTGATACGTAATCTTTTGGCTCGTAATAGCCGGTGCAGGTGCGACCGGAGCCGGCGGGGTCGGAGCCTGGGCAACCAGGGCGCCATCGCACTTAGCGTTGGCCGTTGCCGGCGTCCAGAATGCATCGCGCCAGCAAAGCTCGTTCGTGCCGTTCATCCACACGTATTCGCCGGTACCATTCACCCAGTTGTCGTTCGTAGCTTGTCGCGACGCCGGCACCGATTGCGCCATGGCGGATGCAGCCATAACTGCGGTAGCTGCAATGAACGCGAGCTTTGAAAGTTTATTCATATTTCTCCTCTCGAAATTGAGATTACCGCAGGTTTACTGCGAGCCTGTTGACGAAGACAAGTCATACATTGCTCGAAGTATAACATCGGTGTAGAACAAAAAACGTGCTGTGTAGACTTCGAGCAGTGTCTAACTCTTTGTGCGTTGGCATTTTGCCATATCGTTCCCTTCCAACGATAAAAAAATCTGCCCCCGATCAAATCACCCTCCAATTGTGGTGCATGCGCAACAGAAGCAATCCGCTGTACCCACCGCCAGTCATGGCTGAGCGGCGGATTGGCCCACGCACGAATCGAGCCTGCCCCCGATTCGATAAGGGGGCGTCCAGGCGCCGTTTCCGTTCACCTGCTAATAGGTATACGTACCCCAGTCGGGGGCGGATGCGCGACATGTTAGAATCGCGTGATGCGTTGCGCCTGCAATGCTTTCGCGAAGGCGCGGCGAGTTGGGCTTCAAGCGAGCTTCACGCCGTCGCCTTGGCACGTAAAAGATACGGATAATGGATCAATTCGCCAAAGAGACTCTGCCAATCTCCCTAGAGGAGGAAATGCGCCGTTCGTATCTCGATTACGCGATGAGCGTGATCGTGGGGCGTGCGCTTCCCGATGTTCGCGATGGCCTGAAGCCGGTACACCGGCGCGTGCTGTACGCGATGCACGAACTGAACAACGACTGGAACCGGGCTTACAAGAAGTCGGCGCGTATTGTCGGCGACGTCATCGGTAAATATCACCCGCACGGCGACACGGCTGTCTACGACACGATTGTCCGTATGGCGCAGAATTTCTCGCTGCGCTATATGCTGGTGGACGGTCAGGGCAACTTCGGTTCGGTCGACGGCGACAACGCCGCGGCGATGCGGTACACCGAAATCCGCATGGCAAAGATCGGCCACGAACTGCTGGCCGACATCGACAAGGAAACGGTCGACTTCACGCCGAACTACGACGGCAGCGAAAACGAACCGGCCATCCTGCCGGCGCGTATTCCCAATCTGCTGATCAATGGCTCGTCCGGTATTGCGGTCGGCATGGCAACCAACATCCCGCCGCACAACCTCAACGAGGTTGTCGACGCATGTCAGCACCTGCTGAAAAACCCGGAAGCCACGATCGACGAACTGATCGAGATCATCCCGGCGCCTGACTTCCCGACCGCCGGCATCATCTACGGCGTGGCCGGTGTGCGCGATGGTTACCGCACGGGTCGCGGCCGCGTGGTGATGCGCGCGCTCACGCATTTCGAGGAAATCGACCGCGGTCAGCGCATGTCGATCATCGTCGACGAATTGCCGTATCAGGTGAACAAGCGCTCGCTGCTGGAGCGCATCGCCGAACTGGTCAACGAGAAGAAGCTCGAAGGCATCTCCGACATCCGCGACGAATCCGACAAGAGCGGCATGCGCGTCGTGATCGAGCTGAAGCGTGGCGAGGTGCCGGAAGTCGTTCTCAACAATCTGTATAAGGCGACCCAGCTTCAGGACACCTTCGGCATGAACATGGTCGCGCTGGTCGACGGCCAGCCGAAGCTGCTGAACCTGAAGGAAATGCTGTCGTGCTTCTTGTCGCATCGCCGGGAAGTGCTGACGCGGCGCACTGTATACGAACTGCGCAAAGCCCGAGAACGTGGTCATGTGCTCGAAGGTCTGGCAGTCGCACTCGCCAACATCGACGAGTTCATCGCGCTCATCAAGGCCGCGCCGACTCCGCCGATCGCGAAGCAGGAATTGATGGCGCGTCCGTGGGATTCGTCGCTGGTGCGCGAAATGTTGTCCCGCGCCGAGACGGAAAACGCGTCGGCTGGCGGTCGCGAGGCTTATCGTCCGGAAGGTTTGAATCCGTCCTTCGGCATGCAGTCCGACGGCCTCTACCGCTTGTCCGACACCCAGGCTCAGGAAATCTTGCAGATGCGTCTGCAACGCCTGACGGGTCTGGAGCAGGACAAGATCATCGGCGAGTACCGCGAAGTGATGGCGCAAATCGCCGACCTGCTGGACATTCTGGCTCGCCCGGAACGCATTACGGCGATCATCGTCGACGAACTGACGTCGATCAAGGCCGAATTCGGCGACGCGCGCCGCTCGAAGATCGAGCTGAACGCCACCGAGCTGAACACCGAAGACCTGATTACGCCGCAAGAGATGGTCGTGACCATGTCTCATGCCGGCTATGTGAAATCGCAGCCGTTGTCCGAATATCGCGCCCAGAAGCGCGGAGGTCGCGGCAAACAGGCGACTTCCATGAAGGAAGACGACTGGATCGACACGCTCTTCATCGCCAACACGCACGATCACATCCTGTGCTTCTCGAATCGCGGCCGCGTCTACTGGGTCAAGGTTTATGAAGTGCCGCAGGGGTCGCGGAACTCGCGCGGCCGTCCGATCGTCAATATGTTCCCGTTGCAGGACGGCGAAAAGATCACGGTCGTACTGCCGGTCAAGGAGTTCACGGCAGATAAATTCGTGTTCATGGCCACCGCGTTAGGAACGGTAAAGAAGACGCCGCTGGAAGCCTTCAGCCGGCCGTTGCGCAAGGGTATTATTGCGGTCGGTCTGGATGACGGCGACTACCTGATCGGCGCCGCCATCACGGACGGCCAGCATGACGTGATGCTGTTCTCGGATTCCGGCAAGGCAGTGCGTTTCGACGAGAACGACGTCCGTCCGATGGGCCGTGAGGCACGTGGTGTGCGCGGCATGCAGCTCGAAGACGGTCAGAGCGTGATCGCGTTGCTGGTGGCCGGCGACGAGCAGCAGTCGGTGCTTACCGCAACCGAAAACGGCTATGGCAAGCGCACGCCGATCACTGAGTACACGCGTCACGGGCGCGGTACGAAGGGAATGATTGCGATCCAGACGTCGGAGCGCAACGGCAAAGTCGTCGCCGCCACGCTGGTGGATCAGGAAGCGCAGATCATGCTGATCACCGATACGGGCGTGCTGATTCGTACGCGTGTCTCGGAAATTCGGGAAATGGGGCGCGCAACCCAAGGTGTTACACTCATCAGCCTTGACGAAGGGACCAAGCTTTCAGGTCTGCAACAGGTTGCTGAGGCGGAAGCGGAGGGTGATGTGGAAGGCGACACCGAAGGTCCTGCCGAAGGCGACAACGGCGGTGATGAGGGTGGTGCGGCCTGATCCGCGTCGGCGGTTTTCAGTCTCAGTTATTGGTTGAAAGCTGCGCAGGGAACAATGGCGTGTCAAGCCGGTGTCGGCCAGATACGCATCCCGTGCAGCTTGCAGTTCAAGTTAATTTCTCTTAGGGAGTAATGATGCAAAAACGATTCAAACAACTGATGTTGCTGGCTGCTCTCGTGCCGACTTTCGCTATGGCTCAAGCTCTGCAGAGCTCGGCTCCGGCGGCTCCGGCTGCTGCCGCGGCACCGGTTGATCCGGCCAAGCAGGCTGCAATCAAGGACCTGCTGGACGCAATCGACGCACAGAAGCTCGTTGGCGCAATCGGCAACAGCGCGCAAATGCAAGCTAAGCAACTGGTTCCGGCTATCCTGTCGGACGCCCTGAGCGAAAACAAGACGATGACGGACAAGCAGAAGCAGGCTTCCGTCCCGACGCTGCAAAAGAACGCTGTGCCGAAGCTGGTTGACGGCGCAGGCCAGGTGTTCGCAACGGATTCCTTCCGTCAGGACGCAATGCAAGCTCAGTACGACGCTTACGCGAAGTACTACAGCACGTCGGAAATCAAGGATCTGACGGCGTTCTACAAGAGCCCGACCGGCCGCAAGTTCATCCAGGTGCAAGACCAGGTTGGCCGCGACGTCGTGAATGGTTTGATGCAAAAGTACATGCCGCAATCGATCAAGGCAACGCGCGACCAGGCTGACAAGGAAGTCGCTTCGGTCAAGCCGGCTAAGTAAGCAAGCTAAGTAAGTAAGCTAAGCCAGCTAGTTGAGCCCGAAGGTCGAAAGGCTGCGCTGACGTCGCGCTAGCCGCCGCTTGGCAAGCTATTCGGCGTGCTGAGCGGCGTGCCGGGTTTGGCGGGTTGGCGGCGACAATGCGATAATGGCTGTTTGCGCACACGCGCAGACGGCCATTTTCTTTTTTTGAGCGCGAAATTGTCGCCAAACACGCGTCGTCAAACTCGCGTTGTCGAGTTCGCTGCGCTAACTTTGCAGTGGCTGCCGTTGCAGCGGCTGCCTTCGCGGCCGCCAACTTCGCCGATTTTTGCGCGATCTATTCGTTTTTCGCGCCAGCTTCCAGGATCTCACGATGCGCGTCTTTAATTTCTCCGCCGGCCCAGCAGCCATGCCCGAAGAAGTGCTGCGTCAGGCAGCCGACGAGATGCTCAATTGGCAGGGAAGCGGCATGAGCGTGATGGAAATGAGCCATCGCGGCAAAGAATTCATGTCGATCCATGAGGAAGCGCTAGTCGATCTGCGCGAGTTGCTCGAGGTGCCCGCCAGCCATCGCATCCTGTTTCTGCAAGGCGGCGGCCTCGGCGAAAATGCAATCGTGCCGATGAACCTGATGGGCGCGAAAGCGCGCGCGGATTTCGTCGTGACGGGTTCCTGGTCGCAGAAGTCGTTCAAGGAAGCGCAAAAGTACGGTACGGTGCATCTGGCGGCGAGCGGGCAAACGGCCGATGGCTTCACGCGCGCGCCGGCACGCTCGGAATGGCAACTGTCGGACGATCCCGCGTACGTGCATCTGTGCACCAACGAGACCATTCACGGCGTCGAGACGTTCGAGATTCCCGACCTCGGCGATATTCCGCTGGTGGCGGACGCCTCGTCGCACATCTTGTCGCGCCCGATGGACATCGCCAAATACGGCGTGCTGTTCGGTGGCGCGCAGAAAAACATCGGCATGGCGGGCGTGACGGTCGTGATCGTGCGCGAAGACATGCTGGGCCGCGCTCAATGGATTTGCCCGTCGGCATTTGAATGGAAAACCGTCGCCGAGAACAATTCGATGTACAACACGCCGCCCACCTACGCAATTTACGTCGCCGGGCTCGTGTTCAAGTGGTTGAAGAAGCAGGGCGGCCTTGCCGCGATGGAAGCGCGTAACCTCGAAAAATCGAAGCTGTTGTACGACGCGATCGATTCGAGCGGCTTCTATCTGAACAAGGTCGAGCGTGGCTCGCGCTCGCGGATGAACGTACCGTTTTTCCTCGCCGACGAGTCGCGCAACGAAGACTTCCTGGCCGGCGCGAAAGCGCGGGGAATGGTGCAGCTAAAGGGCCACAAGTCCGTCGGCGGCATGCGGGCGTCGATTTATAACGCCGTCCCGCTCGAAGGCGTCAAAGCGCTTGTCGAATACATGAAGGAATTCGAACAGCGCAGCGCCTGATCGTCTTCGATATTCAGGCACGCGCATCTTTTCCAGCACGCATTTGTGCAGCAGCTACCGACAGAGCCGTTTTCACGCATGGACGACGAACTCAATACCCGACTCAAGCCCCTTCGCGAACGCATCGACGCGCTCGACGCGCAGCTGATCGCACTCCTCAATCAGCGTGCCGCCGTGGCGCTCGAAGTGGGCGAGGTGAAGAAGCATTTCAATGCACCGGTGTTCCGCCCGGAGCGCGAACAGCAGGTGATCGCGCGCCTGCAGGATATGAGCGACGGCCCGCTGGCCAGCGAACATATCAGCGCGATCTGGCGCGAGATCATGGCCGCGAGCCGCGCGCTCGAAAAGACCATCAAGGCCGCGTATCTCGGGCCGGTCGGCACGTATAGCGAACAGGCCATGCACGAGTACTTCGGTCAGTCGATCGAAGGGTTGCCGTGCCCGTCGATCGACGAAGTATTCCGCTCGGTCGAAGCAGGCGCAGCCGAATTCGGCGTTGTGCCGGTCGAGAATTCGACCGAAGGCGCGGTGTCGCGCACGCTCGATCTGCTGCTGCAAACCCAACTCACGATCGGCGGCGAACTGGCCTTGCCGATTCACCACAATCTCCTGACGCTGAACGGCGGTCTCACCGGCGTGACTCGCGTATGCGCGCACGCGCAGGCGCTCGCCCAGTGCCAGGGCTGGCTCGCGACCAACGCGCCGCATCTCGAGCGTCAGGCTGTGTCGAGCAATGCCGAAGCCGCGCGCATGGCGGCGGACGATCCAACTGTCGCCGCGATCGCCGGCGATCGCGCCGCAACGCATTACGGTCTGCAGGTCGCGTACGCCCTCATCCAGGACGATCCGCACAACCGCACGCGTTTCGTGATGATCGGCAAGGAGCGCACCGGCGTCAGCGGGCGCGATCAGACGTCGTTGATCACTTCGGTGGCGAACGAGCCGGGCGCCCTGTTCAAGTTGCTCGAGCCGTTGGCCCGCCATAGCGTATCCATGACCCGTTTCGAGTCGCGCCCGGCGCGCGTCGGCACGTGGGAGTATTACTTCTATATCGACGTCGAAGGCCATCGCGACGAACCGGCAGTTGCCGCCGCGCTTGCCGAACTCGGCCAGAAGGCCGCGTTCCTGAAGATACTCGGCTCGTATCCGCGCGCCTGCTAATGTCTGTCGAGGCGCGCTCCTGCTGCTCGAGCGTGCCTGCCGCGAATTCATCCACTACTAATTAGTCGTTCGGAGATTTTCATGACAACGTCCTTCGGTCCTTCCTATGTGCGCGCGATTGCGCCTTACATCGCCGGCAAGCCGATTTCGGAAGTGGCCCGCGAGTTTGGCCTCGACGAAGCGACCATCGTGAAGCTCGCGTCGAATGAAAATCCGCTCGGCATGCCGGAATCGGCGCAGCGCGCCATGGCGCAAGCCGCCAGCGAACTCGGCCGCTATCCGGATGCGAATGCATTCGAACTGAAGACGGCGCTGAGCGAGCGTTACGGCGTGCCGGCCGACTGGGTCACGCTCGGCAACGGCAGCAACGACATTCTCGAAATTGCCGCGCACGCGCTCGTCGAGAAGGGGCAGTCGATCGTCTACGCCCAATACTCGTTCGCGGTCTACGCGCTCGCCACGCAAGGCGTGGGCGCGCGTGCGGTCGTCGTGCCGGCCGTTAAGTACGGCCACGACCTCGATGCGATGCTCGCCGCGATCACTGACGACACCCGGTTGATCTTCGTCGCGAACCCGAACAACCCGACCGGCACGTTCATCGAAGGCGCCAGGCTCGAAGCGTTTCTCGACAAGGTGCCGCGTCATGTGGCCGTGGTGCTCGACGAGGCGTACACGGAATATCTGCCGGAAGAAAAGCGCTACGACTCGATCGCGTGGGTGCGCCGTTATCCGAATCTGCTGGTTTCGCGCACGTTCTCGAAGGCGTTCGGCCTCGCGGGCTTGCGTGTCGGCTTTGCAATTGCGCAGCCTGAATTGACCGATTTGTTGAACCGTCTGCGTCAGCCGTTCAACGTGAACACGCTCGCGCAAGCCGCGGCGATCGCTGCGTTGAATGACACAGCGTTTCTGGAAAAGAGCGCGGCGCTGAACGCGCAAGGCTATCGCCGCCTGACCGAAGCGTTCGACAAACTCGGCCTCGAGTACGTGCCGTCGGACGGCAACTTCGTGCTGGTGCGCGTCGGCAACGACGACGCAGCCGGCAACCGCGTCAACCTCGAGTTGCTGAAGCAGGGCGTGATCGTTCGCCCGGTCGGCAACTACGGTTTGCCGCAATGGCTGCGCATCACGATCGGCCTGCCGGAAGAAAATGAAGCGTTCCTCGCGGCGCTCGAAAAGACGCTTGCCACCGCGTAAGCGGTTGACCTTGACCCACGCACCTAACTTGATGGAAGGCGCGCTTTTTCTGTGACCGACGTGGCCGCGTTCTCTTTTAACAAATTGGTGATTTTCGGTGTCGGCCTGATCGGCGGATCGCTCGCGCGCGCGTTGCGTGAGCTTGGCGAGCGCAGTGAGGTGACAGGCGCGCGCACGGTGATCGGTGTCGGGCGTTCGTCCGCGTCCACAGCGCGTGCGTTGGAGTTGGGCCTGATTGACGGATCCGCCGCATTGAACGACGAAGCCGCGTTGCGTGCTGCGCTGTCCGGCGCGGATATCGTGCTGCTTGCTACGCCAGTCGCGCAGACACAACCGTTGCTCGAACACATTGCGCCGTTTCTCGACGCCGGCACGATCGTCACTGATGCCGGCAGCACCAAGTCCGACGTGGTTGCGTCCGCCCGCGCGGCGCTCGGCGCGCGCATCGGCCAGTTCGTGCCGGGGCATCCGATTGCCGGCCGTGAAGCGAGCGGCCCGGATGCGGCGTTGCCAGATCTGTACGTGAATCGCAACGTCGTGCTGTGCCCGCTGCCAGAGAACACGCCGGAAGCGGTCGAACACGTTGCCGCGATGTGGCGTGCCACGGGCGCTTGCGTGCGTGACATGACGCCCGAGCAGCATGACCGCGTGCTCGCATCGGTCAGCCATTTGCCGCACGTTTTGTCTTTCGCGCTGGTCGAGCAGATTCTCAGTTCGCCCGACGCCGCGCTGAAATTCTCATTTGCCGCCGGCGGTTTCCGCGACTTCACGCGGATCGCCGCGTCGAGCCCGGAAATGTGGCGCGACGTGTGCGTGGCAAATCGCGCCGCGTTGCTCGACGAACTCGATGCATACACGGCGGTGCTTACACGCATGCGCGCGGCGATCGAAGCAGGCGACGGCGCCGCGCTCGAAGCCGTGTTCGCGCGCTCGCGGGTCGCACGTAGCGAATGGCAGGAACAGCGCACTGCCGGGGCTGCGCCCGGCGACGCCTCGAAATAACCGGAATTGGACTCAATCATGGAATTCCTCGATCTCGGACCCTTTTCTCGTGCATCCGGCACGGTTCGTTTGCCCGGTTCGAAAAGCATTTCGAATCGCGTGCTGCTGCTCGCGGCGCTTGCCGAAGGCGAAACGACGATCACGAACCTGCTCGACTCCGACGACACCCGCGTGATGCTAGACGCGCTCGAAAAGCTCGGCGTGCGCCTGAAGCGCGAGGGCGATACCTGTGTCGTGAGTGGTACGCGCGGTGCGTTCACGGCGCGCACAGCCGATCTGTTCCTAGGCAATGCCGGCACGGCGGTGCGTCCGCTAACGGCGGCGCTGGCGGTGAATGGCGGCGATTATCGGATTCACGGCGTGCCCCGCATGCACGAGCGGCCGATCGGCGATCTGGTCGACGGCTTGCGGCAGATCGGCGCCAGGATCGACTATGAAGAGAACGAAGGCTATCCGCCGTTGCGGATTCGCCCGGCGCAAATCACGGCCGATGCGCCGATCCGCGTGTGTGGCGACGTGTCGAGCCAGTTCCTGACTTCGCTGCTGATGACGTTGCCGCTGTTGCGCACGGAAAGCGGCGTGACGACCGTGCAGGTCGACGGCGAACTGATTTCGAAGCCGTACATCGAGATCACGATCAAGCTGATGGAGCGCTTCGGCATCAAGGTCGAGCGCCATGAATGGCATCGTTTCGTCGTGCCGGCGGGGCAGCGCTATCAATCGCCGGGCACGATCATGGTGGAAGGCGATGCGTCGTCGGCGTCGTATTTCCTCGCGGCCGGCGCGCTCGGCGGCGGCCCATTGCGGGTGGAAGGCGTGGGCCGTGCCAGCATTCAGGGCGACGTCGGCTTTGCCGATGCGCTGATCAAGATGGGCGCGAACCTGCAGATGGGCGACGACTGGATCGAAGTGCGCGGTGTCGGCAACGACAATGGCAAGCTCGACCCGATCGACATGGACTTCAACCTGATTCCCGATGCCGCGATGACGATCGCCGTCGCCGCGCTGTTCGCGGACGGAACGACCACGCTGCGCAATATTGCCAGCTGGCGCGTGAAGGAAACCGACCGGATCGCCGCCATGGCTACCGAACTGCGCAAGGTCGGCGCGAAGGTGCAGGAAGGCGAAGATTTCCTCGTCGTCACGCCGTCGGAAAAGCTGATTCCGAACGCCGCGATCGACACCTATGATGATCACCGCATGGCCATGTGCTTTTCGCTCGTCAGCCTGGGTGGCGTGCCGATCCGGATTAATGACCCGAAGTGCGTCGGCAAGACGTTTCCCGATTATTTCGAGCGCTTTACCGCGCTCGCTCAACCCTGATTCGCTCCTGAATCGACTGACGTGCGACTTTTTCGATGAAACCGATCCGTCCCTTTCACCAAACGCCCGTCATTACGATCGACGGCCCCAGCGCCTCGGGCAAAGGCACCGTGGCCGCGCTGGTTGCCGCGAATCTCGGCTTCCATTTGCTGGATAGCGGCGCGCTGTACCGGCTCGCCGCGCTCGCCAGCATGCGCTACAACATCGTGGCGGACGACGTCGACGCGCTTGTAAAACTGATCGACGATCTGCACATCACCTTTCGCGAGGGGCTGGCGCAGCTCGACGGCACCGATGTATCCGCCGACATTCGGGCCGAGGAAGTCGGCAGCCGGGCCTCGGCGATCGCCGTGCACGCGCCCGTGCGAACCGCGCTGGTGGCCCGTCAGCGGGCGTTTCGTAAGGAACCGGGGCTGGTCGCCGACGGCCGCGACATGGGCACGGTGATCTTCCAGGACGCCGTGCTGAAGGTGTTCATGACCGCCAGTGTCGAGGCCCGTGCGGCGCGCCGGCATAAGCAATTGATCCAAAAAGGATTTTCTGCTAATATAGATGACTTGCTCCGTGATTTGCGTGAGCGCGACGAGCGTGACAGTCAGCGCGCGGCCGCGCCGCTCAAGCCTGCAGCGGATGCAAAGCTGCTTGATACCTCGGCATTGTCCATCGACCAGGCGGTCGAGCAGGTGGTGCAGTGGTATGAAGCATGGGTCCCACATGCTTGATGTTTGCGTAGTTTTGTTTGCGTTGTTTTTGAGCAGCGCTTTAAGCAGTGGGCGCAGTAGAAGTAGCGTTGTCAGTAGGTGCTCCGCGGCATGTGTCGTGGAGCGTGTTTTAACCCCTTAACCCCGCGTGGCATTCGCATTCTTGCCGTAGTTGCTGACCGTCCTGGCCAGCCGGGCACCGCGAGAACCATGCAAATTTTGATTTTTATGTCCGACCTGCAAACTTCCAACCCGAATACCGAATCTTTTGCGGCTCTGTTCGAAGAGTCGCTGACCAAGCAAGACATGCGCGCCGGCGAAGTGATCTCCGCCGAAGTCGTGCGTGTTGACCACAACTTCGTGGTCGTCAACGCTGGTCTCAAGTCCGAAGCCTACATCCCGCTCGAAGAGTTCCTGAACGACGCGGGCGAGGTAGAAGTGCAGGCGGGCGACTTCGTTTCCGTCGCGATCGACGCGCTGGAAAACGGCTATGGCGACACGATCCTGTCGCGCGACAAGGCGAAGCGTCTGGCTTCGTGGCTGTCGCTGGAAAAGGCTCTCGACAACAACGAACTCGTGACCGGCACGATCACGGGCAAGGTCAAGGGCGGCATGACCGTCATGGTCAACGGCATCCGCGCGTTCCTGCCGGGTTCGCTGGTTGACACGCGTCCGGTTAAGGACACGACCCCGTACGAAGGCAAGACGCTGGAATTCCGCGTCATCAAGCTCGACCGCAAGCGTAACAACGTCGTGCTGTCGCGCCGTGCCGTGATCGAAGCAACCCAGGGCGAAGAGCGCGCAAAGCTGCTCGAAACGCTGAAGGAAGGCGCGATCGTGGAAGGCGTGGTGAAGAACATCACCGATTACGGCGCGTTCGTGGACCTCGGCGGTATCGACGGCCTGCTGCACATCACCGACATCGCATGGCGTCGTGTGCGTCACCCGAGCGAAGTTCTGTCGGTTGGCCAGGAAGTCACCGCGAAGATCCTCAAGTTCGATCAAGAGAAGAACCGCGTTTCGCTGGGCATCAAGCAACTGGGCGACGATCCGTGGGAAGGCATTTCCCGCCGTTACCCGTCGGGCACGCGCCTGTTCGGTAAGGTCACCAACATCACCGACTACGGCGCATTCGTCGAAGTGGAATCGGGCATCGAAGGCCTGGTTCACGTGTCGGAAATGGACTGGACGAACAAGAACGTTGCACCGTCGAAGGTTGTTCAGCTGGGCGACGAAGTCGAAGTCATGGTTCTCGAAATCGACGAAGACCGCCGCCGTATCAGCCTCGGCATGAAGCAATGCAAGCCGAACCCGTGGGACGACTTCAGCCGCAACTTCAAGAAGGGCGACAAGCTGCAAGGCGCAATCAAGTCGATCACCGACTTCGGCGTCTTCATCGGTCTGCCGGGCGGCATCGACGGTCTGGTTCACCTGTCGGACCTGTCGTGGAGCGAAACGGGCGAAGAAGCAGTTCGCAAGTACAAGAAGGGCGACGAAGTGGAAGCGATCGTTCTCGGCATCGACGTCGAGAAGGAACGCATTTCGCTGGGTATCAAGCAGCTCGAAGGCGACCCGTTCAGCAACTTCGTTGCAATGAACGACAAGGGTTCGATCGTCGACGGCGTGGTCAAGACGGTAGACGCGAAGGGTGCAGTGGTTACGCTGTCGGCTGAAGTCGAAGGCTACCTGCGTGCTTCGGAAATCGCGCAAGACCGCGTGGAAGATGCTCGCAACGTGCTGAAGGAAGGCGACAAGGTCAACGCGATGATCATCAACATCGATCGCAAGTCGCGTGGCATCAACCTGTCGGTCAAGGCCAAGGATTCGGCTGAGCAACAGGAAGCGATCCGCGGCCTGGCTTCGTCGGATTCGAGCTCGGCTGCTACCGGCACGACGAACCTCGGCGCGCTGCTGAAGGCCAAGCTCGACGGCCAGAACCAGTAAGCCCTGCGTTTTCTTGAGAGGTCTGCTGCAGTATGACCAAATCGGAATTGGTCGCCCAGCTGGCTACGCGATTTCCGCAGCTTGTACTTAAAGATGCGGATTTCGCGGTGAAGACGATGCTCGATGCGATGTCGGAGGCGCTTGCCAACGGTCATCGCATTGAAATTCGCGGCTTCGGCAGCTTCGGCCTTAATCGTCGTCCCTCCCGCGTCGGGCGTAATCCGAAGTCGGGCGAGAAGGTGCTGGTTCCTGAGAAGTACGTACCGCATTTCAAGCCGGGCAAGGAATTGCGCGAGCGGGTAGACGGACGTTCGGGCGAGCCGCTGAAGGCCGATGAGCCGGATGACGACGACCTGTAAATGCTTCGCTGTGCGGTTCGCAGCACGGCATTGGTAGCGTCAGCGGCCAAAGCCAGACGGCAAAAGACCAGAAAAAGCGCCTTCGGGCGCTTTTTTTTTTCGTCCATTGTCTTCATTGAGAGAATTTGTTCGTGGACTGCGGGCGGCGCGTTCCAAAGCGCGGTTCGCCCAAGAAGCGAACACGCCTGCCGACGCGTACGCCTGAAGCAAGATAAACCGCGCATAAGTGCTCTATTAGCCAGTTCCTGCCCAGCCGCGAGGGCTTCAATTACAATACGGGTCACTTCGGCGCGGGCAACACCGTGGCGCGACGCGTCATCAAGCCGGCGTCACCCCGCAACTGCCGTCAAGAGACCTATTCATGAAATTTATCGTCTGGCTGATCCGTGTGCTGGTGTTCGTGCTCCTGCTGGTGCTCGCGCTCTCCAATACACAACCCGCTACGTTGAATTTCCTCGCTGGCTACGCGTGGTCGGCGCCTTTGATTCTGATTGGCCTCGCGTTTTTTGTAGTGGGGCTGCTGGCCGGGCTGGTGTCGTCAATACCGGCCATGGTGCGCCTGCGCATGGAGAATGGCCGGCTCAAGCGCGAGTTGCGTGTGGCGCGCGAAACCCCGGTCGTGGTCGAACAACCGCCCATGCCGCCGCTGATCTAAGTTGTATTCTGCCGCGCCTCTGAAGCGCGGCTTTCCGTTTCCGCTGTCCCGCACATTTGCATTAATCGCATGGATCTAGACTTCTGGTGGCTGCTTGCCGTACCCGTCGCTTTTGCGTTCGGCTGGATGGCCGCGCGCTACGACCTCAAGACGCTGCTGTCCGAAAGCGCCAACCTGCCGCGTTCGTACTTTCGTGGCCTCAATTTCCTGCTCAATGAGCAGCCTGACCAGGCGATCGACGCGTTTATCGAAGTCGTCAAGCTCGACCCGGAAACGATCGAGTTGCACTTCGCGCTGGGCAATCTGTTCCGCCGGCGCGGTGAGACGGACCGCGCGATTCGTGTGCATCAGAACCTGTTGAGCCGCACCGATCTGCCTGTCACCGAACGCGATCATGCGCTGTACGAACTGGGCCAGGACTTTCTGAAAGCCGGTTTGCTCGATCGCGCCGAAGAGACTTTCCGCTCGCTCGAAACCGGCAATTACGCGCTGGGTGCACAGCGTGCGCTGCTGACCATCTACCAGATCGAGAAAGACTGGGTGAAATCGATCGACACTGCGCGCCATCTGGAGACAATGGGCGCCGAGTCGCTCGACAAGGAAATCGCGCAGTTCCATTGCGAGCTCGCCCAGGAAGCGCTGCAGCAGAAAAACGCGGACGAGGCGCGGCGCCAGCTCGGTTTTGCGTTGAAGGCGAACCCGACCAACGTGCGCGCCACGATTCTGTTCGGTGACGTCGATGCGGCGGGCGGCTCGCAAGAGGACGCGATCGTCCAATGGCGGCGCGTCGAGGAACAGAATCCTGCCTATCTCCCGCTCGTCGCGGAAAAGCTGATGAAGGCCTATGAGGCGCTCGGCCGACCGCAGGACGGCGCCGATCTGCTGATCACGTGGGTAGACAGCTATCCGTCGAACGATCTGCTCGACGTGACCTACCAGCACATTGCGGCGATACGCGGACCCGACGCCGCGCATGCGCTAGCGCGCTCGCAGATGCAGAAGTCGCCGAATCTCGCGGGTATGACGCGTCTTCTGGAAGCCCAGGAGGCCGTCGCGGAAGAGCCGCGGCGCAGCGAGCTCGAATTGATGCGCACGCTGATTCGTCAGCGCACCAAAAATCTGCCACGGTATACGTGCCAGAATTGTGGTTTCAGGGCGCGGCTGTTTTACTGGCAGTGCCCGGGTTGCAGCGGTTGGGAAACCTACGCGCCGCGTCGCGTCGAACCGATCACGGCGTCGAATTGACACGGATGTAATCGCGGATGCAATCGTACGGCCGCGCCGCAACGACGGCGGCCTGTCAGGCGGATTAAGCCGGGTGGGATCATGACGGCCTTGCTCACTACGAGAAACCCTCACCGGAACCCTCTACCGGAAAGCGTATGAAAATCACCATTATCGGCACGGGCTATGTTGGACTCGTCACCGGCGCGTGCCTCGCCGAAATCGGCCATGACGTCTTCTGTCTCGACGTCGACCCGCGCAAGATCGAAATCCTCAACAATGGCGGCGTGCCGATCCACGAGCCGGGTTTGCTGGAGATCATCGCCCGCACGCGCGCGGCGCGCCGCATCACGTTTTCGACGGATATCGAAGCGAGCGTGGCACACGGCGAAGTGCAGTTCATCGCCGTCGGCACGCCGCCGGACGAAGACGGCTCGGCCGACCTGCAATACGTGCTCGAAGCGGCGCGCAACATCGGCCGCACGATGAACGGCTTCAAGGTGATCGTCGACAAATCGACGGTGCCGGTCGGCACGGCACAACGCGTGCGCGCGGTGGTCGAAGAGGAACTGGCAAAGCGCGGGCTCGCCAATAGTGAACAGCATCGTTTCTCGGTGGTGTCGAACCCCGAGTTTCTGAAGGAAGGCGCGGCCGTCGACGACTTCATGCGTCCCGATCGCATCGTGCTCGGCAGCGACGAAGACGAGGCCGGCCTGCGCGCGCGTGAACTGATGAAGCGTCTGTACGCGCCGTTCAACCGAAATCACGAACGCACGCTGTACATGGATGTGCGCTCGGCTGAATTCACAAAATACGCAGCCAATGCGATGCTCGCCACGCGCATCTCGTTCATGAACGAGATGTCGAATCTGGCGGACCGGGTCGGCGCGGATATCGAAGCGGTGCGTCGTGGCATCGGCTCGGACCCGCGCATCGGCTATCACTTCCTGTATGCCGGCGCCGGCTACGGCGGCTCGTGCTTCCCGAAAGACGTGCAGGCGCTGATCCGCGCTGCCAGCGAAAGCGGCCACAATCTGCGCATCCTCGAAGCGGTCGAGGAAGTGAACCACAAGCAGAAAGACGTGCTGGTGAAGAAAATCACGGGCAAGCTCGGTGAAGACCTGAGCGGCCGCACGTTCGCCGTGTGGGGTCTCGCGTTCAAGCCGAATACCGACGATATGCGCGAAGCGCCGAGCCGCCGCGTGATCGCCGAATTGCTGGCGCGTGGTGCCCACGTGCGCGCGTACGATCCGGTGGCGGTGGCCGAAGCGCGCCGCGTATTCGCCCTCGATCTGCACGATGCGCCGGAACAGCAGGCGCGTCTCACGTTCACGAGCACCCAGGACGAGACGCTCACCGGTGCCGATGCGCTGGTGGTCGTCACCGAATGGAAGGAATTCAAGAGCCCGGATTTCGTGCATCTGAAATCAGTGCTGAAGTCGCCGCTGATTTTCGACGGCCGCAATCTGTACGAGCCGGACGCGATGACCGAGCTCGGTATCGACTATCACTCGATCGGACGACCTTATGCCCAGCCCTCTGAATCTCCGGCCGATGTCTCCAGCAATGCCTGAAACTCCTCAATCCGCACCCGCAGCGGCGCTGACCGTGGTGCCGCGCGAACGCCTCGCCGCGGCGCGCGTGCTCGTGGTCGGCGACGTGATGCTCGATCGCTACTGGTTCGGCGACGTGAACCGTATTTCACCGGAAGCGCCCGTGCCGGTCGTGCATGTGCAGCGCCAGGAAGACCGGCTCGGCGGTGCGGCGAACGTGGCGCGCAACGCGGTTGCGCTCGGTGCGCAAGCGGGTTTGCTGTGCGTGGTCGGCCATGACGAGCCCGGCGAGCGCATCGTGCAACTGCTCGGCGAAAGCGGTGTGGCGCCGCATCTGGAACGCGATCCGGATTTGCTCACCACCATCAAGCTGCGCGTGCTGTCGCGTCAGCAGCAGTTGCTGCGCGTCGACTTCGAAAACTCGCCGGCGCATGAAGTGCTGCTCGCGGGCCTCGCACGTTTCGACGACCTGCTGCCGTCGCACGATGTGATCCTGATGTCCGATTACGCGAAGGGCGGTCTCACGCACGTCACGCAGATGATCGCCAAGGCGCATGCGGCGGGCAAGCCGGTGCTGGTCGATCCGAAGGGCGACGACTGGGAGCGCTATCGCGGCGCCACGCTGATCACGCCGAATCGCGCCGAGTTGCGCGAGGTGGTCGGACAGTGGAAATCCGAAGAAGATCTGATCGCGCGCGTGACCAAACTGCGCGCCGATCTCGAGTTCAAGGCGTTGCTGCTGACGCGTTCGGAAGAGGGCATGACGCTCTTCTCCGACGACGGCATCCTGCACGCTTCGGCCGTTGCACGCGAAGTGTATGATGTGTCGGGCGCGGGCGACACCGTGATCGCCACGCTCGCCGCCATGCTCGGCGCGGGTTTGACGCTGGTCGAGGCGGTCGGGCTCGCGAATCGCGCGGCCGGCATCGTGGTCGGTAAGCTCGGCACCGCCACCGTCAACTACGACGAACTCTTTCATTGATGCGGCCTGCCGGGCTCCCTGCTTTGCGCGCTTCAGTTTCAGCGGCGCAAAACAGGAACCCGCGGGGCGTCAACTGAACCTCATTACGGCAGGATCATCATGACCCTCATCGTCACCGGCGCGGCCGGTTTTATCGGCAGCAATCTCGTGAAGGCGCTCAATGAGCGCGGCGAACAACGCATCATCGCGGTCGACAATCTCACGCGCGCGGACAAGTTCAAGAATCTCGTCGACTGCGAGATCGACGACTATCTCGACAAGACCGAATTTGTCGAGCGCTTCAAGCGGGGCGAGTTCGGTAAAGTGCGCGCGATTTTCCACGAAGGCGCCTGCTCGGACACGATGGAAACCGACGGCCGCTACATGATGGACAACAACTTCCGCTATAGCCGTGACGTGCTCGATGTTTGTCTCGCGCAGCACATCCAGTTTCTGTATGCGTCCTCGGCGGCGACGTATGGCGGCTCGAGCCGCTTCGTCGAAGAGCGCGAAGTCGAGCAGCCGCTGAACGTGTACGGCTATTCGAAGTTCCTGTTCGACCAGGTGATCCGTCGGGTGCTGCCCACGGCGAAGAGCCAGATTGCCGGCTTCCGCTATTTCAACGTGTATGGGCCGCGCGAGACGCACAAGGCGCGCATGGCGTCGGTGGCGTTTCACAACTTCAACCAGTTCCGCGCCGAGGGCAAGGTCAAGCTGTTCGGCGAATACAACGGCTACGCCGCCGGCGAGCAGACGCGCGATTTCGTCTCTGTCGAAGACGTGGTCAAGGTGAACCTGTTCTTCTTCGACAATCCGGACAAGTCGGGCATCTTCAATCTGGGCAGCGGCCGTGCGCAGCCGTTCAACGACATCGCGAGCACGGTGGTCAACACGCTGCGTGCGTTGAACAACGAGCCGCCGTTGTCGCTCGCGGATCAGGTGCAACGCGGGCTGATCGAATACATTCCGTTCCCCGATGCATTGCGTGGCAAGTATCAATGCTTCACGCAAGCGGATCAGTCGAAACTGCGTGCCGTCGGCTATGACGCGCCGTTCCTGAGCGTGCAGGAAGGTGTTGATCGATACGTACGTTGGCTATTCGGCCAGGTGTAAATCTTTCGGATACCTCTTTAACCCGAAGTTCCAGTATTGGCCGGGCGAGTTTGCCCCCGTGCCACAGGCACCGGCATAAATTCGGGGATCCGGTTTCTGTCTACGGGTGGATCTGTCTGATCAGATCGAGTGCGTGACGCTGCGTCACATTGGGCGTGGTGATGATGTCGAACGTCGGCGCCTCGGGGCCAGCTCCTGGTGTGCGGCAGGTGTTGCGCACAATGCTGCCCAGCTCGGCCATCAGCGTGGAGAAGCTGTGGACGGGCGAGCCATCCGCCACGGTGCGACTCACCACCTTCTCCTGCGCCTGCTGCGAGCGCTGCGCCGGCGCCACCGGGTCGCGCGTGGCCTTGGCCGCCAGGTCGGTGTCGGCGAACATCAGTTCGCGCCAGGCTTCGAGCATGTGCCATTCCACGTAGTAGGCGAGCATGCACAGCAGAATGTGCGCGCGCACCCGAGCAGCCGTGCGATGGTGGATTGGGCGCACCTTCAGGTCCACCGTCTTGAGGCTGCGGAAGGCCCGCTCGACGTTGGCCAGCGCCTTGTAGTTGCGCACGCACTCGGCCGCCTCCATGCGCGTGGCCTCGACCGAAGTACGGATGATGTAGATGCCGTCCAGCGCGGCCTCCGCGGCGATCGCCTCGTGCTTGCGCGTAAACGAGAAGCTCCCGTCGCTGATCTGCAGTTCAAAGTGTTTGGCCACCTTGTACTGGTTGACCACCTTGCCCACGCGCAGCCCAATCGCATCGGCGCCCTTGAGTCTGCCCGCTTCCACGCGTTCCTTGATCTGCTGCAGGTTCTTTTCGGTAGCAGCGAGCAGGTCCTGCCGCTTGTGCGCTCGCAGCGTCGCGAGCTGCGGATTGCGACACGCCACCAGCCGCTCGCCGGGATACTCCGGCGAGGCGATCTCCATGAGGTTGTGCTCATCGAACAGCCCCAGCTGCAGTTGGCCCTGCTCGACCAGTGCGCGGATCGATGCACTCTTCAAGGCCGTGATCCAGTCGATGCCCTGCGTCTCGCGCAGCTCGTCGATGGCCTTGCTGGAGATCATGCCGCGATCGCCGACCATCACCAGTTGCCCGACGCCGAAGCTCTCGCGCAGGCGCTGCACCTCGGGCAGGAAGGTGCTGCTGTCGGCCACGTTGCCTTCATACACCGACACCGCTACCGGGCAGCCCCGCGCATCGGTGAGCAGTCCGTAATTGACCTGCAGCAGTCCCTTCTTGCCGTCGCGGTTGTGGCCCAGCCGGGCCAGCGGGCAGGTGGTGCCCTCGAAGTAGCTCGAACTCAGGTCGTACAGCACCAGGCCGCCGGCGCTCAAATGCCGCGCGGCGAGCTTCTTCTGGATCGCGTCCTGGCGCGCGAGCAGCCAGTCCATCGCCGCGTACAGATCGTCCTCGTTCGCGTCGGCCACGCCGAAGTCCGTCGCCAGCGTGGTGGTGTGCCACCAGCGCGTGGTGGCCAGCTTTGTGTGCGGCGCCACGATGCGCGCGGCCACCATCGCCAGCACCCGTTCGCGCTCAGGTGAGGGCTTGCTGCCCAGCAGCGACGCGAAGTCCAGGCGCTGCATCGCCAACTCAACGGCCTGCACATGGCCGTGAGCGAGGGAGCCGGTGACTTCGAACGCCTGGCCCAGCGGGACGAACGTCTCGCCCTGCAGCGAGCGCCGAATGATCTCGATCAGCGGCTCGGGCAGATGCGAGAGGTTGCCCAGCGTCTCGTTCTTGACCTTGCCGTCCTCGCGGTAGCTACGTCGCAGCAGGTGCGTGCGGTACACCGTGCCCTTGTAAGTGCGCGTTGTGGTGACGACGTGAGCGGTTCCAGTCCTGCTTGCCATAGAACAAATATAGGTAATATTGCGTAGATTTCAAGAAATTTTAGTGACTACATTTTGTAATCCACAGGAAGGGCTTCGAAAGCGCGGATGCCTTGAAACACGGGGGCTTGCACCCGCTTGGTGGCTTGGGTGGATGGGGGAACTTCGGTTTAAACTGGAATCTCCCGGTTGGTCATGATCGCCAACCGGTTGTACGAGGGAGATTCCATATGTTTCGAAAAATTCTGGTTACCGCGGCCGTGCTGGCCGCTTTTGGCCACGCGTATGCGGCGGTCGACGTCAACACGGCTAACGAGGACGCGCTGCGCGGCATCAAGGGCATCGGTCATGCCAAAGCGAAAGCCATTCTCGACGAGCGTTCAGCGCATGGTCCGTACAAGGACCCGGCCGATCTCGGCAAGCGCGTCAAAGGCATAGGCGGGCATACCGTCGAGCGCCTGCAGGCGGAGGGTCTCGCTGTCGGTCCGGCTGGCGCGGCTGCTAACACGCAAGCTGCGGCGTCTGCACAGACCAAAGGCGCGGCCGCTGCGGGCAATGGCGCCAATGCGGCCGCTACCCAAAAGAGCAACGCCACTGTGGCGGTGAAGAAATAGCCTGATGCGGGCCGTGCGCGCTGGGCGGGTCAGCTCTGCGCGCCTGGTCCCGCGTATGCTCCGTTAGCGTCGTTTCCCTTCATGGTCGGAGTGGTTCAGAATACTCCTTCAGCTGTCATGCAGATGACTGGCTCCCGCGGTTCTCAGCCGCGGGCTTTTTGTGTTGTGATCCCGGGAATGCGCGCCTGCATCCATGCGGGCAGAAGGGCCGCACGGCAGCCGCGCGCACGGTGGTTTAGAATCGATGGATTGAAGACTCCGCGCATCGACAGCCCCAGAACCGATATGGCATACAAAACGATTGAAGACACGATCGGCAATACGCCGCTCGTGCAACTCGTCCGGCTTCCTGATGACGAGATCCGCAGCCGCAATAACGTGATCCTTGCGAAGCTCGAGGGCAACAATCCTGCGGGCTCGGTGAAGGACCGTCCGGCGCTGTCGATGATCAAGAAGGCGGAAGCACGCGGGCGCATCAAGCCGGGCGACACGCTGATCGAATCGACCAGCGGCAACACAGGTATTGCGTTGGCGATGGCGGCGGCGATCCGCGGCTACAAGATGGTGCTGATCATGCCGGAAGACCTGTCGGTGGAGCGCCGTCAGAGCATGGCCGCCTATGGCGCGCAAATTGTGCTGACGCCGGTGACGGGCGGCATGGAATACGCGCGCGATCTCGCTGAACAGATGCAGCGCGAAGGCAAGGGCATCATCCTCGACCAGTTCGCGAACCCGGACAATCCGGCATCGCACGTCGAAGGCACCGGCCCGGAAATCTGGCGCGACACCGAAGGGCGCATCACGCACTTCGTCTCGTCGATGGGCACGACCGGCACGATCATGGGCGTGTCCACCTATCTGAAGGAACAGAATCAGGCCATTGAAATCATCGGCGCGCAACCGGAAGAGGGCTCGCGTATTCCGGGCATTCGCAAGTGGCCGGAAGCCTATCTGCCGAAGATTTTCGATCGTAGCCGCGTAGATCGCGTCGAGAATGTGGGCCAGTCCGCAGCGGAAGCGATGGCGCGGCGCATGGCTTCGGTGGAAGGGATCTTCGCCGGCATCTCGTCGGGTGGGGCCTGCGAGGTGGCGCTGCGCGTCGCGCGCCAGGTCGAGAATGCGACGATCGTGTTTATCGTCTGCGATCGGGGTGATCGGTATCTGTCGACGGGCGTGTTCCCGGCATAGTTGCGCTGCGGCACATCGGGTGGCCCTCAAACTGAGTTGGCCAATAAAAAGCGCCGGTTTTATAACCGGCGCTTTTTTTGTGTCGCTCACTACCCGTTCGTGACGCAGCGAGTGTCTGGCACCTGCCACTCAGCTTATTTCGAAGCCGCGTTCGGTGCCGAGGCATTGTCGCTGGCGTTCGTTGCGTTGCTCGCTTCCATCTGCGCCTTGATCCGCTGGCCCAATTGATAAACCGCGAGTGCATAGAAGAAACTGCGGTTATAGCGCGTCAGCACATAGAAGTTCTTCAACCCCAGCATGTACTCGGTCCCGCGCCCTGGCGATGGCAGATCCACGACCGTCACCGGCGTGCCGGCTTCCGATGCGATATCGACTCCCGGCTCGTTCAGCAACAGTCCGGCACGGAGCAATTGGTCCAGCGGCCAATGCGGCTCCGGCTTGCCGTCGGCGGCCGCTTGCGCTACGCCCAGGCTGCCGGCGTCCGTGCCGATCTTCCACACCACCGGCCGGCCGTTTTCCCAGCCGTTCTGGCGCAGATAATTCGCCACGCTGCCGATCGCATCCGCCTGGCTCGTGCGCAGATCGATCTGCTTGTTGCCGTCGTAGCTCACCGCGTATTGCACGATGCTGCTCGGCAGGAACTGCGGAATCCCGATCGCGCCGGTATAGGAGCCGAGCACGGTAGTCGGATCGATTTGCGAATCGCGCGTCCACACCAGGTAGTCTTCAAGATTCTTGCGGAAGGTCGCCTGGCGATCCGCGCGATTGGCGGTATTCGGATAATCGAAGGTGAGCGTGGTCAGCGCGTCGAGCACACGGAAGTTGCCCATGAAGCGCCCGTAGATCGTCTCCACGCCAATGATGCCGACAATCACCTCCGGCGGCACGCCGAACTCTTCATAGGCGCGCTGCAGGGTGGCCTGGTTGGCGCGCCAGAAACGCACGCCGGCGTTGATACGCACCTGGTCGAGAAAGCGCGACTGATACACGCGCCAGTTCTTGATCGTCGGCGAGGGTGACGGCGTGACGAGCTTGACCGCCGTGGCCGAATAGCTCACACGCGCGAAGAGCGCGTGCAGTGCGGCTTCGTCGAAATCGTAGCGTGCGGACATGTCGCTGATGAACGCGTCCACGTTCGGATTGTTCGCATAGCGCTGCGGGATGATTTCTTCTTCGAAGGTTTGCCCTTGCGGCACCGACGGTTGCGGTTGGCTTTGCGCGAGCAGCAGCGGCGGCTTCTTTGTGGCGCTTTGCGCCGTCGCCGGACTGGTTGCCATGAACATGCACGATGCGACAGACAGTGCGGCGGCTACGGTCTTCGTGCGTAGCCGGTTTCGTGCAGACAGAGCAAGCTTGACGGTCATAGTGAGCTAGGGGGCGCAGTGCGAAAGAGACAGGGGAAAACGGATCGAGGCAGTATACCCGACGCCTTCCGCAAATCTGTGCCCAGCGCGTCACAGTCGCATCGTGTGGTAACTTGGCAAATGTTGGCGCGCCTGGTGCGCGCGCCCATGGACGGAGACACGCCGCGCGCGCTGTGAAAGCGCCGCGCCGCAGACGAGAATCATGGCAACAGGCTTTTATTCCCACGCCGATTGTTTGCTGCACGATATGGGGCAATGGCATCCCGAATGCCCGGCGCGCCTGCACGCAATCGAAGATCAATTGATCGCAAGCCGCATCGACTCGCTAATCGAGCGCGAATCGCCGCCGCTCGCCGACGAAGCCGCGCTGTTGCGCGTGCATACGCAGGCCCACGTCGATTACATCCGCAGCCGTTCGCCCGCTGAGGGTCTCGCGGAAATCGATCCCGACACGTCGATGAACCCGCACACCTTGCAGGCCGCGTTGCGCGCGGCGGGCGCCGCGGTGGCCGCGACCGACGCCGTGATCGAAGGCCGCTACGACAATGCGTTTTGCAGCGTGCGCCCGCCGGGCCACCATGCGGAGCCGGCACGCGCAATGGGCTTCTGCTTTTTCAACAATGTGGCGATCGCCGCGCGAAATGCGCTCGAAGTGCACGGCATGCAGCGCGTGGCGATCGTCGACTTCGACGTTCATCACGGCAACGGCACCGAAGCGGCCTTTTCAGGCGATGCGCGTGTGCTGATGTGCAGCATCTTCCAGCATCCGTTCTATCCGTTCACCGGCGCCGACAATCAGGCGCCCAACATGTGCAACGTGCCGATGCCGGCGCGCTCGAAAGGCATGGCGGTGCGTGAGGCGGTGGACATGCTGTGGCTGCCGCGCCTGCATGATTTCAAGCCGGAGATGATCTTCATTTCGGCCGGCTTCGACGCGCATCGAGAGGACGATCTCGGCAATATGGGTCTCGTCGAAGACGACTATGCCTGGATCACCGACCAGGTCCGCGAGATCGCGAAGCGCTATGCGCGTGGGCGGATCGTCAGCTGTCTCGAAGGCGGGTACAACCTGTCGGCGCTCGGGCGCAGCGTGGTCGCGCACGTGCGCTCGCTGGCCGGGATCTGAGCCGAGGCGTTGCGAGCGTAGCGCGAACGCCGCGAACCGCACGAATTCAACGAGGAGCGAGCGATGAATGCCGAGGTGCGCAGTGCTTCGCTGGTCGAAATCGAACACGACGCTTACGGCGTGCCGGGCGTCGTCCGCTTGACGATGAACCGGCCCGACGCCTTCAACGCGCTCTCCGAAGCGCTGCTCGACGCGTTGCAGTCCACGCTCACGGCGCTGGCCGGGTCCAATGCGCGGGTGGTGGTGATCGCCGGCGCCGGCCGCGCTTTCTGCGCGGGGCACGATCTGAAGGAAATGCGCGCGGCGCCGTCGCTGGCGTACTACCAGGCCTTGTTCGCGCGCTGCACGAAACTGATGTTGACGATCCAGCGCTTGCCGCAACCGGTGATCGCACGCGTGCACGGCATCGCCACGGCGGCCGGCTGTCAGTTGGTCGCAATGTGCGATCTGGCCGTCGCCGCCGATACCGCGCGCTTTGCTGTCTCGGGTGTCAACCTCGGTCTCTTCTGCGCGACGCCTTCGGTGGCGCTGTCGCGCAATCTGTCGCGTAAGGCGGCGCTCGAAATGCTGCTCACCGGCGATTTCATCGACGCCGCGCAGGCGAAACAGCAAGGCGTCGTGAATCGCGTGGTTCCGGCGGACGCACTTGATGCGGAGGTCGCGCGTCTCGCGAAAAGCATCTGCGCGAAACCCGTCGAAGCAGTGAGCGCCGGCAAAGGCCTGTTCTATCGCCAGCTCGAAATGGGCATCGAAGCGGCATATCAGCTAGCCGGCCAGACCATGGCCTGCAACATGATGGACGACTCCGCGCTCGAAGGCGTGCAGGCGTTTATCGACAAACGCCCGCCCGACTGGAAGCGCTAACCTGACCCGACCGTTTGCTGCGTGGGCCGGTTTGGCGCCCGGGAGTGTCAAAGCCTGGGCTTCGACTGCATGCCGTCCGACGTCCGATACTCAGGCTTGGGCAGCCGCTTCTCGATCCAGTCGATCAAAGCGCCGATCACCCGATCCCGGTCGAGATCGTTCATCGTCTCGTGATAGCTGTCTTCGTGCATTGTGAGCGTCTTGTCCGGCGAACCCGCATGCGCGCCGAAATCGCGGCTGCCTTCGGGTTCGGTGAGCTTGTCAGCGGTGCCGTGATACACCAGCAGCGGTACGCGCAGCCCCGCGCGGTCGCGTTCGATGCGCGCCATCGCCAGTAACAACTCCGCGCCGGTACGCGCCGGGATTGCGCCGTGATGAACCAGCGGGTCGTTGCGATTGGCGTTCACCACGGGTTGAAGCCGCGACAGCAAAGCCGCGTCGATTTTCATCGCCGGGAAGGTCGGCCAGATGCGGCTGATCACCTGGCTCATCTTGAGCATCCAGCGCGGCACGTCACGGCCTGGCGCGAGCGCGGGGCTCGACAGGATCAGGCCGCTCAGCCGGCGCCCGCTCGTCTCCAACCGTTCGATCGCGTACAGCGCCGCGACCGCGCCGCCCATGCTGTGGCCCATCAGAAACAGCGGGGCGCAGCTTGTAGCCGCTTCGTCGAGCAAGGCCCGAGCGTCGAGCAGATAGTCGTCGAAGCGTTCCACCCACACGCGTTTGCCCGGCGCGTGCCCGTGTCCGCGCAAATCGATGGCGACGAGTTCAAGGCCGACCGGATTCAGCCGATCCGCCAGCGCCGCGTAACGCCCCGCGTGCTCCGCTAGCCCGTGCACCAGCGCGACCGTGCCGCGCAATGGCGCCGTGGCGGACCAGCGATACAACGGCAGTTCGACGCCGTCGCTCGTCGTGACTGTCGAGCGTAGCGCGGTGCCGCCGCCTTTCGGTGCGGCCACAGGCGCGGCCGCTGCGGGATGGACATTGCCGGGTCGAGTGGTTTCCATATCTGCCGTTTGTCCTCTACGTGTCCTGATTCTGAATCGCCCGATCATAGTCGCAGCGGGCGCGCACGCGCGAGCATCTGGCGCCGGGCGCGCCTCTAATGCTCTGTGGTTATGAAAAGATCGAAATTGATTATTAAAGGGAATGACAGTGCTGCGGTAGAATTGCGGGCTCAAATCCTAATAAAAGCAACGGCGGCCGCTTGTCGGGAGTGCACGGCGCTCGTTGGCAAACTCCGCCGTTTCGTTTTTCCATGATCGAAATACGCAATATCTCTCAGCGGTTCGCCGGGCCCCGGGGCTGGGTCGAGGCGCTGCACAACGTCAATCTGTCGATTCCGGCGGGCGAAGTGTTCGGCATCATCGGCCGCAGCGGCGCGGGCAAGAGTACGCTCGTGCGCACCCTCAACCTGCTGACGCGCCCGAGCGAAGGCAACATCGTCGTCGACGGCCGCGATCTGACGACGCTGCCCGCCGCGCAATTGCGCGAGGCGCGTCGCGAAATCGGCATGATCTTCCAGCACTTCAATTTGCTGTCGTCGCGCACGGTGTATGAAAACGTGGCGTTGCCGCTCGAACTCGCCGGCATGAAGCGCGATGAAATCGAGGCGAACGTGCTGCCGCTGCTCGAACTGGTCGGCCTGTCGGCGCAGAAAGATCGTTATCCGGCGCAGATCAGCGGCGGGCAGAAGCAGCGCGTCGGCATCGCCCGTGCGTTGGCGAGCAAGCCGAAGGTCCTGCTCTCCGATGAGGCAACTTCCGCGCTCGATCCCGAAACCACACGCGCGATTCTCGAACTGCTCAAGCGCATCAATCGCGAACTGAACCTGACCATCGTGCTGATCACGCACCAGATGGACGTGATCAAGCAGGTCTGCGACCGCGTCGCGGTGCTGGACGCGGGCCGTGTGGTCGAAGAGGGCAAGGTTATCGACGTGTTCCTGCAACCGCATCATGAGGTCACGCGCGCGCTGATCGGCGACGTGATCGCGCAGGAACTGCCGCCCGCAATGAAGGCGCGCGTGGCTGAACGCCTGAAGACCGGCCGTGGCCATTTGCTGCGCCTCGCGTTCACCGGCTCGGGTGTCGATCAGCCGATCCTGTCGGAAACGATTCGCCGCTACGAACTCGACTTCAATATCCTGCACGGCCAGATCGACGAGATTCAGGGGCAGGCATTCGGCTCGCTCGCGGTGCTCGCGGGCGGCGAACCGGCGAAGGTGGCAGAGGCGCTGACGTATCTGCGCGAACAGGGTGTGGTGGTCGAGGAGCTGTCGTATGTTGAGTGAAATGTTCGATATGTTCGTCCAGTCGTTCTGGGAAACGCTCGTGATGGTGGGCATCTCCGGACTGGTCGGCGCGGCGGTTGGGCTGCCGCTCGGCGTGCTGCTGTATCTCACGGATCGTCAAGGTGTGCTGCAGAACATCGCCGTGAATCGTGTGATGGGCGTGATCGTCAATGCCGTGCGCTCGACGCCGTTCATCATCTTGCTGGTCGCGGTGATTCCGTTCACGCGCCTCGTGGTGGGTTCGTCGATCGGCACGGCTGCGGCCGTGGTGCCGCTGACGATCGCCGCGGCGCCGTTTATCGCGCGTCTGGTCGAAACCGCGCTGCGCGAAGTCGATCGCGGTCTGATCGAAGCGGCGCAGGCAATGGGCGCAACCACGAGTCAGATCGTCTTCAAGGTGCTGTTACCGGAATCGCTGCCGGGCGTGGTCGCCGGATTGACGATTACCTTCGTGTCGCTGGTCGGTTATTCGGCGATGGCCGGTGCGATCGGCGGCGGTGGGCTCGGGGATCTGGGCATTCGCTACGGGTATCAGCGTTTCCTGCCGGAAGTGATGGTGACGGTCGTCGTGATTCTGATCGTCTTCGTGCAACTGGTGCAGTCGTTCGGGGATTGGCTCGTGCGTCGGTTGAGCCATAAATAAACAAGGGTCATCGGAACCCGCCAAGCAGAATCGAAAAAAGGTCCATCATGCAACGTCGTTTCATTCTCAAGCTGGCCGCCTCGCTTGGCGCCGCATCGCTGTTCGCCGCCGCCACGGCGGCTCACGCTGAAGACGCCATCAAGGTCGGTGTTACCGGCGGCCCGCACGCACAGATCATGGAAGTCGTGAAGACGGTTGCGGCAAAGAACGGTCTGAACATCAAGATCGTCGAATTCTCCGACTACGTGCAGCCGAACGCGGCGCTCGCCGGCGGCGACCTCGACGCAAACAGCTACCAGCACGACCCGTACTTGCAGGCTCAGGTGAAGGACCGCGGCTACAAGCTGATCCGCATCGCCGATACGGTCACGTACCCGATGGGCATCTACTCGAAGAAAGTGAAGACGCTGGCTGAATTGCAGCCGGGCGCGAAGATCGCGGTGCCGAACGATCCGACCAATGGCGGCCGTGCGCTCCTGTTGCTGCAAAAGCAGGGTCTGTTGAAGCTGCGCGCGGACGCGGGTCTCAAGGCAACACCGCTCGACATCGTCGACAACCCGAAGAAGCTGAAGATCGTCGAACTCGATGCCGCGCAAATCCCGCGTTCGCTGGGCGATGTGGACGCCGCCGCGATCAATACGAACTTTGCGATGGAAGCGGGCTTGAAGCCCAAGCAGGACGCCATTGCAATCGAAGACCCGAAGGGTCCGTACGTGAACATCATCGCAATCCGCGAAGCTGACAAGAACAAGCCGTGGGTTGCGAAGTTGGTCGCAGCGTATCATTCGCCGGAGGTGAAGCAGTTCGTCGAGAGCAAGTTCGGCGGGTCGGTGATTACCGCCTGGTGATTTGAGGGCCGGACTTTTGGCCGTTTTTCCCGACTGCAGGCATAACAAGTCACGACGGCAATGCAAAATTAGAGTCGTAAGTCTTAACCCGGGGTTGTCGCCCGGGTTTTTTCGAGATTAAAATAGAACGATCGTTCGATATTGCCGTCACGCCACTGAGGAGCGATATCCTCCTGCTAGAGCGCCCGCGACACGGCTGCTGCGAAAGGGCAGTCGTTATAATGTTCGTTGGGTTGACGTATTCGTAACTTTGGAGCGTGTGCATGAAAATCCTGGTGCCAGTCAAGAGAGTGGTCGATTACAACGTGAAAGTTCGAGTGAAGTCGGACGGCACGGGCGTCGACATCGCGAACGTGAAGATGTCGATGAATCCGTTCGACGAAATCGCGGTTGAAGAAGCCGTTCGTCTGCGGGAAGCGGGCGTGGCGACTGAAGTGATCGCCGTGTCGGCAGGCGTCACGCAATCGCAGGAAACGCTGCGCACGGCGCTGGCGATCGGCGCGGATCGCGCCATCCTGATCGAATCGAACGAAGACCTGCAGCCGCTGGCAGTTGCCAAACTGCTGAAGGCGCTGGTCGACAAGGAACAGCCGCAACTGGTCATCCTCGGCAAGCAGGCGATCGACGACGATTCGAACCAGACCGGCCAGATGCTGGCTGCGCTGGCGAATCTGCCGCAAGCCACGTTCGCCTCGAAGGTTGTCGTCGCTGACGGCAAGGCAACGGTGTCGCGCGAAGTGGACGGCGGTGCCGAAACACTGTCGCTGACGCTGCCGGCTGTGATCACGACCGACCTGCGCCTGAACGAGCCGCGCTATGTGACGCTGCCGAACATCATGAAGGCGAAGAAGAAGCCGCTGGAAGTCGTCAAGCCGGAAGACCTGGGTGTCGACGTCACGCCGCGCCTGAAGACGCTGAAGGTTGTCGAGCCGCCGAAGCGCTCCGCCGGTGTGAAGGTGCCGGACGTGAAGACGCTGGTCGAGAAGCTGAAGACCGAAGCCAAGGTGCTCTAAGGACATGGGACCAGAGTAAGCGCTAAAGCGCAAACTCTGGCCGACACAGGAGACGGACGAAATGACGAATCTGGTAATAGCTGAACACGATAACGCGTCGATCAAGGCCGCGACGTTGAACACGATTGCGGCTGCACAGAAGATCGGTGGCGATATTCACGTGCTGGTGGCGGGTCAGAACGCGCAAGCCGCAGTGGATGCGGCAGCGAAGATTGCAGGTGTTAGCAAAGTGCTGCTGGCCGACGCGCCGCAACTCGCAGCGGGCCTCGCAGAAAACGTCGAAGCGACGGTGCTGAACATTGCGAAGGACTACACGCACATCCTGGCGCCGGCAACCGCATACGGCAAGAACATTGCGCCGCGTATCGCCGCGAAGCTCGACGTCGCTCAGATCAGCGACATCACCGCTGTGGACAGCGCCGACACGTTCGAGCGTCCGATCTACGCAGGCAACGCGATCGCAACGGTGCAATCGGCTGACCCGATCAAGGTCATCACGGTCCGCACGACGGGCTTCGACCCGGTCGCAGCAGAAGGTGGCAGCGCAACGGTCGAGAAGATCGAAGCGGCAGCCGACAGCGGTCTGTCGCAATTCGTGAGCCGTGAAGTGACGAAGCTGGACCGTCCGGAGCTGACCTCGGCGAAGATCATCGTCTCGGGTGGCCGCGGTCTGGGCAACGGCGAGAACTACACCAAGGTTCTGGAACCGCTGGCGGACAAGCTGAACGCCGCACTGGGCGCCTCGCGCGCGGCAGTCGACGCGGGCTTCGTGCCGAACGACTATCAGGTCGGCCAGACCGGCAAGATTGTCGCGCCGCAACTGTACGTGGCGGTCGGCATCTCGGGTGCGATCCAGCATCTGGCCGGGATGAAGGACTCGAAGGTCATCGTCGCAATCAACAAAGACCCGGAAGCGCCGATTTTCAGCGTCGCCGATTATGGTCTGGTGGGCGATCTGTTCACGCTCGTGCCGGAACTCGTCAGCGAGCTCGGCTAAGCGCCGAAGCGCCGTAAAAAGGCGTCTGGCAGCACGCGAAAGGGCGCGGGACCTATCAAGTCCGGCGCCCTTTTTTTATCAAAAAAGGCAGGAGGAGAACTGACATGAGCTATACGGCGCCCATCAAGGACATGCTGTTCGTGATGAAAGAACTGGCCGGTCTCGAAGACATCGCGACGCTGCCGGACTTCGAAGACGCAAACCTCGACACGGCACAGGCCGTGCTCGAAGAGTCGGCGAAACTGTGCGGCGAAGTGCTGGCGCCGCTGAATGTCGAAGGCGATCGCAATCCGAGCAGCTGGAAAGATGGCGTGGTCACCGCAACGCCCGGTTTCAAGGACGCGTTCCGTCAGTTCTCCGAAGGTGGCTGGCAAGGCGTGCAACATCCGGTCGACTACGAAGGCCAGGGCCTGCCCAAGTTGATCGCCACACCGTGCGTCGAAATGCTCAACGCGTCGAACCTGTCGTTCGCACTGTGCCCGCTCTTGACTGACGGCGCGATCGAAGCGCTGCTGACCGCCGGCACCGAAGCACAGAAACAAACCTACGTGCCCAAGCTGATTTCCGGCGAGTGGACCGGCACGATGAATCTGACCGAGCCGCAAGCCGGCTCCGATCTCGCGCTGGTGCGCACGCGTGCAGAGCCGCAAGGTGACGGTTCGTTCAAAGTGTTCGGCACCAAGATTTTCATCACGTGGGGCGAGCACGACATGGCGAAGAACATCGCCCATCTCGTGCTGGCGCGCACGCCGAATGCACCGGAAGGCGTGAAGGGCATTTCGCTCTTCATCGTGCCGAAGTTTCTCGTCAATGAAGACGGCTCGCTCGGCGAGCGCAACGACGTGCATTGCGTCTCGATCGAGCACAAGCTCGGCATCAAGGCGAGCCCGACCGCAGTGTTGCAATTCGGCGACCACGGCGGCGCGATTGGTCATCTGATTGGCGAAGAAAATCGCGGCCTCGAATACATGTTCATCATGATGAACGCGGCGCGTTTCGCGGTGGGTATGCAGGGTGTTGCCATGTCGGATCGCGCGTATCAGAAGGCCGTCGCCTATGCGAAGGATCGCGTGCAAAGCCGTCCGGTGGATGGCTCGGCGAAGCAATCGGTGGCAATCATTCAGCACCCAGACGTGCGCCGCATGCTCGCAACGATGCGTGGCCTCACGGAAGCGTCGCGCGCGTTGGCGTATGTCGCCGCGGGGCACAGCGACATCGCGCATCGTCATCCCGACGCAGCATTGCGCGCCGAGCATCAGGCGATCTACGAATACCTGGTGCCGATCGTGAAGGGCTGGAGCACGGAACTGTCGATCGACGTAACGAGCCTCGGCGTGCAGGTGCACGGCGGCATGGGTTTCATCGAAGAAACCGGCGCTGCGCAGTATTACCGCGACGCGCGCATTCTGCCGATCTACGAAGGCACGACCGCGATTCAGGCCAACGACCTGATCGGCCGCAAGACTGTGCGCGACGGCGGCAAGGTCGCGAAGTCGCTGCTGGCCGGTGTGGCGGAAACGATCGAGGCGCTCGGCGCGCAACAAGGCGCTGCGTTCGAATCGATGAAGACGTATCTCGCGCAGGGTCATCGCTCGCTGAGCGCGGTGGTCGATTTTGTTGTCGCCAACACGAAGAACGATCCGAACGCGGTGTTCGCCGGCAGCGTGCCATATCTGAAGCTGGCGGGCGTTGTGCTGGGCGGTTGGCAGATGGCGCGTGCGTTGCTCGTGGCGGCTGAAAAGCAGGCCGACGACCCGTCGTTCTACGGCGCGAAGATCGCGACCGCGCAGTTTTACGCCGAGCATGTGCTGCCGCCGGCTTCGGCGCTGGAAGCATCGATTGTCAGCGCGAAGGGTGGGGAGGGCGTGCTGGCGTTGTCGGACGATCAGTTCTGATGTTGCACTTCTTCGCTCGAGCTATGTAGCGAAGGCTCGTGCGTAAAAAAACAAACGGCGCCCTATGTGGCGCCGTTTGTTTTTGTCAGGCCGGTTTGCCTGCGACGACGAACCGGCGTAACGACCTGCGAAGCGTTAAAGCGTTAATTCTTACGCACAAGCATCTTACGCATAAGCCGGGCGATGCGCACCGCCGGTCTCGCCGAGATAGCGATGCACCGACAGATCGTCCGCCTTGATCACGGGTTGCTTGCCCGACATGACGTCGGCCAGCAGTTGGCCCGAGCCGCACGACATCGTCCAGCCCAGCGTGCCGTGGCCTGTGTTCAGGAACAGGTTCGGCACGGGCGTGCGGCCGACGATCGGCGTGCCGTCCGGCGTCATCGGACGCAGGCCGGTCCAGAAGGTAGCCTTCGACGTATCGCCGCCGCCCGGGAACAGATCGTTCACGCACAGTTCCAGTGTTTCGCGGCGCGCCTGACGCAACGATTTGTCGAAGCCGACGATCTCCGCCATGCCGCCGACGCGAATCCGGTCGTCGAAGCGCGTGATCGCGATCTTGTAGGTTTCGTCGAGCACGGTCGAAATCGGCGCGGACGCTTCGTTGACGATCGGCGCGGTGATCGAATAGCCCTTGAGCGGGTAAACCGGAATCTTCACGAGGCCGGACAGGAATTTTGTCGAGTACGAACCGAGCGCGACGACAAACGAATCCGCGCGCACCAGTTCATCGCCGAATTGCACACCGGCAATGCGGTCGCCCGCCATAGCGAGTGCGTCGATCGGCGTGTTGTAGCGGAACTTGACGCCCAGTTGCTCGGCCAGCGCGGCGAGGCGCGTGGTGAACATCTGGCAGTCGCCGGTTTCGTCGCCCGGCAGGCGCAGACCGCCCGTCAGCCTGTGCGAGACCGCGGCGAGCGCCGGTTCGGCTTGCGCGAGTTCGGCCGGCGACAGCAGTTCATACGGCACGTTGGCTTCCTGCAGCACGGCGATGTCTTTCGCGGCGCCGTCGAACTGCTGTTGCGTGCGGAACACCTGCAGCGTGCCACCGGTGCGGCCTTCGTACTGGATGCCGGTTTCAGCGCGCAGCGCTTGCAGACAATCGCGGCTGTATTCGGCGAGGCGGACCATGCGGCCCTTGTTCACCGCATAACGCGCCGAGGTGCAGTTCTGCAGCATCTGCCACATCCATTGCAACTGGAATTGCGTGCCGTCGAGGCGGATCGCCAGCGGCGCGTGTTTCTGGAACATCCACTTGACGGCCTTCAGCGGCACGCCCGGCGCCGCCCATGGCGACGCGTAGCCCGGCGAGATCTGGCCGGCGTTGGCAAAGCTGGTTTCGAGTGCCGGGCCGGCCTCGCGGTCGATCACCGTGACTTCGTGACCGGCACGCGCCAGGTAATAAGCGCTCGTCACCCCGACGACGCCACTGCCCAAAACGACGACTCGCATAGCTGCTCCAGAGAAAGGTCTGAGGGCGGCGCGCTCGTCGATTCGTTGGAATTCGTTCGATTAACGAGGTGTAACGCAGTTCGCCCAGTGATAACCGCTATACTATTAACAGTCAGGCAGGTTTTGTTATTGTATTTTCAAGATTTTCAGCAAAAACACTATGCGTACACAGCGTCAACCGGTCCGGTCCCTCGACAAACTCGATCACAAGATCCTGCGGCTCCTGCAGCAGGACGGCCGGATGGCGATGAAAGACCTTGCCGAACAGGTGGGGCTGTCGGTTACGCCTTGCATCGAGCGCGTCAAGCGGATGGAGCGCGACGGCGTGATCACCGGCTATCACGCGCGGGTGAACCCGGCTGAGCTGGGCGCGGCGCTGCTGGTGTTCGTCGAGATCACGCTCGATCACAAAAGCGGCAACATGTTCGACCAGTTCCGCCGCGAGGTGCAGAAGATCCCCGAGGTGCTGGAGTGCCACCTCGTTTCCGGCGACTTCGACTATTTGATCAAGGCGCGCATCGGCGAAATGGCCGACTACCGCAAGCTGCTGGGGGATATCCTCTTGCAACTGCCCGGCGCGGTGCAGTCGAAAAGCTACGTGGTGATGGAAGAGATCAAGGAAACGCTGACGATCGCGGTTGGCGATTAGCTCGCGCGGGAGCCGCGCGGCTGGACTCGACAAACGGCGTAGATACTGTATATTTATACAGGTGTTTTGTGCTGTTTTTTTACGTGCTCCAGCCGTGACCGATTCCGATACTCACTCCGCTAACGAATTTCCGATTGCTCCGCCCACGCCTCGCAAGGGGCGCGGCGCGGTGACGAACTTGCAAGGCCGTTACGAAGTCGACCAGCGCGAAGTGGTGGACGACGGCTGGCTTTCGTCGCCTGAGGAAGACGGTGAGCCGAAAGTCTTGCGCACGCAGGTTTTCGAGGAGCGGGCCAAAACCATTCTCACGCGTAATGCGTCGCCAGATATTCCGTTCGGTGTGTCACTGAACCCGTATCGGGGCTGCGAACATGGCTGTATCTACTGCTTCGCGCGGCCTACGCATAGTTATCTGGGGCTGTCGCCCGGTCTCGACTTCGAAAGCCGTATCTACGCGAAGATCAATGCGCCGGAATTGCTCGAGCGCGAGTTGTCGAAGAAGTCCTATGTGCCCGAGCCCATCGCGCTGGGCGTCAACACCGACGCGTGGCAACCCGTCGAGCGCGATTTGCGGCTGACTCGGCGGGTGGTCGAAGTGCTCAGCGAGCGGGGCCATCCGTTCGCGGCGATCACCAAATCATCGCTGATCGAGCGCGATATCGATCTGCTTGCGCCCATGGCGGCGCGCGGGCAGTTTATGGCGGCCGTCACGATCACCACGCTGGACGCGGAAATCGCGCGCACGCTTGAGCCGCGCGCGGCTACGCCGTCGCGTCGATTGCGCACGATCCGTACCTTGAGCGAGGCGGGTATTCCGGTTGGCGTGAGCATCGCGCCGGTGATTCCGTTCGTCACCGAGCCGGACATGGAGCGCGTGCTGGAAGCCTGCGCAGAGGCCGGCGCATGCAATGCGAGCTACATCGTGCTGCGTTTGCCATGGGAAGTTGCGCCGCTATTCAAGGATTGGCTCGCGGCGCATTTTCCCGATCGCGCCGACCGGGTGATGAGTCGCGTGCGCGATATGCGGGGCGGGAAAGACTACGACTCGAACTTCTCCACGCGTATGAAGGGAGAAGGGTTGTGGGCAGACCTGCTGAAGCAGCGCTTCCAGAAGGCCACGCGTCGGCTCGGATTAAACCGGCGCGATCGCGGCATTCTCGATATGTCGCACTTTCGCCGGGTCGAGCCGGCGCGTGCTGAGCCGCCGCCAAGCGACAATCCGCAGTTGAGGCTTTTTTAGCGCGGCGCGCGGCAGCTCATTGCGACAGGGCTTTGGCGGCCTGGACCTGACCTTCGAAGTAAGTCTGGAACGAGATCGCAAGGCCCGTCATCAGCAGGAACGCACCGATCAGCAGCGAAAAGATCACGATGAAAATGACGGTCCATCCCGAGCGGCTTTTGCGCTGGTTTTGCGGGTTGAACTGAGCATCCCATTTTTCATCCGGACGCAGACCGTAGACGATCGCAGCCAGAAACGCGGAGAGCAGCGAAACGGCGCCGAAAAACGCGAGTACCCAACCGAGCATCGAGGCACGCTCGCTTGCCACCACCAGCATGGCGCCCGGAATGCCGATCAGCGTGCCGAGCAGATGAGCCCAGCCGTAAATGTCGCGCATGCCATACAGATAGAAGCGGTGAGCGCCGAGGCTCCCGAAGAAGAATGCCAGCGCGGCGGTAAGCGTCTTGGATCTGAAATGCGAGGAAGTCGAAGCAACGGTGGACATGTAGGCGAGGGCAAAGTGACGAGCGGTCGAAAGGAGCAGGGCGCAGGTGGGCGCGGATCGACGCGCATTCTACGCCCGCGGCGCGCTTACGGCTAAGGCTGCGGCGATGAGTAGCTACGGCGCTGAGTAGGTCACGCGGTAGACCGCGCCGGCGTAGTCGTCGCTGATCAGGAGCGAGCCATCAGGCAGCGGTTGGACGTCGGCTGGGCGGCCCCATACCGTTTCGCCCGGTTGGAGCCAGCCTTCGGCAAAGACTTCCTGGCGCGCGTTGCTGCCGTCAGGGTTGGTGATCACCCGCACGACGCGGTAACCGACCTTTTTGCTGCGATTCCACGAACCGTGTTCGGCGATGAAAATAGTGTCCCGATAGGCGGCCGGGAACATCGGGCCGTTGTAAAAGCGCATGCCGAGCGAGGCGACATGGGCGCCGAGTTTGACAACCGGCGGCGTGAAGGCGCTGCACGGATGATCTTTGCCGAACTCGGGGTCGGGCGTGTCGCCGCCATGGCAGTACGGAAAGCCGAAATCCATGCCGGCGCGCGGCGCGCGATTGAGTTTGTCGTCCGGTACGTCGTCGCCCATCAGGTCGCGGCCGTTGTCGGTGAACCAGAGTTCGTGCGTCACCGGGTGCCACGCGAAGCCGACCGTGTTGCGAATGCCGCGCGCCACGACCTCATAATGGCTGCCGTCCGGCTCCATGCGGCCGATCAGCCCGAAGCGGTCGCGGTCTTTCAGACAGACATTGCAGGGCGCGCCTTGCGGCACGTACAGTTTGCCGTCCGGCCCGAAAGCGATGAATTTCCAACCGTGGTGGGTTTCTGTCGGCAGTGTGTCGGTGATGACAACCGGTTTGGGCGGATCGTTCAGATGGGCATCGATCGCGTCGAAGCGTAGAATTTTCGACACTGCGGATACATATAGCGCGCCACCCTGCCACGCCACGCCCGCTGGCGTTTCCAATCCGGAGGCGATTACGTGGCGAGCCGTCACACGCCCATTCTGCAATTCGAGCGCGTAGACGTGGCCGTCGAGGCTGCCTATATAAAGAATGCCTTTCGGCGAGAGCACCATGGCCCGAGCGCTGGGTACCGCGTCCGACAGAACCTCGATATGGAAGCCCGGCGGCAGTTTGATGCGCTCGACCGGCAGTGCAGCCAGCGCCGGCAGGGCCGCGGCGGCGAGCAGCAACGTTGCACCGGCTCGCAGGGTCTGAACACGGAAGGCGCTCGACAAGCCCGCAAGTACCGAAAAGCCGGCGCATCGCCAAAAAGCGGCGAATGAAGCGGCAAATGAAGCGGAAAAAAACGCAGGCGGCGGCAGGAGTTTCACGGGCGTTCCGTCAGGTAATTCGGGCGTTTCGGCGTGGTCCGGGCCCCCCGCCTGTGTGTCCGGCGCAACCCGGCCGCTCAGTTTGTCCCGGTAAGTGTTTGTTATGGCGTCGGTTTCCCGCTATAATCGCGTGTTTCAGTCGTTCCGCACCCCGGTTTTCAAGGATTCTAATATGGTCATCATCCGCTTGGCTCGTGGCGGCTCCAAGAAGCGCCCGTTCTACAACATCGTCGCAACCGATTCGCGTAACCGTCGTGACGGCCGCTTCATCGAGCGCGTTGGCTTCTACAACCCGGTCGCTACGAAGGGTGAGTCGCTGCGTATCGCTCAAGACCGCCTGACGTACTGGCAAGGCGTTGGCGCACAACTGTCGCCGACCGTCGAGCGTCTCGTGAAAGAAGCGCAAAAGGCGCAGCCGGCTGCTTAATGGCAGCTTGCATGTGTATCGTCGTCGGTTCGGCCGGCGGCTCGCGCAGCTTGCGTGAGCAGTCCGATGCGCGAGTTTTGCTGAAGCAGGCGTCGAAGGTGGCAGCGAGGTTCTCTTCGAGGTGTTCTTATGTCTGAGCGTGATTCCGGCGGTTCAGGTCGCGCAAAGGCAAAAGTAACAGCCCCGCGCGCGAAGACGTCTGGTCAGGCGCCGTTCGGTGCATTCGTCCGCAAACCGGTCGAGGCTGCCGAAGGCAAGGCGAAAGCCAAAGTTGCAAACGCCGCTTCCGGCGCAGCAGAAATGCGAGCGGAAACGGTGGAAAGCTGGCCGGCCGACGCGGTCGAGGTCGGTGCAATCGTCGACGCTTACGGCCTCAAAGGCTGGGTCAAGGTAGCCGCTCATGCGGATGCCGGGCGTGGCGGAGACGCGTTGCTAAGCGCGAAGCGCTGGTGGCTGATGAAAGGCCACGAGCGCAAGTCGGCGCCGTCATTGCAGGCAAAAACGCATAGCGACAGTGTCGTTGCCCATCTGGGCGGTGTAACTGATCGCGATGTGGCATTGGCGCTGCGCGGCACGCGCGTTTATATCAGCCGCAGCGAATTTCCGGCTCTCGAAGCCGACGAATTCTACTGGGTCGACCTGCTCGGCCTGGATGTGGTGAATGTTGCCGGGGTCAACCTCGGCAAGGTTGCAGACATGATCGACAACGGTGCGCACTCGGTGTTGCGCATCGAATACCCGGATACCGACAAAAACGGTAAGCCGGTCACCGGCGAGCGCTTGATCCCGTTCGTCGGCGTCTTTGTCAAAACGGTGGATCAGGCGGCGAAGCAGATCATCGTCGACTGGGAAGCCGATTACTAAATAATTCGCTGACTGGAGAGAGCGATGCAGTTCGATGTCGTGACGCTCTTTCCTGACATGTTTCTTGCGCTGACCGACTGGGGTATCACCAGCCGTGCGGCGAAGCAGGAGCGCTACGGGTTGCGTACGTGGAATCCCCGCGATTTCACCACGGACAACTACCGCACAATCGACGATCGCCCCTACGGCGGCGGCCCCGGCATGGTCATGCTGGCCAAGCCCCTGGAAGACGCGATCGGCGCGGCGAAAGCGGCGCAGGCGGAGCAGGGCATCGGCGCGTCGCGCGTCGTGATGATGTCGCCGCAAGGCGCCACACTGAATCACGATCGTGTCATGCAGTTCGCGGCCGAACCCGGTCTGATCCTGTTGTGCGGGCGCTATGAAGCGATCGATCAGCGCTTGCTCGACCGTGTCGTCGACGAAGAAGTCAGTCTCGGCGACTTCGTGCTGTCCGGCGGCGAATTGCCGGCCATGGCGTTGATGGATGCCGTAGTGCGTCAGTTGCCCGGCGTGCTGAACGATTCGCAATCGGCGGTACAGGACAGTTTCGTTGACGTGCTGCTGGATTGTCCGCATTACACGCGACCGGAGGAATACAACGGCGTGCGTGTACCCGATGTGCTGCTCGGCGGCCATCATGCGGAAATCGAAGCGTGGCGCCGGCGTGAGGCTTTGCGCAATACGTTGAACAAGCGGCCCGATCTGATCGTGAAGGCCAGAAAAAACAAGATGTTGAGCCGTGCCGACGAGGCATGGCTTACAAGTCTCGCGAAGGAAGTGTCGAAGGCGTAAAGCCTTGGTCTTTCGAGCGGACATAGGCGGTGCCGCACATGCGTGTACGGCGCCAGATGTGAACCCATCCTCTATCGGGGCCGTAGCCAGGCGCAACAGGTAAAACCAGCGCGCGGCAGGTACGAACGCCGACAAGATGGACTTAGGAGTCAGTGATGAATCTGATTGCAATACTCGAGCAGGAAGAAATCGGCCGCGCCCTCGGCGAGAAGACCATCCCCGAATTCGCCCCCGGCGATACGGTGATCGTCAGCGTGAACGTGGTTGAAGGTACGCGTAAGCGTGTTCAGGCTTACGAAGGCGTCGTGATCGCCAAGCGTAACCGTGGTCTGAATTCGTCGTTCATCGTCCGCAAGATTTCGTCGGGCGAAGGCGTCGAGCGTACGTTCCAGACGTACTCGCCGCTGCTGGCAAGCATCGTCGTGAAGCGTCGTGGCGATGTGCGTCGCGCGAAGCTGTACTACCTGCGCGACCGTTCGGGCAAGTCGGCTCGAATCAAGGAAAAGCTGGTCGCGAAGAAAGACCGCGCTGCTCCGGAAGCGTAAAAGCTGTAAGAAAAAGCACCCCTCGCGGGTGCTTTTTTGTTTGCCAGGTCAAAATAGCGGCATGTTCACTATCCGCTCATTCCGAGAGACCCGTTGATCCGCCCCGCCTTTGAGCCTGAAACTCTGCCTGTCGAAGCGACGGGTGCCAATCTGCCACCGGTGCTTGCCGGGCGCCTGACGCCCGATGGTCTGCGTGGGCGTTTCAAGCAGCGTCTTGACTGGACGCCAGAACCGATTATCGAAGCGCCCTGGCGCGATAAGCACGTCGATCCGCGCGTTGCCGCCGTGTTGGTGCCGCTGGTCGTGCGCGACAACGGCCTCACCGTGCTGCTGACCCAACGTGCCGACCATCTGAACGACCACGCCGGGCAGGTGAGCTTTCCCGGCGGCCGTCACGAACCGTTCGACGCGGATGCGACCGCTACGGCATTGCGCGAGGCGCAGGAAGAAGTCGGTCTCGATCCGTCGCGCGTTGAAATTCTTGGTGCGTTGCCCGACTATCTGACGGGCACCGGGTTTCGCGTGACGCCCGTCATCGGTCTCGTGCATCCGCCCTTCACGTTGAAAGCGGATGCATTCGAAGTAGCCGAAGTCTTCGAAGTGCCGCTCGCTTTCCTGATGAACCCCGCGCATCATGAGGAGCGCGTGTTTCGTTACGAAGGCGGCGAGCGCCGCTTCTTCGCGATGCCCTATCCGCGCGCCGTTTCGGCGGAAGCCGAAGATAGCGACGAATTGGGCGGCCATTATTTCATCTGGGGCGCGACAGCGGCGATGCTGCGCAACTTCTATCGCTTTCTCGCGGCGTGAGCTGCGCCGGTTTGTGCAGTTGTTGGGTGTTTGTCAACGTCTGCGCTCAGTCGCATCCGGCCCTGTGCTATCGTTATAAAACAATCGTAAAAACTCGAAAAGCACGGCGCATCGCATGACTTTTTTCTCCGTATTGCTGGCTCTGATCATTGAACAGGTACGCGCGCTATCGCCGAACAATCCGGTGTCCGCGTTGCTTCAATACCATGCGGAGTCGGCGGCGCACGGATTCGATGCCGGCAAGCCCAAGCATGGCCTGCTCGCGTGGCTCGTGGTTGTGGTGCCGTGGACGCTGGCCGTCGCGCTCGTCTACTACGTGCTTTATCACATTCACTTTGCGCTGGCGTTCCTGTGGAACGTCGCGGTGTTGTACTTCACGCTCGGCTTCCGGCAGTTCAGCCATTACTTCACCGATATCCACCTCGCGTTGAATAACGACGATGTGCCGCGCGCGCGTGAAATCCTGCACGAATGGACAGGGCTCGACACCGTCGACATGCCCGTCAGCGAGATCGTGCGTCATACGCTGATTCACGCCGTGGTCGCCTCGCATCGGCATGTGTTTGGTGTGTTCTTCTGGTTCCTGATTCCGGTCGGGCCGGCGGGCGCGGTGCTGTATCGGATCGCCGAGTATCTGGCGCGTGCATGGGCGCGTCCGGTCGACGATCGCACCGTGGCGTTTTCGAGTTTCGCGCAGCGCGCTTTTTTCGTGATCGACTGGGTGCCGGCGCGGCTCACGTCGCTAGGTTTTGCGATTGTCGGTAATTTCGAAGACGCGATTTATGCATGGCGCAACCACGCGCGTCAGTGGCCGGATGCGAACGACGGCGTGTTGCTGGCTGCGGGCAGTGGGGCGCTCGGCGCACGTCTGAGTGGGCCGCTCGCTGAACCGTCGAGCCTTGACGCGCTCGCCACGGGCGACGGTGGCCCGATGCAGGTGGGCGACGACTGCACGCCGCGCACGCTGCAATCGGCGGTCGGTCTCGTGTGGCGCGCGGTGGTGCTGTGGATGATCTTGCTGCTGATGCTGACGATTGCGGTCTGGCTCGCCTGAAGCGGTTCGCTTGAATCAGCGCGTAACTAACGCAACGCCATAGCGGCTTCACCGCCTGTCACGCGCACCGCGCCCACCCGCTTCACCCATCCAGCGGATCCCGCGCCGTCCCGCACTGCCAGCACACCGTGAACTGTGCCTCGAGCGTCTCCCCGCACTGGCGGCATTGCCACGACGGCGAGCCCGCCGCCGGTCCATGCGAAGCCGCATCGATCAACCGCCGCGCCATCACCTCATCGCGTTCATCGACGAGCCATAGCTCCGGCGCGCACTGATCCGCCGGAATATCGCCGAGCGCGCCGTTCAGATAACGGTTATGCAACTCGCAAGCGATGCCCGCCGTCTGCAGCACATTGACCCAATGCTGTCCGATGATCAGATTCGGCGCGCGCATCAATTTCATCGTGAGTCCATGAGTTGGCCGCGACGCGCCTTAGCGCACGATCTGGCTGGCTTCGTGCACCAGTTGCGCATACAGGGCGTGCCGTTCGCACCGGATTTGGCCGTCGGCGACCGCTTCGAGAATCGCGCAGCCCGGCTCCTGCAAGTGATGGCAGTTGTAGAAGCGGCAGTTCGGCAGCAGCGGCCGGAACTCGGGAAACGCGCGTTCGAGCCGACCTTCGGTCAGATGATGCAGGCCGAATTCCTGGAAGCCCGGCGAATCGATCAACGCACCGCCGTCGCCACCCGGCAAAGGGTAGAGCCGCGTGAAGGTCGTAGTATGCCGCCCGCTGTTCAACGCGGTCGAGATCTCGCGTGTGGCGACCTCGGCATCCGGAATCAGCAGGTTCACCAACGTCGATTTGCCCATGCCGGACTGGCCGAGTAGCAGCGTCGAGTGGCCTTGCAGATGTTCGAGCAAAGCGGGTCGTGCGGCGTCAGGCAGCGTCTTGATCGACACTTCGACGACGGTGTAGCCGAGTGCGCGATACGATTCGAGCCGCTTGCGCGCACTCTCGAGCGCACCGGTCACGTCGATCTTGTTCAGCACGATCAACGGCTTCAGTTCGTTCGCCTCAGCAGCGACTAACGCGCGGCCCAACAGGTCCTCGCTGAAATGCGGCTCTGTAGCGAGCACGATCAGCAACTGATCGAGATTCGCGGCAAACAGTTTCGACTTGTACTGATCCGAGCGATACAGCAGATTGCGCCGTTCGCCGATCTCGACGATCACGCCCTGATCCGCCGAAGTCGGCTCATAAATCACGCGATCGCCGACCGCGACTTCGCTGCGCTTGCCGCGCGGGAAACACTGGAGCATCGGGCTGCCGTCTTCCGGCGCGACCAGGTAGTGGCGCCCATGCGCGGCAATGACGAGGCCGCCTACGCGCGTGCTGGACGGCGCGCGCGGCGCTTTCGGGGAGCGGCCGCTCATGCGTGCCGCAGCAGGCGGTCGATCCGCTGCGACGCCGGCGGATGCGAGTAATAGAACGCGGTGTAGAGCGGATCGGGCGTCAGGGTCGACGCGTTGTCCTCATACAGTTTGACGAGCGCGTTGATGAGATCTTGCGCATCGGTTTGCGTGGCGGCGAACGCGTCGGCTTCGAACTCGTGCTTGCGCGAGCTGAGGCTGCCGAGCGGCGTGACGAAGAACAGGAACACCGGCAGCGCGAGGAAGAACAGCACCAGCGCGAGGCCGCTATTGCCGCCGATCAGCGACGGTCGCACGCCCAGTCCTTCATAGAACCACACGCATTGCGTCAGCCAGCCGAGCAGCGCGAGCATTGCGAGGCTGATCGCGAACATGACAACCATCCGCTTGATCACGTGACGGCGCTTGAAGTGGCCGAGTTCGTGCGCGAGTACCGCTTCGATCTCGTTGCCCGACAGGCGCGCGAGCAGCGTGTCGAAAAACACGATCCGCTTGGCCGCGCCGAAGCCGGTGAAATAGGCGTTGCCATGCGCCGAACGGCGGCTGCCGTCCATCACGAACAGGCCTTTCGCGGCGAAACCGCAGCGCTGCATCAACGCTTCGATGCGGCTTTTCAGGGCTTCGTCCTTGAGCGGCTCGAACTTGTTGAAGAGCGGCGCGATGAACGACGGATACAGCACGAGCACGAGCATCTGGAACACAACCCAGACGATCCACGCCCACAGCCACCACAGGCTGCCGGCCTCGCTCATCAGCCACAGCACGACGAACAGCAGCGGCAGGCCGAACGCGGCGCCGAGCAGCAGGCCCTTGATCCGGTCGAGAAAGAAAATACCCTTGCTCATCCGGTTGAAGCCGAAACGCTGCTCGACCACGAATTGACGGTAGTACTCGAACGGCAGATCGATCGCGCCGGTGATCGCGATGACCGCCGCGACCAGTGCGATCTGGCCGGCGTAGCCCCGACCGAGCCAGTTGGAGATGGCCAGATCGAGCGCCTGAACGCCGCCCAGCAGCGTCAGCCCAATCAGGACCGCCGCGCCGACGACGATCTCGATCATCGTGAGGCGCGTGCGTTCAACGGTGTAGTCCGCGGCACGCTGGTGCGCGGTGAGCGCGATGGTGCCGGCAAACTGGCTCGGCACCTGCCCGCGATGGCCGGCGACGAAGCGGATCTGCCGCGACGCGAGCCACAATTTGGTGCCGACCATTGCCACGACGGCGACGACGAACAGAACAGTGAAGTACAGGGTAGGCATCCGGGGATTCCGTGGTATCTATGCGAGAATTATATGTTTCTTCCCGCCTGGCGGCGGGGGATAAGGCTAAACCGGCCCGAGCCGGCCCGAACCGGCTCAAGCCACCTCAAACCGATCTCATACGAACAATCGCCGCGGCAAGCCTCGCTTCCAGCGAAGCCGTTTGCCCGGCCATCAGGGTTGCCTTCATGACTGACATCCTCGCATCCACCGAACAGCCGCCGCTCGTGCGCAGCGACATGAATCTCGTCTGGCTGGACATGGAAATGACCGGGCTCGAGCCGGACACCGACCGCATCATCGAAATCGCGGTGGTGGTGACGAATTCGACACTCGACCGGCTGGTCGAAGGCCCGGTGCTGGCGATTCACCAGAGCGACGAGACGCTCGCCAAAATGGATCAGTGGAACCAGAACACGCATGGCCGCTCGGGCCTGATCGATCGCGTGAAGGCCTCGACGGTGAGCGAAGCCGATGCCACCGAACAGATTCGCGATTTTCTTAGCGCTTATGTGCCGCCTGGCAAATCGCCGATGTGCGGCAATTCGATCTGCCAGGACCGCCGCTTTATGGCGCGCTGGATGCCGGATCTGGAACGCTTCTTCCATTACCGCAATCTCGACGTCAGCACGCTGAAGGAATTGTGCCGCCGCTGGCAGCCGGCAATCTACAAGGGTTTCCAGAAACGCGCGATGCACACCGCGCTGGCCGACATCCACGAATCGATCGACGAGCTGAAATACTACCGCGAGCACTTCCTGATTCCGGCGGCCTCGCAGGTTCCGGAAACGCCCGCCGCGGAATAACTCGTGGAATAGCCCATCAGCGGCCGTTCCAGCTTCAACCCTGCCGAGGCGCGCGCTGCGCGTTCTTCGGCCGGAACGCCTTCACCACGTCGGCGTTCGTCTCGACATACGGGCCGCCGATCAGGTCGATGCAATAGGGCACCGCGGCGAAAATGCCCGGCACCTTCACGGCGCCGCCCGCTTCGGCGTCACGCAAGCCTTCGAGCGTTTCCTTGATCGACTTCGGCTGGCCGGGCAGATTGACGATCAGCGCCGCATGTTCCGCGGTTTCGCGAATCACCGCCACCTGGCGCGACAGAATCGCGGTCGGCACGAAACTCAGGCTGATCTGCCGCATCTGCTCGCCGAAACCGGGCATTTCCTTTGTCGCTACCGCCAGGGTCGCTTCCGGCGTGACGTCGCGGCGCGACGGGCCGGTGCCGCCAGTGGTCAGCACCAGATCGCAGCCTACTTCGTCTACCAGTTCGATCAGCGTGGCGGAGATCGTGGGCGCGTCGTCCTGAATCAGGCGCGTCACCACCTGAAACGGCGAGGTCAGGGCCGCGCCGAGCCATTCCTGCAGGGCCGGAATGCCTTTGTCCTCATACACGCCGGCGGACGCGCGGTCGCTGATCGACACGAGGCCGATCACGATTTCGTCCGGATGCTGACGTGTCGCCTTACGCGTCGCGGTCGTCATCGTTGTTATCGTCTCCTTCCAGGCCGTCTTCGGCATCGGAATCGGTCGCGGCGGACGGGCCGTCGGCGTTTTTGATCCACTGGAACAGCTCGCGGAAATAGCGCGGCGGCTTGCTTTGCTGCGCTTCCTTGCGGGCGTTGCGGATCAGCGTGCGGCCCTGCTGCGGATCGGCGTTCGGGTGCTGGCGGATGAAGTCGGTCAGCGCGGCGTCGTCGGCGAGCAGTTTTTTCGCGGGTGCGCTCAATCCAGTGCAGCTTGGCCGTTTCCGCTTTGTTAACCCCGTTATAGGTGTCGAGCGCGGTGCGCAGCGCGGCGGTTTCCTCTTCCAGCAGCGAGCGCATCACGCGCCCGACGTACTGCACCTGGCGGCGCTTGCCCTCGTGATCGGTGATGCGGCGCGCTTCGCGCACGGCGTCGTCGAGCTTTTCGGGCATCGGCATGCGCTTGAGCGCGTCTTTGGGCAGGGCGATCAGCGCCGAGCCCAGTTCCTGCAGCTCGTGCATTTCGCGCTTGAGCTGGGACTTGCTGGGACGGTCGTAGCCGTTCTCGTCGACTTCCGGCTCGGCGGACTCGATGGGTTGAATGCGGGTTTTGCGTGTCATACCGATATTGTAGCGTGCCGCGCACGCCGAACCCGCCGTGCTGCTGTGCACAAGGCTTCGCGCGCGCGTTTTGGAGAATCGCGGCAAGCCAGGCAATCCCGGCAATCCAGGCCAAAGCCGGGCACAGCGCCGCGGCGCATCAAGGCTCAGCGAATGCCAGGTACAGCTTCGCGTACCTTGCTATGATCGCGGGATGCGTCACTACGCGAATAAGCACGCAAATGAGCACGCACAGGGCGCGCGTAAAATGCGAGCGCATGTGCGTGGCATGGGCGAACACACAGGGCCGCTCGGCCCCGAACAGGACGGCAACGACAATGGCAGCAGACATGGACGTCAAGCAGCGCTTTTTTCCGCATACCCAGGATGAACTGAAGGAAATCGCCTCGGACATCCTTCGTCACGCGAAGTCGCTCGGCGGTACCGACGCGGCGACCGAGATTTCCGAAGGCGACGGGCTGTCCGTCTCCGTGCGGCGCGGCGAAGTCGAGACGATCGAACACAACCGCGACAAGATGGTCGGCGTGACGGTGTTCATCGGCAACAAGCGCGGCAACGCGAGCACCTCGGACTTTTCGTCGCAGGCTTTGAAGGACACGGTCGCGGCGGCGTACAACATCGCCCGCTTCACGGCAGAAGACGACTGCGCGGGTCTCGCCGAAGCGGAATTGCTCGAAACCGCGCCGCGCGATCTCGATCTGTATCACCCGTGGAACCTCTCCGCGGACGAAGCAGTGGAAATCGCCCGCCGCTCGGAAGACGCCGCGTTCGCGACCGATCCGCAGATCAAGAATTCGGAGGGCGCGAGCGTCTCGGCGCAGCACTCGCAATTCGTGCTGGCCACCTCGCGCGGCTTCCTCGCCGGCTATCCGTACTCGCGCCACTACGTTGCGTGCGCGCCGATCGCCGGCAGCGGCCGCAACATGCAGCGCGACGACTGGTACACGTCGACCCGCAGCGCGGCCGATCTTGCCAATCCGGAAGCGGTGGGCCGTTACGCGGCGCAACGGGCGCTCTCGCGCATCGGCGCGCGCGGGCTCGACACGCGCAAAGTGCCGGTGCTGTTCGAGGCGCCGCTCGCCGCCGGCATTCTCGGCGCGTTCGTTCAGGCAACGAGCGGCGGCGCGCTGTACCGCAAGACCTCGTTCCTCGTCGACAGCCTCGGCAAGCCGGTGTTCGCGCCGCACGTCCAGGTGGTCGAAGATCCGCACGTCGCGCGTGCCATGGGCAGCGCGCCGTTCGACGAGGAAGGCGTGCGGACCAAACAGCGTTCGGTGGTGAAAGACGGTGTGGTGGAAGGCTACTTCCTGTCCACCTACTCGGCGCGCAAGCTCGGCATGCAGACCACCGGCAACGCCGGCGGCTCGCACAATCTGTCGCTGCGCAGCTCGAAGACGCGTCCGGAAGACGACTTCGAGGCAATGCTGAAGAAGCTCGGCACGGGCCTGTTGCTGACCGAGCTGATGGGGCAGGGCGTGAACTACGTGACGGGCGATTATTCGCGCGGCGCGTCGGGTTTCTGGGTCGAGAACGGCAAGATCCAGTATCCGGTCGAGGAAATCACCGTGGCGAGCACGCTGCAGGAGATGTTCCGCCATATCGTCGCGATCGGCGCGGATACGATCACGCGCGGCACCAAGGAAACGGGTTCGGTGCTGATCGAACGGATGACGATCGCGGGGCAGTAAGCGCGACGCTTGTAGCGGCCGCAGCGGGGCCGCAGGAAGGCTGCAAACAGAAACGCCACGCAAGTCATTGCGTGGCGTTTTTTTATGCGTGCATGTGTAGTGGCCGGTGACGAATTCGCGAAGCGCAGCCCGCCAGTCAGACGCCGCGCAACACCCTCACACGCCCTTACGCTTATACGTCACGAACGCGTAATCGAAGTCATTCGGCGCGTCCGCGCGATGTGTCTCGTGCGCGACTTCTTCCCACTCGTCTTCATCAAGTTCAGGGAAGGTGGCGTCGCCTTCGAAGTCGGCGGAAATCTCGGTGATGATCAGCTTGTCCGCCTGACGCAACCCTTCAGCATACAGTTGCGCGCCACCGATCAGAAACGCCTCCGGCGCCTGATCCTGAGCGGCGAGCTTCAGCGCGTCTTCGAGGGTGGTGGCCGCGTCGCAGCCCTGAAAGCGCCGCGTGGCATCCCGTGTCACGACAATGTTGCGGCGTCCCGGCAACGGCCGGCCGATCGATTCATGCGTCTTGCGGCCCATGATGATGGGCGCGCCCATCGTGGTGCGCTTGAAGAACGCGAGGTCTTCGGGAAGTCGCCAAGGCAACTGGTTGTCGCGGCCGATCACGCCGTTATTGGCGCGAGCGACGATCAGGGTGAGCGTCGTCATCGAATGGAAAGGGGAACGTAACCGGGATGATTCTACCTGAGGCGCAAAACGGCGCCGCCAAGTCAGCCGGCTAGGCGCCCCTGGCTAGGCGCCCCCCTCATTCCTGCAAAGGCTCGTCGGCGGCTAACGATTCAAGCGACGCTTTCTCGTCGGCGGCGCTCGGATCCCGCAAGCCGTGGTGTCCCAGCAGCCGGTATAGCGTCACCCGCGAGATATTCAGATCGATCGCCGCCTCGTTCAGGCGGTGGCGATGCCGCAGCAGCGCCGCTTCGATCGTGCGCTTCTCAGCGGCTTCGCGCGCCTGCGAGAGCGTCATGGTCTGCTGCTCGGTGAACTGCGTGAGGTCGAGGTCGTCGGCGGAAATCAGCTTGTTTTCCGCCATCACGATCGCGCGGCGCACCCGGTTGATCAGTTCGCGCACATTGCCGGGCCAGTTGTAGTTGTACATGGCCTCGATCGCCGACGGCGCAAAGCCGCGGATCTTTCGCGCGCTGTCGGTCTTGAACTTGTGCATGATGTGATGCGCCAGAATCTCGATGTCCTTGCCGCGGGCACGTAGTGGTGGCTCGTCGACGCGCAGCACGCACAGGCGATGGAACAGGTCGGCGCGGAACCGTCCGTCGCGCATCGCGACCTCGAGATCCACGTGGGTCGCCGAAATGATTCGCACGTCCACCTGGATCGATTCGCGGCCGCCGAGCCGTTCGATCTTGCCTTCCTGCAAAAAGCGCAGCAGACTGGCCTGACTTTCCATCGGCAGGTCGCCGATTTCGTCGAGCAGCAAGGTGCCTCCGTCCGCGGCCTCGACCCGGCCGATCTTGCGCTGGTTCGCGCCGGTGAACGCGCCGCGTTCATAGCCAAATAGTTCGGACTGCAACAGATGGTGCGGAATCGCGCCGCAGTTGATGGCGACGAACGGCGCCTTGCGGCGCGGCGAGCGCTCGTGGATCGCCAGCGCGGTGAGTTCCTTGCCGGTGCCGGATTCACCCGAGATAAATACGCTGGCATCGGTATTGGCGATTTTGCGGATGGTGCGAAAGAGTTGCTGCATTGCTTCGCAAGTCCCGACCATTTCGTCTTCGTCGTCGTCGGCGGCGGGCGTGGCCGGCGCGACATCGTCGGCATCGCACAATGTCACCATACCGAATGCGTGACAGGCGAGGTAGTCGATCGTGGCGTGGGCCACCGGCGTCTTGACGTAGTCGAAGCAGTAGTGGCGGATCAGGCGCCGCACGCCGGGGTCGGCGAGGCGTTCCGAGGTGGCGAGCGCAATCCAGCCGATCTGCTGTTGACGCAGGCTCGCTTCGAGGCCGCCAAGGTCGCGCAACGCAAAGCTGGCCAGGTCGACAATGCCGGCGCATACCACGTCAGGCTTGAGCAGGCGCGCGACCTCATGCGCCGAGCGGGCCGCCATCACGTGCCAGCCGCGGCTCTTCAGATGGGCGATCAGCGTTTCGTCCGGCGTGCGCGCGACGTACAGCAGCACCCGTTCGGTCTGCGTGTGCGGCAGACCGGTCTCCTTCGCGGCGGCGGCAGAAGGCTCGTGCAAGCGCCCCAAAGTGGCTTCCTGAGGGTGCGCCAAAGAGACTTCCGACGGACACCCCCGAGGACTTCCGTTGCTCGTTTCACAGGAACCTCCTGCGCCCGGGCAATCGACAGATGAGCGCCGGAGGGCGGTGTAACGCTGCTCAGATGGGGCGATTCGCGCACGATCAACCTCGTATCGTTGGCACGTCAAAAAGTGTAGGGAAAGCGCACGCCGATCACGAAATTCGGCGTGTCGGGCGTGAGGCCCACAGACACCGAACCGTTGATCGTCAAGTGCTTGTTCACTACGTGATTCAAACCGAAGGTCAACGCGGCAGCGGTGGTCTCGCTGCCCGGCACCTTCGAATAGGTTCCGCCCGGCGCCTTGGTCTGCGACTCGGGTTCCAGCGCCATCGTGTACGAGATGCTGGCCGAGTCCTTGTCCGAGAATGCCAGTGCCGCGCCGCCGCCGAACTGCACGACGTCGCCGATCTTGACCGTCGCCGGTTCGGTCTGGCCGATGACCGATGAGATGTCCGAGAACGAACGGGCAATATTGTAGGTGTACGAAACGCTGCCGAACAGCACGACCGGATCGTAGGTCTTCAACACCGAGAGGCCCGCCGTGATGTTCCAGAAGCCGGTGCCGGTGGGCAGCTTGGTGGGCGCGACGAGGTTGGTGTTGTTGGCATCGACCTGCGCGAGCTTGATGCCGAACGGCGACGAACCGGTCGGCGCCTTGATGCGCAGGCTGGCGACCAGGTCCGGCAGATTGTTGGTTTCCTTCAGGAACTGGTAGTAGATCCCGAAGTTGACGTCGCCGATATCGCTCGAATTTGCCGAGGCGTCCGAGACCGTATTCGCCGCGCCGCCGGCCCCGCCAACGATAAAGTTGCTATGCCGGTAGATATAAGGCACGTCGACGTCGACGCTGATGCGGTCGGTCAGACCGTAGCGCGTGTCGAGGTCGGCCATCACCTGGTGCGACTTGGTTTCGCCGAGGTTGATGTTGCCGAGGAAAATCGCGTCGAGCGCGAGGAAGCCGGACAGTTGCAACTGGCGGCGGTCGTAGTAGGTATCGTTGATACCCCAGTCGAGAGTCAGCTTGTGTTCGAACAGCGGCGTGTGCTGCTGGCTCTGCACCACCGCATCTTCCGATTGCGTGCGCACCGGTTGCGCGGCCTTCTGCGTCTGGCCGACCGCGCCGCTGCCGTCGGTTGCGGCCGGCAGGCCGCCCCCGCCGCTGTTTTCAGGCACCGGCGGATTGACCGGCACGCCTGTTGCCGTGCTGCTGCCAGGCGCGGGAGTGCCGGGGTTCACCTGGGCCAGCGGCGGCAGCGGCACAGGCAGGCCGTCTGCGCCGGGTTGCTCGGCGACGGCGCCATTGCCGGCCGGCTCGCCGTAGCCTGGTGCGCCGCGGCCGCGCTGCGCCATTTCGAGATTCGTGACCTGCCGTTCGAGAGAGATGATCTGCTTTTGCTGCTCGCTGACAACACGCATGAGCGTATTCAGCCGGTCTTCAACCGATTGATCGGCGAGCGTCTGCGCGCTGGCCCCCTGCGATAGCGCAAACAGCATGGCCGCGGCTGGAATCGCCGCTAACGCCATGCGCGGCGCACTGGTCCTTGAGAATCTGATCATTTTTGTTCCCCCGGTATTCTGACTGCGCGTCGCATGTCTCCTTATGCGTCGCGCGGTCGCTTTGGTACTTGGTCTCCTTCATGTCCGGGTGGCGGCCCGTGTTATCTCCTCACGCTGTTTTGCAGGGCTTGCAGGACGCCTATCTGGCGCAGCATCGAGGCCGACATCTGTTGCGTCTGCAAATGCAGTTGCAACTGGTTGGCGACTTGCTGGTTATTACCTGCAATCTGCAAGAGTTGGGCGATCATGCCGGCCTGTTGCGCGCTGGCCGGCGCGATGGTTTGGGTGGCGATGCCGTTCGGCGTTTGCAGCGCGATCGAAATGCCGCCGTTGGCGAGCGTGACGGACGCTTTCACCGAACCGTTCGCATTGCTTGCGACAGCCGACGTTGCGTTGTTATAGGAGCCTCCCGTCAGGCTGCCTGGCGAGGCGTCGAAATCGATCAGCGCCTGGTTGGTGCCGAGGTTGCCGTTGCCGGCCACCTGGGTGGTCTGCGAGATGCCGTTGACGTTGACGTTCTGCCCGCCGCTCGCGCTGGCGTTGCGGTTGGCGCCGTTGCCCCAGCTACCATTTGGGCCGCTTACGGAGGCCGTTGAATTGAACTGGACGCTCGGCTGGTTGGGATTGTTTGTACCGATGGCGAGTGCGCCCGAGGCGACAGCGGTGGCGCCATTGGGCAGTTGCCATTGCGACAGCAGGGTGATGACGACCCCGAGATGATGTCCCCGACAATACCTTTGCCGGTCTGGTTGGCGAGGACGGCGTCGTCAACGGGTTGCAGCTTGAGGGCACTGACGTCTTCAAACACAGTCGACATCTGCTCGGCAGCGTGCGCGACTGAAGCAAGGCCGCACGTTGTGAAACACAACGCACAGCCAATGGTGAGTAAGTTTCGGTCCATGATGAGTCAGAACAACTCTGCCTTTATCAAACCGTATTCAACAAAGGGAGTCGCAGCCGTACCGTTTTCCAGCGCACGTTCACGCAGCTTGAGCGCGAGCGACTCGTTGCCTTGCAAGAGCGGTGAATCCTCCATAAATGGCTTGCCGACGACCGCGAACACAAGGCCGTTCCATTTCTTGACGAAGTCGTCTTCCATGACGATGCGGTTGCCGAGCGCCGGGTCGGCGATGAAGATACGGCTGTTTTCCGCGTGCTTGACGATGACGAAGTGCTCGTAGCCGTCGCTGTTCATCAGCACGAGCACGGGAATCTGCAGGTGGTAGAGCGCTTCAGAGGTGACGCGGAAACCCCGGCCGCGCAGGCCGAGCGTTTCGACGAACTTCTTCATGTCGAGCATCGAGAAGCCGTTCTTCACCACCACTTCAGGTGTCGAGAACACCATCATGCGGCTGATCATTTCGGTTTCGGGAATGTCGATGCCGTAGCCGTACTTCAGCAACGTGGCCAGAGCGGCCGAGCCGCAGCTGTAGTCGTAACGCTGCGAAACGATGTGGTTGTAGCGTAGCTCGCGGATCGAGCGCACGTTCACGTTGAACGGGACGCCCGCTGCAGCGTTCATGTAAAGAGCACTCTGCGCATGACCCGTCTGCGACAGCACGAGTCCGGCGAAGAGTGCCAGAAAAAAGCCACGCGTTACCCTGCTCACCCCGAACATGGTATATCCCCCCACTGCGGAGACAGCCGGTCAGCACGAAGGCTGACCGGTGTCTTCCTGCGATGCAGCTTTAATTACTGATGCGACACGCTGGCGACTGCAAGGCCGTTGTGCTGCAGGTTGCCTACACCCGATGCGATATTCACGCCGATGTTGCCGTTGGCGTGGTTAAGAGCACCCGCGCCGAGCATCGCCGAGCCGGTGAACTGGCCACTGACACCTGCGTCAGCCGTCTGGCAGTTCTGGTCGCTGGCGATGACTTCGCCACCTTGCATACCGCCCTTGTCGTGATCCCAGCCCATACCGCCGCTGCTGCTGTCCGTCGTAGCCGATGCTGCCAGGCTGTTGTTTTGCACGTTGCCCACACCCGAGGCCACGTTCACGCCGATGTTGCCGGTTGCATTGGCCAGTGCGTTTGCGCCGACGGATGCAACGAAGTTGAAGTCTCCCACTTCCGCCTTACCCATCGACGATTGGGTCGAGTAGATCTGAGCGGTACCGAACACGGGGCCGACATCCATGTTCGACAGCGCGGCGTCGTTGGACTGGGCGTTGTCTACGCCGGAGGAGATGTTGACGCCGATGTTGCCGCTTGCGTTACCCAGCGCACCGTTGCCGACGCTGGCGGTCATCTTCGTCGCCTTTTCGGTGTTGATGTGCTCGGTGATGGTGCCCATGACCGTCACTGATCCCGAATTTTCGTCGAAGTTATGGGACCAGCCGTAAGCGTGGCTGCCTTCCGAGAAGCTGGCATGGGCCTCGTCGCCATAGCCGCTGCGAGTTTGCGTCGCCGTGCTCTGGCTGGCTGCTGCGTAGCCGCCATACGCCACGCCATAGCCGGCTGCCTGGGCAGCGAAGCCGCCGCCGTAGTTGTCGGACGCGTGGGTGTTCAGCGCGCCGGCGAAACCCGCTGCTGCGCCGCCGAAGATGACACTTCCGACATGGCCGAGGCCGGCGATAAAGCCCGCTGCGAGGAAGCCGTTCGCGGAGGCATGGGTGTTCACATAGTTGTAGCCCTTGTACGACGATTCGACACCCGCCGCGAAGCCGCCACCTGCGATAAACGCGGCGCTCGAGGAGGCCGAGTTAGTTTGCGTGTTGCTCTTGTTGTAGGCCCAGGCGTTATTGCTATACGACTGGCTCACGCCCCAGCCGCCGCCGCTGCCGCTTTCATGATCCCAGGCTTTCGTCGTGTCGATCGTTGTGGTGACCTTGCCGGAGGTGTAGCTTTGCGGAGGCGTTTTCATGTCGACGCCGCCGATGCTCACGTTCTGCGTATTGTTGACCGTGGCGCCGGAACTGCTCGACACGTCGACCTTGCCGCGCAGCGTAATGAAGCCGAATTCGCCGATGTCGGTATAGACGTTCGTTGCCGTAAAGAGCTCAGCCGGGTCGCAGCCGGCCGTGCATTCGGCGTAAGCCGAACCTGCTGCCATCGTCGACAGGACAGCCGCTGCAATGATTGTGCGCTTCATGATGACGCTCCGATAAAGAGTGTGGCTCGTTAGAAAAAGGTGCCCGCCGGGGGACGGAGCACAAAACTGTTTGAACTGACGTTACCTGAGCCGGCTGTCTGGTTGATCTGGACAATGCCATTGACGTTTTTGAATGCGTCCGCACCGATGGATACCTCACGTGCGTTGTGGCTATCGCCGGATCTTCCCAGGCCACCGCCTTTGGCGGTCGTAGCGGATAGCACCCCATCCGCTACGATCTCCGCTCCAATCGATCCAGAACCGACAACGGCACTGTTCCGCTGGAGATTCCCTACACCCGCCGACTGATTCACTTCGATAAGGCCAGAGGTGTTTGAAAATGCATTACTGCTGATCGTGCTTTTCGCGGCCGTCGTTTTGGCGTTCGTGTTCGCGCTCTGCGAGCTGCCGATCAGATTGAGAGGGACCTGTCCGTTGGTGAACACGCCCTGGTTCGCTTGCGCGTTGTCGAGGCCCGCTGTCTCGTTGATGGCCACGACGCCGACGGCACCGGCGGCCGCACCGTTACCGATCAGCGACTGCACGTCGACGAGCGCGGGTGGTGTTTGAGCATGCGCCGCGACGCTTGTCAGGCCGAGGATCGCCCAGGCCATCAGGGTCCGGCGCAGATGCTTGCGTGACGGAAGGCGTTTCGCTGCCGGTGCGTATGTCGTCTTCATTTCATGGCTCCCAAAGCCGCGCCGAGAGGGGCGAGTGCACTGTTGACCGACTGGGCGATCGAGCTGCCGATTCCGCCGGCGCCGCCGAAGCTGGCGCCCGCACCAACCGGAACGGAGTTGCCGTTGCCCGCGAGCATGTGCTGGATGCCGTTTGCGCCGACCAGCGATGGCATGAAGCCGTTGCCGGTAATGCCGGTGGTGCCGTGCGCGCCGTTGAGGTCGAGGTCGCTTGCCATCGTGCCGATCGAGCCATCGAAAGCCGCCTTCGGGAAGGTTTGGACCTGCACGGAAATCGGGTCCTGGCTCTTCGGCACCGGGACAAACGCATCTCGCGGCGTGATGTCACGCTCGATGACGAGGTTGCCCGGCTCGGTCGCCTGCGCGGCGGCATTCGTGGCGGCGCTGGCAGCGAGCACGCCGAGCAGCGCGGACAGCAGGGCTGCGCGGGGGCTGCAAATACGCGGCATCCGGGTTGAGGCGTTCATGTCAGTTCCTTGCAAGCGGACGATCGGCCGGTGCGGCTGATGGCGTCGAGCGGGCGTCGTTCCACTAATTTCTCTGGTAGCTCGTGACGTTGCCTTGCGCCGAGCGCGCAACATCGACGGGAACCGGCAACTGCGACGGCGGGGCGATCTCGTCCCACAACGTCACGCCGTTGCCACCGTTGTTAAAGCCGCGCATCAGCTGCGGGGTGGCCGCGACCATCAACATGCCGCTGAAGCCGCCGCGCTGGCGGGACAACGCCTGATCGTCCAGCGCGAGGTCGTCCACCGACGCGGTGTCGGCGGGAATGCTCAGCGCGTTGCCGGCCAGATCGCTGTGGGACGCGGCGCCGTCGTCCGTGCCGGCCACGGTGTTGTCCACCGCAGGGACGCTCGCCGTTTGGGTGGCCGCCGTGTCCGGGGCCGCCACCGCTGCGAGCGTCGTGCTCGCGAGGGTGACGGAACCCGCATCGGCGGTTTCGGCCATCGTGGAGGATTGAACCAGTGCGGGTTCCTGTGCATTGACGCCAACGGGCAGCACGATCAAGGCCACCGCGGCGGCGCACAATGTGACGCACGGTGCAATGCTGCTCAGGTCGATGCGGAAAACGAGTCGCATGATGTGTCTCCTTGGTGCACAGCATTTAGCGAAACGTGTGCCATGAGTCGCAATCCATTGGTGCGCCTGGATGTGACCCGCATACCTCGCAGTAAAGGCTGAGAAATCGGACAAAAACGTTTCAGCGTTGAAACGGCAGGCAGAAAATACCTATAATTCGTTAAATCGGACGGTATGAACTACCTTGGGGTGAACGCCAGGAAAAGCGCTTCCACAATGGTTTTATTCATAAGCTGAATAAGTATTTATCGGTCTCCTGGCCTTGCTGGATAAGGGGTCCCCGATTAAATTCGCATAATTGTTTTCCAAGTGGCGCGTGTATAGTAAGCTCTCGAAAACAGCTTCAGATTTAAAAAAGCCCGCTAACGGGCCGTCTCAAACACACACGCCGCTTTCTTGGGGATCAGCTGTCCGCACGGAATGGAATGGCCGTTCGGGTTTTGCTATTTCGCGAATCCCGAACGAGTCAGCGTGTCTGAACTTCGGTTCAGGTGCGTGCGTCATCCTTAACGTTCGTTGACGAGAGGATCTGAATAATGGAACCCGCAACGCGGCAACTGATTTACGTTTCACGCGATCCGAGCGCGGAACTGAATACACGCTTCCTTCAACGCGGCTGGCATGTCGAAGTCGTGGGGTCGGCGCGCGACGTACGCCGTGCTGTTCGCGCCGGAATGGCAGCGGGTGGCTTGCTCGATCTGTCTAGCGAATTTCAGCCACACGAAATCGCCGCTTTTGAGTCCTGTCTGACCATTCCGAACGTTGGCTGGGTCGCAGCCACCACGTCTGGACAATTGCAGGACGCGGCCTTGCGCCGGCTCGTACGGGACTATTGCTTCGACTATGTAACCGTGCCCTATTCGGGCGATAGGATCGTCGATTCGGTTGGGCACGCCTACGGCATGATCTCGCTCGGCGAGCCGGCGTCGAACGACGGGTCGCAAGGCGCGGAAGGCGAAATGGTCGGTTCGTGCGACGCGATGCTCGCGCTGTTCCGTTCGATTCGCAAAGTGGCGATGACCGACGCGCCGGTGTTTATTTCGGGCGAATCGGGCACGGGCAAGGAGTTGACCGCGGTCGCGATCCACGAACGCTCGGCGCGCCGCAATGCGCCTTTTGTGCCGATCAACTGCGGCGCGATCCCGCCGCATCTATTGCAATCCGAATTATTCGGCTATGAGCGCGGTGCGTTCACGGGCGCCAATCAGCGCAAGATTGGCCGCGTGGAAGCGGCCAACGGCGGCACGCTGTTCCTCGACGAAATCGGCGATCTGCCGCTCGAAAGCCAGGCGAGCCTGCTGCGCTTCCTGCAGGAGCGCAAAGTAGAGCGGCTGGGCGGCCACGGTTCGATCGACGTCGACGTGCGCATCATTTCGGCCACTCACGTGGATATGACCGCGGCGATGATCGAGGGACGGTTCCGCTCCGACCTGTATCACCGCTTGTGCGTGCTGCAAATCGACGAACCGCCGCTGCGCGCACGTGGTAAGGATATCGAACTGCTTGCGCGGCACATGCTGGAACGTTTCAGGAAAGATGCAAGCCGCCGTTTGCGCGGCTTCGCACCCGACGCCATCGCGGCGCTGCATAACTACGGCTGGCCGGGCAACGTGCGCGAGTTGATCAATCGCGTGCGGCGCGCCATCGTGATGTCGGAAGGGCGCGCGATCACGGCGCGCGATCTCGAGTTAGCTGAATACGTGGAAATCGTGCCCGTGTCGCTCGCGCAGGCGCGCGAAGCGGCTGAACGTCAGGCGATCGAGCTCGCGCTTCTGCGTCATCGTGGCCGTCTCGGCGACGCCGCGCACGAACTCGGTATTTCGCGCGTGACGCTGTACCGGCTGCTGTGCTCACACGGCATGCGCCATATGGAAGGCGAACCGCTAGCCACGCCGCACGGCGAGCTGCCAGCCTCGGTGCCGCATCTTTGACGAGCTTGGTCGCCCACGTAGTTGCTCACTCAGTTGCCCACTTAGCCGCCGATATTTTCTCCGCCGCGCGCCCCGAGCGGGCGCCGTCCGGCCGCGCTTGTTAAAATCGGGTTTTCCGCTCAATCTCCGTGGCGCATGCTCCTGACCCAAGGGCCGGGGCGCGTTTCGTCGAAGGAACCCGCATGAAACAATATCTCGACCTCGTCCGCACGATTCTCGACACCGGCACGTGGCAGGAGAACCGCACCGGCATCCGCACCATCAGCATGCCGGGCGCCATGTTGCGCTTCGACCTCCAGCAGGGCTTTCCCGCGGTCACCACGAAAAAGCTGGCGTTCAAGTCGGCGGTGGGCGAACTGGTTGGGTTTCTGCGCGCGTCGCGCAGCGCCGCGGATTTTCGCGACCTGGGCTGCAAAGTGTGGGACGCGAACGCCAACCAGAATCCGCAGTGGCTGGCCAATCCGTACCGTCAGGGTCCGGACGACCTTGGCGACGTCTACGGCGTGCAGTGGCGCCAGTGGCCGGCCTACAAGGTGCTGGACGCAGACGCGAGCGCGCAATTGGCTGACGCTACCGCGCGTGGCTTCCAGGTCGTGACGGAATTCGAGGAAGACGGCAGCCGCAAAGTGCTGCTGTACAAAGCGATCGACCAGTTGCGGCAATGCCTCGACACGATCATGCAGAACCCTGCCGACCGGCGAATTTTGTTTCACGCCTGGAACCCCGCCGTGCTGGACCAGATCGCGTTGCCGGCTTGTCACCTGCTTTATCAGTTCCTGCCGAACGTCGCGCGCCGTGAAATTTCGCTGTGTTTGTACATCCGCAGCAACGATGTCGGCCTCGGCACACCGTTCAATCTGACCGAAGGTGCGGCTTTGCTGCATCTGGTCGGGCGCCTGACGGGTTATACGCCGCGCTGGTTCACCTATTTCATCGGCGACGCGCACATCTACGAGAACCAGCTCGAGATGCTGCAGCAACAGCTCACGCGCGAACCTTACGAAAGCCCGGCCTTCGCGATTTCGGACCGTGTGCCGGACTACGCGAAAACCGGCGTGTACGAGCCTGAATGGCTCGAGAAAATCGAACCGTCGGACTTCTCGCTGGTCGGCTACCGGCATCACGAGCCGCTCACGGCGCCGATGGCGGTCTGAACACGGTCTGAGCGTTTGCTCGCAGCTTGCTCAAAGAAAAACCCCCGCGATTCGCGTCGCGGGGGGTTTTTCTTGGCGCCTTGCAACTGTCACATTGTCAGCGCGCTTTGCTGAGCGCGTAACCGTCAGCCTTTGTGGTGCTCGTCGCGGTTGCCGCCGCCCGAATGCTGTTCGGCGTGCTGCGGTTGCGGTTGAGGACGCGGCTGTTGAGCTTGTTGCGGACGCGGTTCAGGGCGCGGCTGCTGCACCTGCTGCGGACGCGGTTCAGGGCGCGGCTGCTGCACCTGCTGTGGGCGCGGTTCAGGACGTGGCTGCGGTTGAGGGCGCGGCTGCTGTACCTGCTGCGGTTGCGGACGCGGCTGCTGTACCTGTTGCGGCTGCGGCTCAGGACGCGGCTGCGGCGCCTGTTGTGGCTGCGGATGAAATTCCTGACGCGGTTGCTGCTGCGCCTGTTGCATCGGTTGCGGCCGTGGCTCCTGCGGTTGGGCGCGTACTTCAGGCGTGCGCTGCGGCTGCGCTTCCGGCTGACGCTGAACCTGTTGCTGCGGCTCAGGACGGGCCTGACCCTGCGGCTGGCGTGCCTGTTCCTGCGCCTGTTGGGCCATCGGCGAGTGCGGCTGTGTCCATGCAGGCTCGTGCCGACCTTCCGCGCCCGGCTGTTGTCCCGCTGCTTGCCCTGACATGCCGTGCTGCTGCGCATAAGCGTTCGGGTTGCCGCCGTTCGCTTGCGGTGGACGCGGCACGCCATTGGACGGACGAACCGCCTCGCCGGGTTGCTGGTGGAGGTTGGCCACTGGCGGCGGCATGCCCGGCCGGGCTTGCGGTTCGCCGCCACGCTGCGGCTGACCGTTGACCGGCGCTTCGCCGGGCCGCTGACCAGCCTGTTGCATGCCGTTTGGAATACCCGGCGCACCCGGTGCTGCCCCCGGCGTCCGGCCTGCCATATGCGACTGCACGACCCGCACGTTCTGCGCGGGCATGGCTCCCGGAGCGCCGGCCATGCGAGCCGGCACCGAGGTCCGCACGATCGGCTCGCCCGCGCCCGGCACCCGTCCGCCGCTCTGCGCAAAGCGCTGCGCGAGACTGTCGTGATACGCGGCCGGCACGGCCGGACTACGCGTGGCGACGACCGGACGCGCCATCACGCCGGCCGGCGGCCGGTAATTCGCGTTCCGCAGGCCCGGCCCGAAGCTTTCCTTCACCGGCGCGATGCCCGGGCCACCCGGATTGATCTGTGCGTTGCGCCATTGCTGCGGATCGACCTTCTGCGCGAAGCGGCCGACCGATTGACCGTGCACGAAGGCCGTCGCCGGCACCGCGGTCACGCCACCCGGGTGATAGTTGATGTACGTGTTGTGAATGTTGGTCACATTCACATTCGTCACGTTGCGGTTGTAGTTGTTGACGACGGTCGTGTTGTTGACGCGATTGTAGTAACCCGGGCTCCAGTGATCGTGATCGCCCCAGTGCGGGTGCCACTGTTCGCCTGGGCCCAGCGGGAACCACGCGACGCCGGCTGCGACGGCTCCGCCAATCGCCAGACTGACACCCCAGTTGACCCCGCCGCCGCCGACGAAGGCAACCAGTGCCGGCGAGTAGCAGGGCGGTTCGCTGACCACGACCGGTCCGGGTACCCACGCCCACGAGTCGTCGACCTGAGCCCAGCGGCCATAGTGATAGGGCGCGAAGCCCCACGGCGCATCGTCGACCCAGGTCCAGCCCCACGGCGCTTGCCACACCCAATGACCGTCGTGATAAGGCGCCCAGCCGGCGGGCGTCGCGCGCGGCACCCACACTTCACCGTACTGCGGGCTGCTACGCCACGTGCCGTTGGCGTCGAGATCCTGATAGCCGGGGATGTCACGCGACACGTAGCGCGCCGACACCGAGCGGTCTTCCGCGGCGTCGCGGCTCGCCGCCCATTGATCGAAACCGTCGAGGCCAGGTGCGCCGTCGTCCGCGACCTGTTGCAGGTTGGTGCCGGCAAAGCGGACCTGCTGGCCGGCCGCGACCGGTACCTGGCCGCTGTCGCCGTAGACGGTCGCGCTGCCGCTGCGCACGGTGACGGTGGTGTTGCTGCCGTCCGGCGCGACGTCGACGCGGTAGTCGCCGGGGCCGTTCAGGCCGAGCGCCAGATTGGGCGTGTCGATTTCATAGGAGGAGCCGGGCGCCAGATCGCGTACCCGCGCCGACAACGTGCCCTGCGCGACCTTCAGCTGCGCGCTGTTGTCGTCAAGATTGAGGATGTCGAGGCTGGTGGACTGGCCGAGGCGCACCGCGGTCGAGCCGATATGCAGCTCGGAGCGCGCGCTCTGATCGTTCCACAACTGGTCGCCCGTGGTGAGCGGGCGATTGATTTGCGCGTACGACCAGTCGGTTGCGCCGGCCGGCTCGGTGGTCACGGCGCCGGCCGTGTAATTGAGGCGCGCCACACGTCCCGGCGGGTCGGTATTCTGCGTGGCAGCACCCGGCGGCGCCTGTTCAGCTTCCTGCGCGAAGGTGGCTTGCGCCGCGAACAGGAATGCCGCGGCGGCGATCAGCGTGTAGCCGGTCATCCGGCGTTTCAAGTGTTGGGGTGTGGTCACTGTTCTCATGATTTATCTCCGACGGGCGCGGCATTTTGCAGCATCCGTGAGAATCACTCTACCCGTACGGTTTGTTTCAAGACCCCCGACTTTGTAAGGCCCCCTCGCGAGCGTGTAACAAAAGGTCTCGATAAGGCGATTCGTAAGCTGATTGCGAAAATTCCGTAATCGTCTCAAGCGGTTAAGCATGACTTACGCGGCCAGGAACGCGCCGAAATGCCGGTGGCCCGCTGGCGTGATGCGCAAGATCCGCGGGCGGTCGGTGCGCTCGACCCAGCCATGAGCCGACCATGAATCGAGTAGCGCCGCGCCGAGCGCGCCGCCCAGGTGCGGACGCCGTTCGCTCCAGTCGGGGCAGGTGCAGGCAAAGCGGCGCCGGCGGCTTTTCTGGGCGGACATGTCGATGCCCCATTCGGCGAATCGGGCGGCGCCGTCGGCGGTGGCATCGAGCGACGAACCGTGCAGTGTCAGCAGGCCGCGCTCGACCAGCCGTTCGAACACCCGCACCGACAATTCGCCCGCCATATGGTCGTAGCACGTGCGGGCGTAGCGCATGTCGACCGGCACGGTGCGCGCCGGTCGCGGTACGGCGCGTTGCGGCGCGCTGACCTGCGCGACGTTGGCGAGCGCTTCGATGGAGGCGGCGATATCCGGCGAGGCGATCCGGAAATAGCGATGCCGGCCACGCACTTCGAGCGCGAGTAAGCCGCCGTCGGTCAGACGCGCCAGATGCGCGCTGGCCGCCGACGGCGAAAGCCCGGCGATCATCGTCAATTCGCCGGCCGGGCGCGCGCTGCCGTCCATCAGCGCCCAGAGCATCGCGGCGCGGCCGGGATCGGCGAGCAGCGCACCGATGCGGCTCAAGCCTGGAAAGTGATTTTGCTCGTCGGTGAAATTCGCGGGCATCATGCGTCTCCGGTTTGGGGCGCGGATAGCGCGCCATGCAGTGCACTGTATCTGGCTGCTGTATTCGATGTTTCAGCTTAGCGTGAATTGTCGAATGTAGTGGTTACGAAAACCTGGCGGGCGGGCAGGTTAGTGCTTACTTCGGTGCTTCGAGCCCGACTCGAACCTGCCTCGAACCGGCTTCGAACCCGCTTCGGTGCCGCGCTGGGTCGCCAGGCTAGAATCGAAGCCTGTCTTTGCGGGAACACGCTGTCATGAAAATTCTTCTTGCCGCCGCTGCCGCGGTTCTGTTGTTCAGCGCGTGTGCGCAGGGCGGTTCCGGCCCGAGCTCAGGTGCCGGCACGGGCAGCATCACGATGTACGGCACGATCGACGAGGGCGTTACGGTCCGCAAGTAAGCCCGAGCCGGCCTCGGCCGCTTTTTCAGGTGGGTGAGCGTGGCGACTGGCTGAAATTGATGCATCATTGGCATTTCTGCCAATTCCGGCCATGTGACGATCTGGGCATCGTCACTTTCGTCGCCCGAGGCCTACTCATGCCGCCGTCCGCTGCTCCCGCTCCCACTGCTTCCGCCGCATCTCCTTTCGCCATCAATCAAACCGGCTCCGGCCATTCCGATCCTGGCGGCCGGCGCGCCGCGCGCGTTCTGGCGGTTTGCCAGGCGCTCTACACGTCATCTGTTTCGATCGATCTGACCTTGACCGGTCTCGTCGGCTACACGCTTGCCGACGACAAGGCGCTCGCGACGCTGCCGTTCTCGCTGATAACCGTCGCCGCCGCGCTGACCACGATCTTTGCGTCGTTCCTGATGGCGCGCATCGGCCGGCGCGCGGGTTTCGTGCTCGGCGCGGGCGTCGGCGCGCTGGGCGGGGCCATTTCCGTCTGGGCGATCTTTCATCACAGCTTCTGGGCGTTCTGCAGCGGCACGGCGACGGTCGGCGTGTTTCAGGCGTTCGCCCAGTACTACCGGCTGGCGGCCGCGGACGCCGTCGACATCGAAGGCAAAAGCCGCGCGATTTCGACGGTGCTCACCGGCGGCGTCGTGGCAGCCGTGTGCGGGCCGCTGCTCGCCGCATGGAGCAAGGACTGGCTTGCGCCGGTCGCGTTCGCGGGCTCCTATGCGCTTGTCACGGGCTTAGGGCTCGTATCGATCGCCATGCTGGCGCTGCTGTATCGCGACGCCGCACCGCATGCAAGCGTGGCCGTGACGCGCGAACCGGCCCGGCCGCTCGGCGAAATCGTCCGGCAGCCGATCTTTGCCGCCGCGCTCGCCAACAATGCGCTCGGCTACGCCGTGATGATGTTCGTGATGACCGCGACGCCGATTGCGGCGGTCGCATGCGGCCACACGATCGGCGACGGCGCGGCGATCATTCAATGGCATCTGGTCGGCATGTTCGCGCCGTCGCTGTTTTCCGCACGGCTGATCGGGCGCTTCGGCGTGCTGCGGGTGATCGGCACGGGGATCGTGCTGTCGGCGCTGTGCGGTGTGCTGGCGCTGCGCTCGACCGATCTGCCGCACTTCTACGCGGCGCTTGCGTGCCTGGGCGTGGGGTGGAATTTCATGTTCGTCGGCGGATCGACGCTGCTGGCGCAATCGTACAGGCCGTCCGAGCGGGCCAAGACGCAGGCAACCAGCGAATTCACGACCTTCGCGTTTTCCGCGCTGGGTTCGCTGTTCGCGGGGCAATTGCTGGCGCGCTTCGGCTGGGCGACGATCAATGCCGCGATTCTTCCGCTGCTCGGGATGGCGGCATTGGTCACGCTGGCGTATGCGTGGTCGAGTAAGCGGCAACCTGCCGCCCAGGGGGTGTCTTGATGGCTGCACGTCATATCGTTTTTGCGGTGGCGCCTGAGCTCGTGTTGCTCGATGCGTGCGGGCCGCTCGAAGCATTCTGGCGCGCTGAATTGACGATGGCGGCTGCGGCTGGCGTTGCCGGTGGAGCGGTCAGGGCAAGCGGAGCAACCGGCCCGAACAGCCCGACCAACCAACCCGCCGGGCCGATCGCCTATCGCACGACCGTCGCGTCGATCGACGGCGGCGTATTGCAAACCTTCCCGGGTCTGCCGGTCGTCACCGAACGGCTCGATTCGATCGACGATCAGCCGATCGATACGCTGATCGTCCCCGGCGTCCCGATCGACGAACACTGCACGTTGCAGCCGGAACTCGTCGCGTGGATCAGACGCCGTGCGCCGCAGGCACGGCGTGTGTGTTCGGTCTGCACGGGCGCCTTTTATCTGGCGGCGGCGGGCCTGCTCGACGGTCGCCGTGCGACCACTCATTGGCGCGACGCGCCACATCTCGCACGCCGCTTTCCCAATGTGCAAGTCGACGCCGATCCGATCTTCATTCGCGACGTGCGCGATGGGGGCGGCGAGCGCGCAGTCTGGACATCGGCGGGCGTGACGGCGGGCATCGATCTGGCGCTCGCGCTGATCGAAGAAGACGTCGGCCACGCAGTCGCGATGCAGGCGGCACGACGGCTGGTGGTGTTCATGAAGCGGCCCGGCGGCCAGTCGCAATTCAGCGCGGCGCTCGCGGCCCAAGCTTCGGCAGGCGGGCCGTTCGAGGCGCTGCATAGCTGGATGACGGCCCATTTGCGCGACGACCTGTCGGTCGAGCGGCTGGCTGAGCGCGTGCAGATGAGTCCCCGGACTTTCGCGCGGCGCTATGTCGACGAGGTCGGCCGCACGCCGGCTAAGACCGTGTCGGCACTGCGTCTGGAGGCGGCCGCGCGGGTGCTGGCGGAGTCGCGCCGGCCGCTCAAGCAGATTGCGCTCGATTGCGGTTTCGGCAGCGAGCAGAACTTGCGACGCGCGTTTGTACGGCGCTTTGGCGTTTTACCGCTTGAGTATCGGGAGCGTTTCGAGTCCGCCGTCGTGCCGCGTCGTGAGTCGGCTAGCGCGGCCGCCGAGGCGAGTTGAAGAGGGTGCCCAAGGCGCACCCCGGGCGCGCAAAGCAAGATAAGCCCGCTCAACCCACGACGCAGTCAATATTGCGCTCGTATAATCGCCTCCTTTACACGCATTCGATTGACCGGAGTCAACATGAGCACCCCTGCCCTAGCGCCGCTGGACCGTTCCGAAACCACTTTCCGCTTCCTCGCCGAGCCCAGTTCAGTCAACTTTGGCGGCAAGGTGCATGGCGGCGCGTTGATGAAGTGGATCGACGAGACCGCCTATGCGTGCTCGGCAGTGTGGTCGGGGCGTTACTGCGTGACGGTCAGCGTCGGCAATATCCGTTTTCGCCGGCCGATTCTGGTCGGCAACCTGGTCGAACTGCGCGCGCGGGTCGTGGCGACGGGCCGCACCAGCATGCACATCCACGTGTCGGTGCAGGCAGGCGACCCGAAGGGCGGCGAGTTGCTGCAAACCACGGACTGCCTGGTGGTGATGGTGGCCGTCAACGAGAACGGCCACCCGGTGCCGGTGCCGGCTTTCGTGCCGGAAACCGACGAACAGAAGCGCCTCGCCAAGTACGCAATGGACGTGAAAGAAGCGCTCGACGCGATCGTCGAATTGAAGCCGGAAGAAGTGGCGCAGGGGAAGGTTTAAACTGCGCCGATCATGCGATGATCACCCGGCCGAATGTCCGACCATATCCTTCGGCCGCACCCATTCGTCGAACTGCTGCTCGGTGACATAGCCGAGTGCGAGCGCCGCCGCCTTCAACGTCGTGCCTTCCTTGTGCGCTTTCTTCGCAATCTTCGCGGCCTTGTCGTAGCCGATGTGCGGATTAAGCGCCGTCACCAGCATCAGCGATTCGTTGAGCAGCGTATCGATGCGCTCGCGATTCGGCTCGATGCCCACTGCACAGTTGTCGTTGAAACTGTGCGTGCCGTCGGCGAGCAAACGGATCGATTGCAGCACGTTGTGCGCGATCATCGGCCGGAACACATTTAACTCGAAGTTGCCGCTCGCGCCGCCGATATTCACCGCGACGTCGTTGCCGAACACTTGCGCGCACAGCATCGTCAAGGCTTCGGATTGGGTTGGATTGACCTTGCCCGGCATGATCGAGCTACCCGGTTCGTTCTCCGGAATCGCCAGTTCGCCGAGTCCGCAACGCGGGCCGCTTGCGAGCCAGCGGATGTCGTTGGCGATCTTGTTCAGGCTCGCCGCCACCGTCTTCAACGCGCCGTGCGCGAACACGAGCGCGTCGGCGCCAGCCATGACTTCGAATTTGTTCGGCGCGGAGACGAACGGCAAACCGGTCAGCTTGCCGATCGCGGCCGCCACCTTGTCCGCGAATTGCGGATGCGCATTCAATCCGGTGCCGACCGCCGTGCCGCCCTGCGCGAGTTCGTACAAATGCGGCAGTGCGGATTCCACGTGACGGATGCCGTGATCGAGTTGCGCAACGTATCCTGAGAACTCCTGGCCGAGCGTAAGCGGCGTGGCATCCTGCAGGTGCGTGCGGCCGATCTTGACGATGTCGACGAAGGCCTTCGCCTTGCCATCGAGCGTATCGCGCAGCGTCTTCAGCGCGGGCAGCAGGTGTTTGACGATCCCGTAGGCGGCGGCCACGTGCATCGCCGTCGGAAACACGTCGTTCGACGACTGGCCGCGATTCACGTCGTCGTTCGGATGCACTTTGCGCGCTTCGCCGCGCTCGCCGCCGAGCAACTCGCTCGCACGATTCGCGATCACCTCGTTGAGGTTCATGTTGGTCTGCGTGCCGGAGCCGGTTTGCCAGACCGCAAGCGGAAATTCGCCCGGGTGTTGGCCGTCGATGATCTCGTCGGCCGCTTGCATGATCGCCTTCGCCTTGTTCTCGTCGAGCACGCCCAGACCGAGGTTGACCTCGGCGGCCGCGCGCTTGATGACGGCTAGCGCGGTGATCAGTTCAGGCGATTGTTTCTCGGACGAAATACGGAAATTTTGCAGCGAGCGCTGAGTCTGCGCGCCCCATAGACGCGCGTTCGGTACGGCGATTTCACCGAACGTGTCGCGCTCCATTCGTACGTCATCAGTCATGGTTCAACTCCGCTTTCAAAGTTCTGCGTTGACAGGCAATAGGGAGAATAGACCCGTTAGCGCATTCCGGTAGAAACCCGCCTGCGGATCGAAGATATAGGTGCGGCGCGTGCCGTCCTCGACGTCGGTCCAGACGAGCGGCGAAAGGGGCGCGCCGATCGAGCGCAGATAGGCGAGTTGCGCCGGATCCGCGAGCGTGACGCGATAGCTTGTTTCGGGCGCGGCGGCACGCTCGAACATCTGCGCGACCTGTTCGGCGAGCGGTGGGCTATGGATCACCAGCGTTTGCTCGGTGTTCAGATTGGCCGAGCGCGGATCGAGATTCATCGAGCCGACCACCAGGATCTTCCGGTCGATGACATAGGTTTTTGCGTGCAGGCTGGTTCGCGAGTTAGATCCGATGAAACTGGTGCGCGACGGTTTTTGCTGCGGTTTGAATTCATACAACTCCACGCCCTGTTGCAGCAGCGGCACGCGAAAGGGGCTATAGCCGGCGTGCACGGCCACCGCGTCGGTTGCGGCGAGCGAATTGGTCAGCACGGCGATGCGGATGCCACGATGCGTCAGTTCGCCAGCCGCTTTGACGCCGGCCTCGTGCGGGACGAAGTAGGGCGAAATGATCAGAAATTCCTTCTGCGCGTCGCGCATCAACTCGGCCAATCGCTGCATCGGCTGGCTGACGTAGTCCGGCGATGGATGTTCGATTTTCTCCGGCCGGTCCGCCTTGAATTCGGCCGACGCCCAGGTCAAGCCGAGTTGGTCCTGGGCAATCTGCGAGGCGAGCGGCGTCGCGTTCAGCGGTTTCGCGTTGTACGGATCGGCGTTGGTGCGCCAGTGCTGACGTAAATCGTCGCGCGTCTGATCGAGCTCCTTCGCGTCGAACTTCTGTTTGTTCAGCACCCGCAGCGGATAGGCGATGCTGCTGTTCCAGTAGTCGTCGAAACTCGCGGAGACGTCGGCGGTAATCGGGCCGGCGGCGAGTACGTCGAGGTCGCGGAACTGCAGCGTTTCGCTGGCGCTGAAATATTCGTCGCCGAGGTTGCGGCCGCCGACGATGGCCAACTGGTTGTCGGCGATCATCGACTTGTTGTGCATGCGGCGCGTGAAATGGCCGATCTGCGTGAAGACGTTGGCCGTGCGTTCGAACATGCCTTCATGCGCGCTGCCGAACGGGTTGAAGACGCGGATATCGATGTTGTCGTGCGAGTTCAGGCCCGCCATCGTGCGGTCGATGTCATTGAAGTTCAGATCGTCGACCAGCATGCGCACTTTCACACCGTGGTCGGCCGCGTAGAGGGCGGCGCCGAGCAGAAGCTTGCCCGTGGTGTCCTCATTGGCGATGTAGTACTGCATGTCGAGCGTTTTCGTCGCCGCGCGCGCGAGCGCAATGCGCATCTGCAGGGCGTCGGTGCCGCTCGACAGGACCCGGAAACCGGATTCGTTCGGGTGCGCGGCTTCGAGCGGCGCGAGGGCCGTGTGAAGCGGCGTTGTTTCAGTGGCGGGCAGTGCGTGGGTGACCGGACGGTCGAACGCGGAGGCGGGAGGCTTGGTGGCGCACGCAGTCAAGCATGCCGTTGCGCAGCACAGCAGGAAGAAATGTCTTGTCGACCGCCAATCCGGCAATCCCTCGATCTTCCAATCTCCCAATCCCCAAAGGGGACCTCTTTCGGAGCGAGCGGCTTTCTTCGGTGTGGAGGACGTCCCTTTGAGCAGCGAATTTCCTTCCGGGCTCAGGACTTCCGACAGGGTGGAGGACTTCTCCCTGGGCATGCCGAACGCGCCCTCGCGATGCAGCGCGGTCTGATTGTGATTGTGACGCCACCACACGCTGTTTCTCCCTTTTGCAGGCTTCTCATGGCGGCAGCGCGTACGGCTCGATCACGCTGTCGGGAAATCCATTCTAAGGGGAATCGGGCGCGCGAGCCTTCAAGATCGGTGGCACGATCGGTTCGACCGTGCGCGCCGCCTTGGCATTGCCTTGGTCACTCCGCCGCGGTAGGCGGTGCGCCTGGTGTGACCGGCACGCGCCGCAAGCTCAGTTTGTGAAAGCGCAGCGTCATCAGCAGCGCAACGCTCGCGAGGCCGGCCGCGAGTCCCCACCACAAACCGCGCGCGCCCAGCCCGAAGTGAAAAGCCAGCACGTAACCGGTCGGAAAGCCGATGACCCAGTAGCCGAACGTCGCGGCGATCATCGGCACGCGCGTGTCCTTCAGGCCGCGCAGGCAGCCCGAGCCAACCGTCTGCATACCGTCGACGATCTGGAAGATCGCGGCCACGCCGAGCAGCGAACTCGCCAGTGTGACCGTGGCTTTGTTGGCGGGGTCGTCGAGATGCAGATACAGGCCGACGATCCAGTGGGGCGCCGCGATCAGCACGATACCCGACAGCGTCATGAAGCCGACGCCGAGCGCAAGCGCGACGAAACCGGCGTGGCGCGCGGCGAGCGGCTGGCCGGCGCCGGACCAGTAGCCGACCCGCACATTGGCTGCCTGGCCGATCGCGAGCGGGACCATGAAGGCCACCGAGGCAACGTTCAACGCGATCTGATGCGCGGCCAGTTGCGACTCGCCGAGCAGGCCGACCATCAGGCCGGTGGCGAGGAACAGGGTCGACTCGACGCCGTAGGTGATCGCGACCGGCCAGCCGATGCCGAATAGCTCGCCCATCAACGGCACGTTCGGCCGCGTCGCAATGACGAAATGCTTATAGCGTGGCCGTAGATGCAACAACGCCATCAGCACGAGCGCGCTCAGCCATACGGTGATCGAGGTGGCCGCCGCCGAGCCGAGAAAGCCTAAGCGAGGCAGTCCGTAGACGCCGTGAATCAGCCCGTAGTTGAGAAACCCGTTGACGAACACGCTGACGAGCGACACCCACAGCAGCCGCTTGGCTGCGCCGATGGCCGGCAGGAACGAGCGCATCAGACCGACGCCGATCAGGCTGCCAAGCGAGCCCCAGCGCAACACCGCCGCGTATTCGCCGACGTTGTGTGCCAGGAGCGCCGGTTCACCGAACGCCAGCAGGATCGGCGTGGCGAACGACAGCAGAAAAAACGCGGGCACCGACAGCAGCACCGACAACACGAAGCCGGTCCAGTAGATATGCGGCACACGGCCCTCGTCCTGCGCGCCGCGCGCATGCGACACGCTCACGCTGACGGAGGTGAGCACCCCTTGCAGCAGCGTGACGACGACGAAGAACAGGTTGGCGCCGAGGCCGCCGGCGGCGAGCGCGTCGGGGCCGAGCGAGCCGAGCAGGATCGTGTCGGTGACGCCCATCGCCATTTGTGAAAGTTGCGCGATGGCGAGCGGAGCCGCGAGCCGGGCGGTATCGGCGGCATGGCGGGTCAGGGTCGGCGGCCGGGCGGCCACCCGGGTGAAGCCGGATTGAGTCATGGAGCGCTTGGAAGCGGATGGGGCGACAGCGTGGCGGCGGGCGCGAGCCGGACGACTCGCGAGGCATGCGCGCTGCCGGTGGGTGGCGGAATGCGGAGGCTCACCGAAAGCGTAGGGCGGCTGTCAGCCGATTGTTTGTCTGTCGAAACTGACAGCTTATTGCTTAGGCGCGGGGATGTCGATGGAAGAGGCACGATTTTGGTGCGTGCCGTCTTCCGAGTTTCCGGACTCGACGTTTTGGACGACGGGCCGTTGGCTGGGCGTCAGTCTTCGATTTCGAGTTCATCGCGACGGGTCGCCGGGTTAGCGCCCTTGGGCCTGTAAGCGCACGTCAGGACCGTCGAGCCAGCCCATCAAGCTTCATGCACCGCGATTCGCGTATCACCAAGCAGCACCACCTGACCCGCGCGGATTTTGCAGGTCTTACGTGTTTCGACCCGGCCGTCGACGGTCACCGCGCCATCCGCGACCATCATCTTGGCCGACCCGCCGCTGTCCGCGAGCCCCGTTATCTTCAGCAGATTGTGCAGTTCGACGTAGTCGCCGGTCAGTGTGAAATCGAGGTTGGGCATGGCGCTTGCACCTTGAAGCAAAGGGTTCGCATCATAAGCCAGAAACTTGCTCTGAATGAAAATCGCCGTGGTGCCGGACTTCGCTCAGGCAATTGCAAGCAGATGTTATGCAGTTGTCAGAAAACGAAACGTTCCGTAACACCGGTCGTCAGTTACGAACTTCACTCGTAAAGTGCGGGTCTGTAGGAAAGCCTGCTGGATTTTTTCCGGCAACGACCAGACCGGGCGAGGCGCGCTTGAAGCACGGATCAACGTGCTGCGCCGGATATGGCGCCCGCGTCACAACAACTTTAGAGAGGATTTAGCCATGACTCAGATTCGTACGCTCCTGATCGGTACTGCCCTGACTGCTTTTGCCGCAACGGCTGCTTTCGCGCAGACGGCGCAACCGGCCGCCGGGTTGAACGGCCAGGTGCAGGTCCAGACCCAAGGCGCCGATGTGGCGCCCGCAGTACCGGCCGCGCAGGGGGTGCAGCCGGTAACGCCGGCGCCGACGCGTCTGACGGCATCGGGCTCGACCGATCCCCTGGTGCAGAAGCGCGACGCCGACGCGCAGGCCAATGCCGAATACAAGGCGTCCAAGGCGGAGTTGAAGCAGCAGCAAAAGGCTGCCAAGTCGCAGTACAACAAGCAGGTGCATGACGCCAAGATCAACCAGAAGGCTGACAAGCAGACTGCCAACAATGAAATGAAGATGAACATGCAAGGCCAGGCAGCCGATCAGGACGCCGGCGCTGACGTCAAGCACTAACCCGCGTCTTAACGCAACGGGCGTGGCGGCGAGCTAAGCTGCCGCGCCGAACAAAAATGGCCCGGAGCGCAACTGCGCCCCGGGCCATTTCTTTGTGCAGTTCAGAAAGATGGGGGATTGACGCGGTTACCGCGACTGCCGTTGTTGCTGTTGCTGCGGCACCGGGCGCGGCGGCACGAAGAAATTGCGCAGCCATGCGGCGAGACGCGAGAACACGTCATACGGTTCTTCGACGAAAATCTCCGGCTTCAGCAAGCGCAGGTACTCCATGATCTGTTGTGCTTCCTGCTTCTGGAACGAGCCGTGCGAAATGCCCAGGCGCAACAGGCCGCGCAGTTCGCCGAGCTTTTCGCGTGCGGTGCTGCCCACGCCTGTTTCGCACGCCACTTTGGCCTCGTAGACACGTTGGCGCAGCGATTCCACCAGACGCCAGGCCGGCGTCTGCATGATTTCCTCGAGCGCCTGGATGTCCTGCGCCGCGCTCTTGATCTGCGCCGCGAGCGGATCGATCAGCACGGCGTCCCCTTCCGCTTCCTTGACGATGGCGGCTGCCCAGTCGCGGCACTGCTTGGCAAGCTCTTCCGGCGTCCATTCCGAGCGGGCCGCAAAGCCGAAGCCGAATTCTCCCGCCTGGCGCATCAGAATCGCCACGACGTCCGGGAATTCCTTGTCCAGCGTGCGTTTCGCCCACGCGTACTGGCCGCCTTGCAACATCCGCTGCACCGCGTGTTCGGTCAGCGGCACCATGTTGTCGAGCAGCTTGGCGCGCAAAAAGTCCTCAAACGACGGCGTCGCGAACTGCGGATCGAGCTTCAGTGAAACCCGCAAAAAAGCGTCGAAGTCCTTGCGCAGCGTCGCAATGGTCTCGTCTTTGAGCGTGAGGGTGATTTGACCCATGTGTTATCCCGTTTGGTCCTGCCGCGCGGCCTCGTCACGTCGCCCGATTGCATCCGGACCCAGTAAGACGCGACGCCAAATGCCGGCGCGGTTGATTCCTGCCTGTTGCCGCGTAACCAGCGGGATGCATCCCGACGAGCGGACCTCGACTGCATATCGGCGGAATTAAGGGAAACTTAAGGGTGCGCGAGGTTTTGGCCGTGGCTTTAGAGGGATGCGCCGCGTGTGAAGGCGGTGCGCGGGCCCCGTCGCCCCGTGCCGAGCCAGTTGCGCTCGGTGCCTATGGCGACGTGGGCGCCCGTTTTGCGCTCGACTTCATGCGATGCGTGCTTATTTAAGCACGACGCCTTGCCAGACAAAAAAAACCGTCAGGCCGACCGCAATGGTCAGGAGCGGCCGCCGCGTCAGCGCGCTGACGACGATGGCGGCCAGCGCCCCGACCAGTTGCGGATTGCGCCAGGTCAGTTCGGCGCTGGTGCCGTGCGGCGAGACCGCCATCGGGACGATGATTGCCGTCAGCACGGTAACGGGGACGAAGCCGAGCGCGGTGCGCACGAGCGGCGGAAACACCAGCCGGTCGCCGAGCACGAAGACGGCGGCGCGGATCACCCACGTAATGGCGGCCATGCCGAGGATCATAACGACGTAGTTCATTGCGACGCTCCCGCCGTTTCCTGCGAGGTTTCGCGCGAAGAATTTTGCGAAGATTCGCGATTTCCCCGTGTGCCTCGCCCAAATCGCGACGACGACAGCAGGACACCGATTGCCACGCCCGCGAACACGGCGCCGAGCAGGCCGAGCTTGTACGGCCATGCCTGCCAGAAGAAGGCCAATGTGCCCGCGGTGACGGCCGCCACGATATAGCGCAGCGCGACGAGTTGCGGCACGACGATCGCAATGAAGGTGGCGACCATCGCGAAATCGAGTCCGAGCGACTGCAAACCCGGAAAGGCCGCGCCGAACAGCAGGCCGGCGACGGTCCAGAGCTGCCAGTTCAGGTACATCGCCAGACCTGCGCCAAAGAAGTAGTGCGGGCCAACCGTGCCGGGCTCGCGATGCCGGTAGTGTTCCCACGCGACCGCGAAGACTTCGTCGGTGAGCAGTGCGCCGAGTGCCCAGCGCCAGCGCGGGGACAGATGCGCGACATACGGCGCGAGCGTCGCGCTGTACAGCACGTGACGCAGGTTGACGACGAGCGTGGTTGCCCAGATCACCGCAAAACTTGCGTGGCCGGCGATCAGGCCCAGCGCGATGAATTGCGCGGAGCCGGCGAACACGACAAGCGACATCAACTGCCCGTGCCATAGATGCAGCGGGCCGGACGCGACCAGGGTGCCGAAGATCACGCCGAAGGGCGCCGCGCCGACCATCATGGGGATGATGTCGCGCGCGCCGGCGGTGAATTCTTTTAAATGGCCTGTGCCTGAGGGCTGGCCGGGATTGGAATGGGTCAATCTTGCCTCCTTGATGCGGGAAGCATAGCGAGTGGAGGTGGGCGGGGCTTGTACGTTCTTGCGGTGGGTGCGCAGATGTCGTGGCCGATGGTTGTGGACGGCCGAGACGGTGCAATTTGCGAGGCGGCTGGCGGTGGGGCGAATCGGAGGCGCCTCAAAAGAGGTGGGTCCGGAGATTGCATTGCCGAACTGCCAGCACGGGGTGCTGGCGTCCTATCTTCCCGCGAATCCTGCCCTTAACCGTCTTGCCAACGTCCCGGCGGCACGCCGAACATGCGCCGGAAATGCCGCGTGAAATGGCTCTGGTCCGTGAAGCCGCTGGCCGCGGCGACATCCGTCACGGAAACACCCGCTCGTAAAGGTGCGAGTGCGCGTTGCAAGCGCACCTGGTTGCGCCACGCATGCGGCGGCAAGCCGGTTGTTTGTGTGAATAGGCGTGCGGCGTGAAATGGCGACAGTCCCGCCGCCTGTGCTACTTCAGCCAGCGTGACGGGCTCCGCGAGGTCACCCGTCAAGCGCTCCTGCATGGTTGCGATGCGGGCGTCGTCGGCGGCGAGGCGCGTCGGTTCCGGTTGCGTTTGCGAGTAGCGAACCAGCAAGGTGGACAACGCGTCGAGCATCGCGGCCTCGGCGGCGAGCGGATCGTCGCCGGCTTCCAGCAGACGGTGCGCACGCGCCAGCCGCTGCGCCAGATCGGGATCGCGGATCACGCCCGGCGCAAACCACGGCAAGGCTTGTGACTGGCCGGCGACCTCGTTGGCAAGCTCGTGGAGGAATGCCACCGGCGCATACATCACGCGATACCGCCAGCCTGCCTCGACAGCCTTCGACCCCGTGTGCAACTCGCCGGGATTGATGATCGGCACGCTGCCCGCTTCGGCGACATAGTCCGAGCCGCGATAACGATAGCCCTCGGCACCCGCGACAATCACCGGAATCGTGTACGCATCGTGCCAATGCGGCGCGAACTCGTGATCGTGATATTCGGCCGTGAGCAGATCCGCGCCGGGCAGAAGCGGCGTACGCCAGTAGCGGGCGGAATCCTGGAAGCGATGGGCTGTCATGGTGAACGTCGGGCGATCTGGCGGTCCGGCAGGGTTCTTCAGTGTAGCGCGCAGTGGCTGCAGCCGGTGCGACTGCGTGGCCGCCTTTGCGCAGTGAGTTTTGCCGTAGGACGGCGATTATTTGACGGGGATCGTCGTGCCGGCCGGTATCGGCACGGCGCTCACACCGTTTTTCGCGCTGCCGCTGACGATGCGGTCGCTGTAGGTCATGTACACCAGCGTGTTGCGCTTCGCGTCGACAATCCGTACCACATGCAGCGATTTGAAAATTAGCGACATGCTCACGGAGAACACGTCGGCCTGCTTTTTCACCGGTCCTGTGAAGCGAATTTCGCCGACCTGACGGCAGGCAATCGACGCTTCGGTCGGATCTTCGGCGATGCCGAGCGTGCCCTTGACGCCGCCGGTGCGCGCCCGCGACACGTAACAGGTCACGCCCTGGACGAGCGGATCGTCATAGGCCTCGACGACTACGCGGTCGGAACCTGTCACGCGGAAGTTGGTGTTGACGCTGCCGACTTCTTCGCTGTGTGCCGGAGACAGCAGCAGGGCGGTAGTGACGGCAAGCGCGATGCGCAGCAAGGTCGATTTCATGAGATGGCCGGGAATGAGCGTTTGGGTTGGGCGCGAGAGGGTGTTGCGCCGGTAAAACACCATCGTATATCGGTGTGCTCGTTAGAGGGTCAGTGCAGTTGTCCCGGGGTCATGGGTGATCTCCTGGCCGGAACGAATGGTCGTTCCCCGACACCGCTATTCGATCCGGCGTTGAAGCACATCAGACCAGAACGCTAAGGGTAAAACGCCAAGCCAAAACAAAAAGGCCCGCACGAATGCGGGCCTTCCAAATTTTTTGGCTCCTCGACCTGGGCTCGAACCAGGGACCTACGGATTAACAGTCCGGCGCTCTACCGACTGAGCTATCGAGGAACAGCAGTACAACTTGATCTACATAAAAAAGCCCGTATTGGTTAACGGGCTTTTGCAATTCTTGGCTCCTCGACCTGGGCTCGAACCAGGGACCTACGGATTAACAGTCCGGCGCTCTACCGACTGAGCTATCGAGGAACAGAACAACAAACAGCAGAGAAACGAAATTGTAGGGGCAGCTCAGGCACCTGTCAATACCTTGCGTACATCTCGAATTGCGTCAGATTCGGCAAGGCGGGAGGCAGGTTACGCCGCTCAACGTGCGAGCAGGGCCAGCTTTTCCTTCACGTCCTTGAATTCGTCGGCTTCAGGCAGCGGCGCCTTAGTCTTGGTGATGCTCGGCCAGTTCTTCGCCAGATCGGCATTCAGCTCGATGAAGTTCTGCTGGTCGCCCGGCACGTCTTCTTCGGCATAAATGGCATTCACCGGGCACTCGGCCACGCACACGGCGCAGTCGATGCATTCATCGGGGTCGATCGCGAGGAAGTTGGGACCTTCGCGAAAGCAGTCCACCGGGCACACATCGACGCAGTCGGTATAGCGGCACTTGATGCAGCTTTCGGTCACAACGTGAGTCATTCAGGCAGCTCCTGCATGCAGAATCAGGGAAGGCGAAACGCCAAAAGCGGTATTGTAACGTAACGTCAAGAGCCGCATACGGCATCGGGCAACGGCTTTTATACGTTTTCGTGATTAGTTTATGGCGTCCGGCACAGCGCCCGCCGGCGCGCTGAATCCGGGCGCATTCGGGTAACATGCGTCAGGTCGGCGCGCACGGGGCGCGCCGACCGCGCATGGGTTGACGCGGTTGGTCGAGCCAGGCTTTCCGTTTTTCTTGCAGTCCAGTTCGCACCATCATGATTATTACTTCGCTGCTCGACACCGATCTGTACAAGTTCACGATGATGCAAGTGGTGTTGCATCACTTTCCCGCGGCGAATGTCGAGTACCGGTTTCGCTGCCGCACGCCGAATGTCGACCTCGTGCCGTACATCGGCGAGATTCGCGATGAAGTGCGCAAGCTCTGCGATCTGCGCTTCACCGACGACGAGCTCGATTATCTGCGGCGCATGCGCTTCATCAAGGGCGACTTCATCGAGTTCCTCGCGCTGTTTCATCTGAACGAGAAATACATTTCGATCGAACCGTCGCCGAAGGGCAATGGCGAAATCGACATCGAGATCAAGGGGCCGTGGCTGCACACGATCCTGTTTGAGATCCCGATGCTCGCGATCGTCAACGAGGTGTACTTCCGCAACACCCAGCAAAAGCCCGATTACAGCGAAGGGCGCGGCCGTCTCGTCGAGAAGATCAAGCTGCTGGGCGCGCGCCCGGAATTCGCCGACTGCAAGATCGCCGACTATGGCACGCGCCGCCGCTTCTCGAAGCAATGGCACGAAGAAGTGATCCTCACGCTGAAAGATGGCTTGGGCGAACAATTCGCCGGCACCAGCAACGTCTTCTACGCGATGAAGCACAGCCTCACGCCGCTCGGCACTATGGCGCATGAATACCTGCAGGCGTGTCAGGCGCTCGGTCCGCGGCTGCGCGATTCGCAAATCTACGGCTTCGAAATGTGGGCCAAGGAGTATCGCGGCGACCTGGGTATCGCGCTGTCGGACGTGTACGGCATGGAGGCGTTCCTGCGCGACTTCGACATGTACTTCTGCAAGCTGTTCGACGGCGCGCGCCACGATTCCGGCGATCCGTTCGACTGGGGCGAACGCCTGCTCAAGCACTACGAGGCGAACCGGTGCGACCCGCGCACCAAGATCCTCGTGTTCTCCGACGCGCTCGACATTCCGAAGGTGCTGCAACTGTACGAGCGTTTCCGTGGCCGCTGCAAGCTGGCATTCGGTGTAGGAACCAATCTGACAAACGACCTGGGCTACAACCCGTTGCAGATCGTCATCAAGATGGTTCGCTGCAACGGTCAGCCAGTGGCGAAGCTGTCGGATTCGCCGGGCAAGAACATGTGCGAAGACAAGGCCTATCTCGCGTATCTGCGCCAGGTGTTCGGCATTGCGCAGCCCGAGGAGGACGCTGCGAAGTAACGCGGCGCCTGCTCGGATATTGCCGGAATATCGCGCAGGCCGTGTGCCCGATACGCGGCACCTGGCCGTTCGGCCAGGGTGGTCGCGCGCAGGGCGGCCGGTATAATCCTCGCCATATCGCACGGCTGTCGACACGAGGATTTCGCATATGGATACATCGATTGCCCTCCGTAATATCCTGGCGCGCATCCGCGCGGCGCAGGGGCGCGAACCCGAGCCGTCCGCTTCCGAACGCGAGGCGGCCGAGGATTATCTGGCGCGCCATCCGCCGGGCCCGCGCCCGGAAATGCCGGCCGATCTGACCACGCGCTTCATTGAAGAAGCGCAAAAAATGGCCACCACGGTCGATACGGTCGAAACGCTGAGCGAGGTGCCTGCCGCCGCGTATCGCTACCTCACTGAACACGCTTTGCCGCTGCAGGCGATTGCATGGCAAGCGCTGCAAGATCTGCATTGGGCCGAAGCCGGCCTCAACGTCGAATTTCGCAAGCCTGAAGACGGCGACGTGGTCGGGCTCACCGGTTGCTTCTGCGCGACCGCGGAGACCGGCACGCTCGTTCTGCTATCCGGGCCGCAAACCTATGCATCGGCCGGCTTGCTGCCGGAAACGCACATTGCGATCGTGCCGGCTTCGCGCATTGTCTCCGGACATGAAGAGGCGTTCGGCCTGATCCGTAGTGAACGCGGCGAACTTCCGCGTGCGGTCAATTTCATCTCCGGGCCGTCGCGCACTGGGGATATCGAACAGACTATCGTGCTTGGCGCACATGGACCGTACCGGGTGCATGTGATCGTCGTACGTGGCGCCTGAGCGCGGCGAGCGGCTGGGTCTCCCGTCGCGCGTCGTTACTCGTGCAAACAAGGACTTCAAGAATATGAAACGACATGCCGTGTGGGCGAGCATGATGCTCGCCGCTGCTCTGACGCTGGCCGGATGGCCTCAACTTGCATCGGCGGCCACGCTTGACGGCGCGACCTTGTCGGCGCTGTGGGGCTTGCCCTTTGCAGGTGTGCTGTTGTCGATCGCGGTGTTTCCGTTGGTCGCGCCGGCATTCTGGCATCACCATTTCGGCAAGATCGCGGTAGCGTGGGCGTTGCTGTTTCTGGTGCCGTTTGCGCTGACGTTCGGGACGGGCGTTGCATTCGGTACGCTGGTCCATGCGGTGCTCGAAGAATACATTCCGTTCATCGTATTGCTGGCGGCGCTTTATACGGTCGCAGGCGGCATCTGTGTGCGCGGCAATCTGCATGGCACGCCGCGGCTCAATACCGGCATTCTCGCGCTCGGCACCCTGTTGGCCAGCATCATGGGTACGACCGGTGCGGCGATGCTGCTGATCCGCCCGTTGCTGCGCGCTAACGACAACCGCAAGCACGTCGTTCATGTGGTGGTGTTCTTCATCTTTCTGGTAGCAAACGCGGGCGGCTCGTTGTCGCCGCTTGGCGACCCGCCGCTTTTTCTCGGCTTCCTGCAGGGTGTCAGTTTCTTCTGGACCACCACGCATCTGGCGCTGCCGATGCTGTTCGTCTGCGTGGTGCTGCTCGTCGCGTTCTATGCCTTGGATTCGTTCTATTTTCATCGGCGTGAAGAAGAGCGTTCGCGCTTTCTCGATCCGACGCCGGATTCGTCTCCGCTGGGTGTCGACGGCAAGATCAACTTCGTGCTTCTCGCGGCCGTGATTGCACTGGTATTGATGAGCGGACTCTGGAAGCCGGGCGTCGAGTTCGATGTCTTCGGTACGCACGTCGCGTTGCAAAATGCCGTGCGCGATGTCGCGCTGCTCGGCGTCACCTTGCTCTCGCTGGTGTTGACGCCGCGCGCGGCACGCGCGGGCAATGACTTCAACTGGGCACCGATCGAAGAGGTCGCGAAACTGTTTGCCGGCATCTTCGTGACGATCGCGCCGGTCATCACGATCCTGCGTGCCGGCGAGTCGGGCGCGTTCGCCGGCATCGTCCACCTGGTCAACCCTGCTGGCCAGCCGCACGACTTGATGTATTTCTGGGCAACCGGCCTGCTATCGTCATTTCTCGACAATGCGCCGACGTACCTAGTGTTCTTCAACCTGGCCGGCGGCGACGCGCAGACGCTGATGACCACTGGCGCTTCCACGCTTGCGGCGATCTCCGCCGGCGCGGTCTTCATGGGCGCCAACACGTATATCGGCAATGCCCCGAACTTCATGGTGAAAGCGATCGCGGAGTCGCGCGGCGTCCGCATGCCGAGCTTTTTTTCGTATCTCGGCTGGTCGGTTGTCGTGTTGATGCCGGTGTTTATCGTCGCCGGCTGGCTGTTTTTTTGACGCCGGGTTTCACGCCTGTTTCTGACGCCGAGGCCATAGAACTCGACGCGCTATTCGGAGAATTGCAATGAAGAAGATCCTCGTCGCCCGCCCGATCTTTCCCGATGTGATCGAACGGCTCAAACAGTATTTCGACGTCGACTGGCACCAGGGCGACGTGCTGCCCGTAGACGAACTGACGCGCCGTCTCGTGGATAAGGACGGCGCACTGACCGCGGGAGATCCGGTCGGTGCAGCGGTACTCGCCGCGGCGCCGCGTCTGCGCGTGGTGTCGAACATGGCGGTGGGCTATAACAACTTCGACATGGCCGCGTTCAACGCGGCGAACGTACTCGGTACCAATACGCCAGACGTGCTGAACGAATCGACCGCGGATTTCGGCTGGGCGCTGATGATGGCCGCGGCACGCCGTATGGCCGAATCGGAGCATTGGCTGCGCGCGGGGAAATGGCAGAAATGGACCTATGACGGTTTCCTCGGCACGGACATCTACGGCTCGACACTCGGCGTGATCGGCATGGGCCGGATCGGGCAGGCGCTGGCGCGTCGCGCGAAGGGCTTCAACATGCAGGTGATCTACCACAACCGTTCGCGCGTCGCACCGGAGATCGAAGCGGAGTTGAACGCGGAATATGCGTCCAAGCAGGACCTGCTGAAACGCGCCGATCACGTGGTGCTCGTCCTGCCGTACACGAAGGAAAACCATCACACGATCGGCACCGCCGAACTCGCGCAGATGAAGCCAACCGCAACGCTCACCAACATCGCACGCGGGGGCATCGTCGACGACGCGGCGCTGGTCAAGGCGCTACGCACGAAACAGATCGCCGCGGCGGGGCTGGATGTTTACGAAGGCGAACCGAATCTGAATCCGGATCTGCTGACGGTGCCGAATGTCGTCCTGACGCCGCACATCGCCAGCGCGACTGAAGCAACGCGCCGGGCCATGGCGAACCTCGCCGCAGACAATCTGATCGCGGCGCTGGGCGAAGGGCCGCGCGCCGGCCGGCCGCCGAATCCGATCAACCCCGACGTCATCGGCAAGGCGCGTTCATGACAATGATTCTGGTGGCGGCCGTTGCAGTGCTGGCGGTCGCCTTGGTCATCGCGTTGTCATTGCTGATGCGCGGCAATAGCCGCGCTGACGGAGACGAGCAGTTCGAGATTCTCAGCGAACGTATCGACGCGGCGGCAGATGCGCAGTCGCACGCCTATGAGCGGCTCGAGCGGCAGCTACGCAACGACATCACCGAAACGGCGCGCGTTTCGCGTACCGAGCAGAGCAGTGGCTTCGCGCACTTCCAGCAAACGCTGGCATCGCAATTCAGCAGTATGACGACGGTGCAGGGCGGCAAGATCGACGGTTTCGCGCAGCAACTCGACGCGGTCCGTCACAGCCTGCAGCAACAGGCGCAGCAGGCGCGCGACGAGCAAGGGCGCACGCTCAAGCAGTTCGGCGAAACACTGACCTTGCAACTGGGGCAGCTCACCGAGGCGAACGATCGTCGGTTTGCCGAAGTGCGCGCGACCATCGAGCAGCGGTTGAAAGATATCGAGGCGAACAACTCGACCAAGCTCGAAGAAATGCGCCGCACTGTCGACGAAAAATTGCACGCCACGCTTGAACAACGCCTGGGCGAATCGTTCAAGCTGGTGTCGGACCGGCTGGAGCAAGTGCATCGCGGTCTCGGAGAAATGCAGACGCTGGCTGCGGGCGTCGGCGATCTGAAGAAGGTGCTGACCAACGTCAAAACGCGCGGCACCTGGGGCGAAGTGCAGCTCGAAGCGCTACTGGAACAACTGCTTACGGCGGACCAATACGCGAAGAACGTCGCGACGGTGCCGAAGAGCGCCGACCGCGTCGAATTCGCGATCAAACTGCCGGGCCGTGCCGAGACGGGTGAATCGGCTACGCCGGTCTGGCTGCCGATCGACGCCAAGTTCCCGCGCGAAGACTACGAGCGGCTGATCGAGGCACAGGAACGTGCCGATTCTGTCGCCGTGGAAGAAGCGTCGCGCGCGCTCGAAGCGCGGATACGCGCTGAGGCGCGCACGATCGCGGAAAAGTATGTGTCGCCGCCGCACACCACGGATTTCGCGCTGCTGTTCCTGCCAACCGAAGGCCTGTACGCGGAAGTCCTGCGTCGGCCCGGCCTGACGGATCTGCTGCAACGCGACTACCGTGTGACGATTGCCGGCCCGACCACGCTCACCGCGTTGCTCAATAGTTTACAGATGGGTTTTCGCACGCTCGCGATCGAGAGGCGGTCGAGCGAGGTATGGCAAGTGCTCGGCGCGGTGAAAACAGAGTTCGGCAAGTTCGGCGACGTGCTGGCAAAAACCAAGGCGCAGCTTGAAACCGTGACGCGCTCGATCGAAGCCGCGGAAACACGCACTCGAGTCATGAATCGCAAGCTGCGTGACGTGGAGGCCTTGCCGGGCGAAGAAGCGAGCGGCTTGCTCGGCGATGCGCTATCGGGCGTGGATCCCGATGAGCAGTAGAGGACACTAGAGACGGACGGGGTTGTCCGGATCAGGCAGCGGCGCCTGCGGCCAGTCGTTCCAGCGCGTCGCCCGTCAGGCGCACGACACGCCAATCCGGCATCACCGTCGCGCCCAGCTTCTCGTAGAAACTAATGGCCTGCTTGTTCCAGTCAAGCACGGTCCATTCAAAGCGCCCGCACTGCCGCTCGACGGCCAGCGCCGCCAGCCGGGCGAGCATGGCGGCACCTAGACCGCTGCCGCGCTGACCTGGTTGCACGTAGATATCTTCGAGATACAGCCCGCGTTTGCCGGCGAAGCTCGAGTAATTGTGGAAGAACAGCGCATAGCCGACGATGCGTTCTTCGTTTTCCGCCACCAGCGCTTCGATCGAGGGCCGCGCGCCGAACAGTGCGTCACGCAAACCGTCTTCGGTCGCGACAAATACGTGCGTGAGGCTTTCGAATTCAGCCAGCTCGTACGTCAGCGCGAAGATCGCACCCGTATCCGCAGGCGTCGCGGCGCGAATCGTCGCGGTCATTACGTTTCTTCCGGCGCGTCGGTGAGCTGGATTTCGATGCCGCCAAAGCGCGACGCCACCCAGTTGTACGCGTGGCAGGCAATCCACAGCAGAACGAAGCCGAGAATCGCATTCAGCAGTAGCGCGCTGAACACCGTGCTCAATTCGACCGAGCCGTAACGGATGAACGCCACCAGCACGCCGAGCAGCACGATCGGCACCGAGAATGTCAGGTACACGAGGATAAGCGCTTTGGCCGTTTGTCCCGGTGCAATGAACGAGATCTGTTTTTTCATGTAAGTCAAACCCGTGTGTCGTAGTGGTAATGAGTGAGGCCGCAAATGAAGCCGCAAATCAGGCTGCGGAAAAGCGGCAGCGAAAGCGTTCTGTCAGGCGTCAGATAAGACCGTCGAACAGCATGATATCGACGTGCTCGCCCTCGGCAATATCGGCTTCATCGTGCCCGAGAACGATGAAACAATTTGCTTCGCTCATCGAACTCAGCACGCCCGAACTTTGCGAGCTGGTTGGCGTGACCTGCCATTGGCCGTGCGCGTCCTGCCCGGCGACGCCGCGCTGGTACTCGGTGCGCCCGGCGCGCTTGCGGATGACCTGGCGGCTGGCGGCGCGCAGCACCGGCAGTGCCTGCGGCGTTGCGCCGGCCATCAGCAGCAGCGCTTCGCGCACGATCTGGTAGAACGTGACCATCACGGCCACTGGATTGCCCGGCAAGCCAAAGAATAACGCGGGCAGCCCGAGACCCGGATGGTCCCCTGACCAGACGCGGCCAAAAGCGAGCGGCCGGCCTGGGCGCATGGCAAGACTCCAGAACGCGACGTCGCCGAATGTCTGTAGCAATTGCTTGGTGAAATCCGCCTCGCCGACCGAGACGCCGCCCGAGGTCAGCACCACGTCGGCGCTGGCCGCGGCGCTGCGCAACGCGGCTTCGAGCGCGGCGGGTTCGTCGCGTACGACGCCGAGATCGAGCGTATCCATGTTCAGGCGCCGGAGCATCGCAAACAGCGTGTAGCGATTGCTGTCATACACCGAACCCGGGTCGAGCGGTTCGCCGAGCAAGCGCAATTCGTCACCGGTGGAGAAAAATGCGACGCGCAAGCGCCGCCGCACGTTGACTTCGCCCATGCCGAGCGATGCCAGCAAACCGAGGTCCGACGCGCGCATGATCCGGCCGGCGCGTAGCGCGGCATGGCCACGGGCGAGGTCTTCGCCGGCGAGGCGCCGGTTGGCGCCGGCCCGCACGGCGTTGGCCGCAAAACGGATCGAGGTGGAATCGGCGCTGCGCTCAACCAGCTCCTGCGGCACGACGGTGTCGCAGCCGGCCGGCATGCAGGCGCCCGTCATGACACGTACGCATTGCGTCTCGTTGACGCGGCCCGCGAACGGATGACCGGCCAGTGCTTTGCCGACGATTGTCAAATCGACCGTGGACGCATTGGATGCCAGGGCCGCGCGACTGAACGCGTAGCCGTCCATGGCCGAGTTGTCGTGCGAAGGGACGTCGATTGGCGAGACGATGTCGGCCGCCAGCACTCGGTCGAGCGCATCGCGCAAGGGCACGCGTTCGACCGCCGCGATCGGCGTTGCCCATTGACGGACGATCGCCTGGGCAGCCGAAACAGGTAGCGCGTGAGGATCGTACTGCGCGACGCAGCGGGAAAATTCGTTAAGCGTGGTCATGAAGGGCTGGGCGTCGCGACCGGAGGCGGGTGCGGCTGTTGCTGTGCGGCCGGAGCGTGATTTCAACCGGGGCCTCAGCAACGCTCGAGGTCGGCGAGTTCTTGTAACGAATTGATATTGTAAAACGCGCGCTCGTCGGCAAAGGCGACTTCGACCGTCTTGTGGCGCGCGTACCACGCGCGGACCTTGCGCTCCCCGGCTTCCAGAAAGGCCGCCAGGTCGTCTGCGAGACTCGTGTGCAGCAACGCGAACACGGGATGGAGCGACACGTGGCCTTCGGCGTCGGTGGTCGTGACGGTGGCGATATCGGCCTGATTCGAGTCGAGTGCCTGCGCGAGGCCCAGGGCGAGATCGGCCGGCAGTCCGGGCGTATCGCAGGGCGCGCTTAGCACGTAAGCAGTACCGGCTGCACGCAGCCCGGCGAGCAGACCCGCCAGCGGTCCGGGAAAACCGGGCAGGGTATCGGCAAGCACCTTGGCGCCGAACGGCGCGCCGAGTGCGCCGTAGACGTCAGGGTGACGATTGGCGCTGATCAGCAGGGCGCCGGTTTGCAGCGCAAGCCGCTTCAGCACGTGGGAGGCAAGCGGCTCGCCGTGCAGCGTTTGCAGTCCCTTGTCAACACCGCCCATGCGCATGCCGCGTCCGCCCGCGAGGACCAGACCGGTGATGTGTTCGCGTGCCGGGTTCATGGGCTCGGCCGTTCTAGCCGCCGATGTACGACATTTCCACGCGGCGGCCGTCCTGCTCGCGCGGCGCGGCTGCGTTGCTGCCGCGTAATTGCGAATAGCGGTCGCCGCGGTCTTGCCAGATTTCGGCGACGGCGGTGGCGATATCGGCGTCGCTCGCGCCGCTGCGCAGCAAGGCGCGCAGATCGTGACCGGACGACGCGAACAGGCACAGGTACAGCTTGCCCTCCGTCGACAGGCGCGCGCGCGTACAACTACCGCAGAACGCCCGCGTCACGCTCGAAATCACGCCGATCTCGCCGCTGCCGTGCACGTAACCCCAGCGCTGGGCGGTCTCGGCTGCGCTATGCGCTTCGAGCGGCACGAGCGGGAAAAGCTCGGCGATGCGCGTCACGACGTCGGCGGAAGGCAGCACTTCGGTCATGTTCCAGCCGTTCGACGTGCCCACATCCATGTACTCGATAAAGCGCAGCACCGCGCCTGAGCCTTTGAAGTGACGCGCCATCGGCACGATTTCGCTGTCATTCGTGCCGCGCTTGACCACCATATTGACCTTCACCGGCGCGAGCCCCACCGCTTGGGCCGCGGCGATTCCGTCCAGCACGTCGGCGACTGCGAAGTCGGCGTCGTTCATGCGGCGGAACAGGGTGTCGTCGAGCGCGTCGAGACTCACAGTCACGCGGGTCAGGCCGGCGTCTTTCAGGCTGCGCGCCTTGCGCTCCAGCAACGAGCCATTGGTGGTCAGCGTCAGATCGAGTGGGCGGCCTTCCGGCGTGGTGAGCTGCGCAAGCCGTTCGATCAGGAATTCCAGATTTTTGCGCAGGAGCGGTTCGCCACCCGTAAGACGGATTTTCTCAACGCCGTGTGCGACGAAGAGCCGCGCGAGCCGTTCGATTTCTTCGAAGCTGAGCAGCGCGCTATGCGGCAAGAACGCGTAATCCTTGTCGAACACCGCGCGCGGCATGCAGTAGACGCAGCGGAAATTGCAGCGATCCGTCACCGAGATGCGCAGATCGCGCAGCGGGCGCAACAGCGTATCGTGCAGCACGCCGCTAGGCGCCTGCACGGGGCCGGAAATGACCGGCACCGCGCTGAGATCGGCAACAGGGATGATGCGTCGGGACATGAATTGCTTCGCTTGATGCTTCGTTTTGGGCTGCTCAGGTGCTGTGATCGGGACTGAGACCGGTGTCACGATTGGAACCCGGATATTCATTCTAGCGGAAATGCATCCGGCGGCTGACGGCCTGCCGATGCTGTCCGGGTATACGGGGAGTGGCATACAGCGCGCTACCGGGTGGGCGCGTCGCGCCCATAAAACAAAAAGCCCGCCGGTGAGGGCGGGCTTTTTGCAGGGCAGCGGTTCGCTTACTGCGGATGCTTACCGGTTTCCACCATTTGCATCGGTGCGGTTTCGACCGGCGGCAACGCCTTACGCTCGCGACCCACGCGAACCGGCTTGGCCGCTTGCGCAGCAGCTTCCTGCGCGGCACGCAGCTTGTCGGAGTCGGTGTTCACCCAGACGAGACCGGCTTGTTCCAGCACCGGCTTCAGGGATTCCGCCGACACAGCGGCGCTACGCGGTGCCTGCGGCGCAATTGCGACGGGTGCCGTTTCGACTGCTGCCGGAGCAATCGCTGCCGGAGCGACCGCTTCAACTGCCGGAGCAACTGTTGCGACAACCGGTTGCGGCTCGGCGATTGCGGCTTGCGGCGCCGGTTGGACGGCCGGTGCTTCAACCACTGCCGCGTGGGCCGCGGTTTCTACCGGAGCCGGTGCGGCTTGCGCTTCGACGACCGGAGCCACTGCCGGCGTTTCGATCCGGGCTTCGGCAGGGGCTTCAACCCGAGCTTCAACCGGGGCTGCGACATGAGCAACCGGTTCGGCGAACGAAACCGTTTCGCTGGCGACCGGCGCTGCGTGTGCGGTTTCGACCGGCGCGGGAGCAGCGGCTTGAACCACCGGCGCTTCCACTGCTTGCTCGACTGCAACCGGCGCAACAACAGGTGCAACCGGCACCACCGGCGCTTCTGCGACCGGTGCAGCCGTTTCCGTCTTTGCAGCCTGCTCGACGGCCAGAGCCGGCGTTTCGGTTACAGCATGCAGTTCGCTGACGACCGTGGTTTGCGTCGCGACAGCGGCGACAACCACTTCCACCGGCTTAACAACGTTCGCCTCGTCGACGTCGGCCTTGTGTTCGACAGGCTGATGCGCGGTGCGCACCGGCGCTTCGGCGGTCACATTGACGTTGTCGCCTTCAGCTTCTGCGACGTCTGCAGCCAGGTTGCCGTTCACGTCTTCTTCACGCTCACGACGGCCACCACGACGGCCGCGACGGCGGCGACGGCGTTCTTCACCTTCACGCGCCACTGCTTCCTGATCGACCGGTGCACCGTTTTCGCTCAAGGCGGCCTGGTTTTGCGCCAGTTCTTCCGTCGATTGCGCCTCGTTCTGCGTCAGTGCTTCTGCCGCTTCGGGCTGCTGCTTACGGCGTTCGCCACGTTCAGCGCGCTCACCACGCTCACGGCGTTCGCCGCGTTCCTGGCGCTCGCCACGTTCGGCGCGCGGTGCGCCTTCAACGGTTTCCACACGATCGTTGCCGCGATCACGGTTTTCGCGACCCTCGCGACCTTCACGCGGCTCGCGGCCTTCACGGGCCTCACGCGGTTCACGGGTACCACGCGGCTCGCGCGATTCACGGGCTTCACGCGGTTCACGACCCTCGCGGCCTTCACGCGGTTCACGTTCCTCGCGACGCTGCGACGGCTGCTGGCCTTGAGCCTGACGGCTACCGGTCGTGCCTTCGCCACGGCCCGCTGCATCGCGGCCGCCTGCGCCGCCACGGCGATTGCGGTTGCGATCGCCGCCGCGTTCGCCGGTGCGCTCACCGCGCTCCGTGCGTTCGCCGCGTTGCGGACGCGCCTGCTTTTCGGTCGTAGCCGGTGCGACAGGCGTCGGCGCGGCCGGCTGCATGCCGAACAGATTCTTCAACCAACCGATAAAGCCACCGCCGGCCGGCGTAACGGCCACCGGAGCCGGGGTTGCCGCCGGACGGACCGGCGCGCTCGGCGCCGGCTTCTCAGGCGTGATGCCCTTGACCGCCGCTTCCTGCTTCGGCTTCACTTCCTCAGCGCGCTTGCTGTAACCGGTTTCCGATTCCAGTTCGCGGGCTGCTTCTTCGGCCATCTTCCACGATGCGCGCGGCTCGTCGAGACGTGCATCGTCGTGACGCAGGCGCTCGAGCTTGTAATGCGGCGTGTCGAGGTGCTTGTTCGGGATCAGAACGACGTTGACCTTGAAACGCGATTCGATCTTGTTGATTTCCGCGCGCTTTTCGTTCAACAGGAAGGCGGTCACTTCGACCGGCACCTGGCAATGGATCGCTGCGGTGTTTTCCTTCATGGCTTCTTCCTGAATGATCCGCAGCACTTGCAGCGCGGACGATTCGGTATCGCGGATGTGGCCCGTGCCGTTACAACGCGGGCAGGTCACGTGGCTGCCTTCCGACAAAGCCGGGCGCAGACGTTGACGCGACAGTTCCATCAGGCCGAAGCGCGAGATCTTGCCCATCTGGACGCGCGCACGGTCGTGCTTCAGGGCGTCTTTCAGGCGTTGCTCGACTTCGCGCTGGCTCTTGGCCGATTCCATGTCGATGAAGTCGATCACGATCAGGCCGCCCAGGTCGCGCAGGCGCAACTGGCGGGCCACTTCGTCGGCGGCTTCGAGGTTGGTGCGTGCAGCCGTTTCCTCGATGTCGGCGCCCTTGGTGGCGCGCGCCGAGTTCACGTCGATCGCAACCAGCGCTTCCGTGTGGTCGATCACGATGGCGCCGCCCGAAGGCAACGGCACCGTACGCGAGTACGCGGTTTCAATCTGGTGTTCGATCTGGAAGCGCGAGAACAGCGGCACATCGTCGTGATACCGCTTCACCTTGCTGACA